>CAZTGE010000049.1:0-26407 GCA_964612995.1 uncultured candidatus Brocadiaceae bacterium | reverse complement strand
CCCTCTGCAAAAAGCGCAGCTGGCGAGTGACGACAGAGGCGCGTGGGGGTACGCGGCGAAGCCGCGAGGGGGCAGCGCCCCCTCTGTTAAGAACATCGCTATTCCCACATGCTGTAGGTCTGCTCGGCACCGCCACCGGCGCTCTGCCAGCACAGGGCGCCACCGCTGCCGTCGCGATCGACGAACACGTAGACCACGCCGCCGTCGGCCAGAGCGAGATCGATCAGGTCACCGGCGATACGATGGTGGAAGTCCAGCTTCCGACCGGTCAGCGCCTCGACATCGATCGGCGCATTGGCCCACAGCGGATAGCCACCGCATTTGGTGCAATCGCAGCCGATCTCGTCGACCAGATCGACCCAGGCATCCGAGGCTTCCACGTCCAGCCCGGTCGGGTCCACGTCGAGATCGACCGGCTCCTCCATGGTCTCGCCGTAGGCCAGCTTGGCCCCGCGCCAGTCGCCCGGATTGACCCCCTTGATCAACGACAGGCTCAACGCTTCGGCCGGCACGACGAGCACCGCATTGTCGCCGAGATGCGGCAGGTTGTCGCGCGTCTCCACCGGCGCCGAGCGATCGATGAAACTGACCACCATCCGGTCGGAGCCGGGCTCGAGCGGCACCGCCGAGACCAGGGCCATGGGCATGCCGGTGCGCTTGCCGTGCGGCGTCTCCAGTCCGCGTTTGACATGGCCCCCCAGCTGGCCGATGGCCTGCTGGGGGTTGGGGGCGCGGACGAGCTTGCGGCTGGTTGGCATGGTCGAGGGACCTCCTGCGGCACGAGCGCTGACCCGGGCCACGAATCGCAGAGTCTAGCCCGCCTTCGCGCGAGCGACAAGATGCCACCGCCGCTGCGTGTGCGCTGTGCGGACACCGGCGCCAAGAACAGCAGCGCCGCGGTCTCCCGCGGCGCTGCGTAGCACGCCCACCAGGATTCGAACCTGGGACCTGCTGCTTAGAAGGCAGCTGCTCTATCCGACTGAGCTATGGGCGCCGGTTGTGCGCAGCCTGGAGCCGGCCGGCGGGGAGTCAATTGCCACCCGGAGCCGTGGCAACTCGCCCCGCCTGTCCTTGCGCAGCCGGGGTTCGGCCTAGGATGCGCCCGACCCGGGGAGGGACGGCGATGACGCAAGCCAGGCTGGTGCTCAACGATGGCACGATCTTCCGCGGCACCGCCGTGGGCGCGATCGGCACCGTGACCGGCGAGGCGGTGTTCAACACCGCGATGACCGGTTACCAGGAAGTGCTCAGCGATCCGAGCTACAGCGGCCAGATCGTGACCATGACCTACCCCGAGATCGGCAATTACGGCGTCAACCCCGACGACATGGAGAGCGACGCGCCGCATGTGGCCGGTTTCGTCATGCGCCAGTGCTGCCGCCAGCCCTCGAACTTCCGCGCGGCCGAACCGCTGCACGCTTTCCTGGAGCAGCACGGGGTGGTGGCGATCGAAGGTGTCGACACCCGCGCGATCACCAAGCGTCTGCGCGTCTCCGGAGCGATGCCGGCCCTGCTCTCGAGCGAGGACCACAGCGACGCGGAACTGATCGAACGCGCCGCGGCGGTGCCCGACATGAGCGGGCAGGATCTGGCGTCACGCGTGTCGACCGAGCGCATCTACGAGTGGGCCGAAACGGTCGACCCGGCCGCCTTCGGCGGCGGCATCAGCTGGACGCCGCTACGCGACCGGCCGCACGTGGTGGTGATCGACCTCGGTGTCAAACGCAACATCCTGCGTCTGCTCGCATCCTGCGGCCTGCGGCTGTCGGTGGTGCCGGCGGCGACCCCAGCCACAGAGATCCTGGCGCTGGAGCCCGCGGGCATCTTCCTCTCCAACGGCCCCGGCGATCCGGCTGCCGTCACCACCACCATCGAGACCGTCAAACAGCTGCTGCCACACGGTTTGCCGATGTTCGGCATCTGCCTCGGGCACCAGCTGCTCGGCCTCGCCCTCGGCGCCAGGACCTACAAACTCAAGTTCGGCCATCGCGGCGCCAATCATCCGATCAAGAACCACGCCAGCGGCGCGATCGAGATCTGCAGCCACAACCACGGCTTCGCCATCGATCTCACCTCCCTGCCGGACGAGGTCGGGGTCACCCACCTCAACCTCAACGACCAGACCTGCTCGGGCATCGCGCATCGCTCGCTGCCGGTGTTCAGCGTCCAGTACCATCCGGAGGCCTGTCCCGGGCCCTCCGATCCGATCTACCTGTTCAAGCAATTCGCGGACCGCATCGCAGCGCATGCGTCCCAGACCAACCAGGAGGCCACGTGAGCGACGTCGTCATCATCATGGGATCCACCAGCGATCTGCCGGTGGTCGAGAAGGCCAAGAGCCTGCTGCAGGAACTCGAAGTCTCGGTCGAGATGCGGGTCGGCAGCGCCCACCGCACCCCCGAACACGTGCGCGAGCTGATCGCCAGGGCCGAGTCCGAAGGCACCAAGGTCTTCATCTGCGCTGCCGGCGGCGCGGCCCATCTCGCTGGCGCGGTGGCTGCGCTCACCGCCCGCCCGGTGGTCGGCATCCCCCTCGCTGCCGGTGCGCTCGGCGGCGTCGATGCCCTCTACAGCACCTGCAACATGCCGCCGGGCATGCCCGTGGCCACGGTCAGCGTCGGCTCATGGGGTGCGACCAACGCCGCACTGCTCGCGGCGCAGATCCTGGCCGTGGCCGACGACACGCTGCACGAACGCCTCTGCACCTATCGCGCGCAGAAGACCCGCGACGTGATCGCCAAGGATCAGGAGCTGCAGGCCGGCGACCAGGGATGAGCCCCGCGGTCGCCTGGCAGGGCGGCCTGACCGGTCGCCTGCGCATCGGCGCCTCCCGTCTGTTCGCCGAGCCTTCCGCGGTGGCAGCCCTGCTCGCAGACCGGCCGCTGCTGCCACCGCGGATCAACGCGCTCGCCGCGGCCCATGCGCTGCCCCTGGCCTGTATCGGCGCCGACGCAGGCCCGAGCGATACGCTCGAACCGCTGCTCGATACAGCGATCACCACGCTGTGTGCGGCCCAACCCGGCAACGCGCATCTGCTCAACGCCCTGCGACGCATGCGTGACTGCTTCGACCTGCACTGCCATTTGTTGCAGGCGCTGGAGATGCGCGCTCGATTGCTGATGGAAGTCGAACGCATCGGACGCGAGGCCCATGCCCGCGATCGCAGCATCGCGGGCTGCATCGACCGCCTCGCCGAACACCGGGCCGGACCGGTGTTCGAGCTCGGGCGCAGCACCGCAGACGACGCTCCTGGCATGATCGAACGCATCCGCTCCGGCGGCTGCAGCGCGGTGGCCATCAGGTGCTGGTGGTGCGCCCGCAACGGCGACGCCACGGTGCCGGCGCCCGGTCACGCCGCGGCCATCGCCGCCCGCCAGACCGGCGCCGCGGTCCTGCTCGTCGCTCCACCGAGCGCACTGCATCCAGGGACCGATCGCGGCGAGGACATCCCGCTGTTGCCCGACTCGGAACTGCTGCCCGCAGAGCTGATCAGCGCACTGGTCACCGGCAGCCGGGCCATCGCCCCTGGCTGCCCGACCGCGCTCGATGCCGTCGCGCGCAGCGAGATCTGCGGTCTGTTCTCGGCCCTGTAACGAGGAAGCGGATCGACCCACAGGCCGATCCGCTCCGACGTCCATCCGGCCGGTGCCGGGCTCAGGGCATCTTGAGCGCCTGTCGATCGCTGCGCCGCGACTGCTTGTCGTGGATCTTGCGCAGCTGCGCCGCGCACTTGTCGTTCGCGCCGTCGATTGCCGCATATACAGTCGGCGCGACCACGTGTGCGACCACGTCCTTCTCATGCGACAGGTGCATATCCACATCGACCCGGTAGCACTTGTTCTCCGCCTCGCCGATGGTGACCACGATCTTGGTCAACTCGATGTTGAAGCGACTCAACGACCCCAGCTTCTCCTCCACGGTACCGCGCAAACGGTCCGAGATCTTGTAGTTGTGCACGCCCGAGATGTGGATGTCTGTCATGGAAGACCTCCGATTCCGGCGGCCGTGTCCCCTGCCGCGCCGCCTGCTTGGTGATGTCGACCCAGGGGGGTCCTGATGCCTTTGTAGCCGTGGGGATTCAGGCGGTCAATCATGGTTCCCTGCATGCCCGTACAGCCCCCGTTGCCAGCTCGGACACCGCGGCACCGGACTCACCCCGCATCGGCCCGCCGCGGTGCGATGCGGCGCTTGCGGCGCGGCATCAAGGCCCGGCACCGCCGCACGAGCGCGGCCGTGAGTCGCCGCCGATGGCGCACCCACGGACCAGCGGCGGCGACCATTACCAGGCCCAGGAGCGCGGCGTGCGCGGTGCAGATCGAGCCCAGCATCACCTCGCCCATCGCGCCAGCACGCACCGGCTTTGGCACGCCACCGCTGCCGCCGGCGGCCACGGCGATCAGGTAGGCTCGCCCGAGCCCGGCGAGCAGGACGGCCAACAACCAGGCACTGCCATCGGCCAGCGGCGCGCGCCAGCCACCCGCACGACCGAAGTCCACCTCACGCAGACCGGCGAAGAGCAGCGGCAGGAGCGCCACCCACGCCACCGGAGCGACCAGCACGAGCCAGGGCATGCCGAACACCGCGTACACGGTCGCCCCCAGGGCGATCGCCGACCAGCCCAGGGTGACGGCTTCGAATCGCCGCCCCGCCGCCTCGTGCACCCGGACCACCCATACCGCCTGCAGCGCGAGCGCCACGACCGGGATCCGCGTGAGCGAACGCAGGCCGAGCAACAGATGGTCGTGGTCGAACAGGATGTGCACCGCGAAAGGGTCCTTGCGCGGAATCCACCAGGCCAGGTAGACGCAGGTGCCCAGCGCCGCGGCGGCCAGCACCGGCCAGCGCGCACTGCCCCTGCCGAGCAGGTTGGCCGCCAGTACCGCGACGCCCGCCGCCATCACCGTCTCGCTCCAGGCATCGCCCACGCCACCGTAGAACGGATGCAGGACAGCCAGCGCCACGAAGCCTGTCGGCAAAATCCAGAGACCTCCGAGATCATCGCAGCGGACAAAGGGGTACAGCAGGGCCAGCCCCCCCGCGCCGCAGGAGAGCGCCAGCAGCGGCGGGGCGCCGAGGGCCCAGGTGGCCAAAGCCAGCGAGGCCGGAACCAGCAAGGCCGCGGACATGCTGTGCGCGAGCATGCCACCGGCGACCGGCGCCATGAGCGCAACCAGCAAAGGCAGGACCCACCCGGTGGTCAGGTGGGGCCAGGTCGGATAGGTCAGGCACAACAGGGCCAGGGGCACCAGGTGCGAGGTCCGCAGGCCACGTCGACGGGCGTCGACCACCACCTCGGAAACCTGGGTGCGCACGGTGCGCCAGACCTCGCTGACCGGCCTGTCGCCAGGGACGGTGAGCGGTTCGACCTGCGGCAGACTGGCCGTGCCCGGTTGCGCCTGCCCGCCCGCGATGCGGCCGGCGAGCAGCAGCAGCAGGCTGACCGCAGCCCCCCCGACAAGCACGCTCACCGCCTGTCCGGCTCCGGCCGGAACCAGGAGCGCCACCACGGTCGCAACCACGGCGAAGCCGAGGATGCGCTCGGCGCTGACCCACAACAGCCACCCCTGCCGCACAGTACACAACAGGCCGAGCACGCCGACCCCGGCCAGGGTCAGGGCGGCCTGCATGGCGATATCGAGCACCAATGGACGTCCACCGGGCCAGGGACCGGTGGCCAGCGCGAGCAGGGTCAGCAGGACCGCGAGCAAGAGGCCTGCGCCCACCGGCCAGAGGAAGGAGCGTTGAGCGCGCAGCACCGCCGGCACCAGATGGATCAGGGAGAGCCCGAGCAGCAGGGCTGGCCCGGCATTGCTGAGATCGTCGAGCGTGGGCGGCCGCAAGGACACCGGCGCGGCGCCGGGTCCGAACACGAGGACCGACGCCACACACCACATCAGTCCACCGCCGAGCAGCGCCGGTCGGCCATGCATCAGCAGTGGCAACAGCGACCAGGACAGCAGCGACCAGGCGAGGATCTCCCGCGTCGGCGCACCCCGCAGCAGCTCGGCGGTTGCCGCGAGGGGCAACACACTCAGCACGGCGATGGTCAGCTGCAGGCGGTCGGCCAGGGCGAGGCCGACGTAAACCATGGCCAGAGCGGTGACGATCAGAGCCTGTCCCGGGCTGAACTGGACGGTGATCGACATCACCAGCACCACCAGGCCACTGATGGCGACTGCGAGCAGACCGACGAGCCAGCGCGGCAGGCGCGCGTACAGGGTCCACACGCCCAGCGCGAGACCGGCGGTCGCGACTGCGTACAGCCCGGTGGAAGGGTGGTCGCTATGCACCAGCTGGGCCAGCATCGCGAGGGTCGCCAGAGCGTAAGCAGCCGCAGCGAACATCGACCCTCCCTCGGGCGCGGCGCGTTCAGCCGAGCTCACCGCGGGTCGCGAGCCGACGCCCCCGTCCAGCATCGGCCCCGTTGGCGGCGGCTTGAGCACCGCCTTGGCCAGGGCGACGCAAAGCTCGCAAATGAGGGCCATGCCTCGCCTCCACCTGCGTTACTATGGCCCAAGCATCAAAGAGGGCCGGGCGGTTGGACGCAGGTGGAGGCGACGCAAGGCATGCCGACCTGGTGATCGGCGCTCCAGGGGCGAGCTTTGAGTCGCCCGGCAGCCTTGACCTCGCCTCTTGCTTCCATCGCCGGGATTCCTTGGTAGACGTGCGCCCCGCAATGCAGGAGCACCAGCAGCAGGCGAGTGATCGTCCGGTCGCCCCCCCCGATCAGGCCGACACCCCCATGGCGCAGGGTCGAGGACAACGGTGCTTCACGATCCGTGCGCTGGCGCTCGGCGCGGTCCTGACCGTGGTCTTCGCTCTGGTCACGCCGTGGAACGATTGGTTCCTCGAGAACACCTCGCTCTACCTCCACTACCTGCCACCAGCCGTCTTGCTGGTGATCCTGGTCATGGTGCTGGTGGTCAATCCCCTGCTGGGCGAACGCCGGTTCCGACAGGGCGAACTGGTGGTCGTGCTGGCGATGCTGCTGGCCCTCGGCGGTGTGGTCAGCAGTGGCCTGATCCGCTACCTGCCGGGGATGATCACCCTGCCCGCCACCCGGCTCAAGCCGGGTGGCGACTACGAACGCCTGCGCGAACCGCTGGGCCCGGAAGACACGGCCACGGCGCGAGCACAGCTCGAGGGCCAGCTCGCGCGCCGCTTCGAGCAGCTGGATGCCGACGGCGACGGCGCGCTCGACCCCGATGAACTCGGCACCGGTGAGGCCTTCACCACGGCCGACAGCGACGGCGACGACAGCCTGTCGCAGCCGGAGTATCGCACTTTCGTTTTGGCGCAGGACCCCTCGGCGCTGCCCGAGGCACGCTGGGCGCTGCCACACGAGCTCTTCCTGGGCATCCCCGCGGTGGGCGAGATCCCGCGCAACGATCCCGAGTACCGCTACGTGGTCGAAGGCTACCTCAACGGCCTCGCTCCGGCCACGCAGGACGCCGTGCGCCATCGCTCCCGGGTCACCTGGATGGAAGACGGCGAGCGCAGGCAGGCCGAGGCCCTGGCCGGACGAACGGCGGTCGACCGCAGCATCGCCGGCGAGACCGGTCTGCTCGATCTGGAGTCCAGCCGTGTCGGCCGGGCGCTACGCGGCCTCAAACCGGGCGATCGCGCAGCGGTGGACACCGGACGACGTCATCCCGTCGCCCCCGGCGAATCGCTCGCCACGATCGCCAGGTACTACTACGGCGACCCGGACGCGGCCGAGGCCTTGCGCGAGGCCAACCCACAGCTCGCCGCAGACGCGCAGCCGGCGCCCGGCAACTCGCTCATCGTGCCGGCCCGGCTCACGGTCGAGGCGGTCGCGGATCCGCCCACCCCCTTCTGGGCCTGGGTCACGCCCCTGCTGGCCTGGTCCCCACTGCTGCTGGGGGCTTTCATCGCGTCGATCGCCACGGCCTTCGTGCTCCGTCGACAGTGGATCCACAACGAACGTCTGCCCTACCCCATCGGCCAGGTGCTGCTCTCGTTGCTCGAACCGGCCCCGCCGCGCCGGTCGTTCAATGCGCTGTTCACCAACCACGGTTTCTGGGCCGGTTTCGTGATCGTCTTCCTGCTGGTGTTGTGGAACGGACTCGAGCGCTGGGGGCTGATCGAGATCGGCTTCCAGACCGTGTTCGACTTCTACAACGGACCCGATGCCCCGTTCCAAGGCAGCCCCTGGCGCCACGCCTACCGTCCGAGCTTCCTCTTCATCCCCCGGGTCTCGTTCAGCATCATCGCCCTGACCTTCTTCCTCGCACTGGACCTCAGCTTCAGCCTGTGGTTCAGTTTCGTCGCCATCAACATCCTGTTCCTCCTGTCCTACAGCAGCGGCATCCCGCTGCACAAGGCCGACGTCCAGCAGGCCGGCGTCGGCGGCTACGCGGTCATGTGCCTGCTGATCCTGTGGCTCGGGCGCTCGCAGTACTTCGCCCTGCTGCGCGCGGCGTTCACCGGCCGTGGCGAGGAACAGGCACGCCGCACCGCGCCCTATGTCTGGGCGCTGATCATCGGCGCCGTGACCATGGTCCTGGCCCTGATCAGCTACGGTGCCGACGCCGGCCCGAGCACCCTCGTGGTGCTGTTGTTCCTCGGCTTCATGCTGGTGATCAGCCGGATCGTGGCCGAGACCGGCATCCCCTTCATCCAGGTGCCGAACGAATGGACGGTCAACAGCGTGCTCTTCAGCGTCGTCGGCTTCAGCGTGCCCCCCTCGGCACTGATGCCACTGACCCTCATCGGCATCAGCCTGATGGCCGACACCCGCGAATCCCTGATGCCGTACGCGGTCCAGGCCTCGTATCTCGCCGACCGTAGCGGGGTGCCGCCACGCCGTATCGGCGTGGTGATGCTCGCTGTGGTCCTCGTCGGGATGCTGATCGCCGGCGCTTCGATGCTGCGCCACGCCTACAGTGGCGACGGGCCAAAGGACACCAACTGGCCCGGTTATCTGCTCGAGACCCAGGCACTGAAGAAGGTCGCCGGCGGCATCCGCGCCGAAGAGCGCGCAGCGGCCGATGCCGCCGCTGACGCCTACCTCGAGCGCCAGCAGGGACGCACCTGGACCGCCTACGGCGCTGGTGCCGGCATCGTCGCCTCGCTCGGCGTCTTGCGGATGTTCTTCGCATGGTGGCCACTGCACCCGATCGGCTTCCTCGCCGCCACCTCCTATCCGGCCTGGCTGATGTGGTTCAGCTTCCTGCTCGGGTGGGCCTGGAAGGCGGGGGTGATGCGCTACGGCGGACCCGGCGCCTACCGCCGGCTCAAGTCGGTGGCCATCGGCATGATCGCTGGCGAGATGACCGCGCTGATCCTCTTCATCCTGCTCAAAATGGCGAATCCGGAACGGTTGGACGCATTGCGGATCCTCGGATGAACGACCAGGCCACCCGCATATTCGCCATCCACGGCTTCTCGTTCCGCATTCCCGCCACCTGGGAGCTGCGGGTGAACAAGGGCTACTGGGGCAATGGCTACCAGATGTTCATCGATCATCGCACGCCGACGCTCAACCTGACCTGGGAGCGCTTCAGCCGCACGCCGGATTACGACCGCACGGTGGCACGCATGGCCAAGCGCGCCACCCAGCACAGTGACCTCAAGGTCACGAAGGTCGAACCGATCACCGGTTCGCGCCAGGGGCTGCGCGTCCGCCTGGAAGGCAGCGAAGGCGTGTTCCACGCCGCGGTGCTCCGGCCCGATCCGGACGTGAACCTGGTGCTGGTCATCCGCCAGATGCTCCCCGGCTCGGCTCTGCCCCTCAACCGTCTGGTCGACAGCTCCCACGCGCTGGCCGAGGATGCCCCCACCCCCTGGCGCTTCCATGGCCTGGCGCTGGATCTGCCGCCGTGGTGGCGCTTGCACGGCACCGAACACATGGTCGGACTGACCCGCGCGGTCTGGTTCCATCGCCCCAAGAACCGCCTCAAGACCGCGGGCGTCCTGGTCTTGCGCCGTTACGCCTGTGCCAGCCGCATCCTGCGCGAGATCACCATCGATCGCTGGATCGAGGAGCGGCTGGAGAAGCGCGAGACAATGCGCCAACGCGCATACGCCTCAGACGGTACCTTCTCCGCCATCGCGGATGCTCCCGGGCTTTCGCCCTGGCGACGCCTGCGCGGCGTGCGCGAAGAACGGCATCTGGCTGCATGGATCGAAGAGGGGGAAGACCGGCTCGTGGTACAGGAATGGAAGGGGGCGGGGCCACCACTGCCGCCCTTGCGTTATCCGCAAGACCCCAAGGATGGGGCGCTTCCGCGAATGGAGAATACCTAGTGTCCAACCCGGCGCGACTGGACGCCGATGCCGTCGCTGAGGCAATCCCCCGGCTGCGGGAGGACGTCACCGTCTCGCAGTCAGAGGACGGGGCGATCCGCCTGCGTAGTGCCGAGCTCCGCCGGACCCGGCTCGGATCGGCATTGGCCTGGTTGTTCCGCCTCCCATTGCGGATCGAGGTCGAGCTCGACGAGATCGGCAGCTGGGTCGTCGCTCGGATGGATGGTCGTTCGATGCAGGATCTCGCCACCGATCTCGCCGCCGACCGCAAGCTCACACTGCGTGAAGCCGAAGCCGCACTGACTGTGTTCGTCCAGTCGCTGCTGGCCCGGCGGCTCCTCACGCTCGAAGGGTTGATCAGGAGTTGTGCATGACCGAGATGCCCGAGGACATCGCCAAACGCAAGCTGGCCATGCTGGGCAAGCCCCCGACCCTGCCGTTGAGCGTCCCGGCGCGCGTCGCCTGGGGGTCGATCCGCATCCGCCTCTCCCGCAGCCTGGTCACCGTATCCTCGGTCATCCTCGCCGTGGCCTTCCTGCTGGTGGTGCTCGGCGAAAGCCTCAGCACCACCGCGGTCTACCGCACCTACAAACGCGAGAACCGGCCGCTGGAGCGGGTCCAGGCCCTGCACACGGTGCTCGAACAGCCACGCAAGCGCATCGGCTTGCTGCGTCTGCTCGCCGAACAGCCCGAACAGGCACGCTCCTGGCTCGCCAGCCACGACCTCAGTCTGCCCCCGGCCTATCAGCCACGGCACGCCGTCGCCCTGCTCGCGCTCGCGGATTGGGCCAATGAACTCCAACCCATCGCCCGCTACAAGATGCTCGGCAACCGCGATACCGCCGATTGGCTGTTTGCGCTCAACAGCGCCGAAAGCGCCGAGCAGGCGATCTCCAAGAGCCGCACCATCAACAGCCGCGCGCTCCCCTTCGGCCAGATCGAACTGGCCAATCTCAGCGAGAAGGTGCCGCTGGTCGAACAAGCCGTAGCGACCGCGCAGACGGCCGAGCGCACCCGCTATCGCACCGTACAGGAGGCCGGAGGCTCCAAGGCGGTCCTTGACGTCCTGCGCGAACAGGGGGACCCGGAGGCGGTGGCGGCCATGGGCCTGCCGCTGCAGCAGGTCCTGCCCGATCTCGATGACGCGGGGATGCGCGAGCTGCGCGCCGAGCTGGCCTTCGAACCCCTGCGCGATCAGGCCCAGACCACCGTCGCGAAGATCAACCGCGTCTTCTCGCGCATGGCCCCGCTGGACATTCTCGCTATGGCCAATGAAAACCTGCTCGAGGAAGGCGAGGCCTACGCCGCGCACCTGCGTCGACATCTCGGCGAACAGCAGGCCGAGCAGGCCATCACCGCGCTGGTCGAGAACCGACGCATGAAGCCGTTGGAGCTCGCGCTCAAGGAGGCCGAGACCGATGAAACCGCGCGCAAATCCATCGACGTCGGCGTTTCACCCGAAGTCCGCGCATTGCTGCTGTGGAAGCTGGCCGATCAGCTGACCGCCGATGAGCGCCAACAGCTCGAGGCCTTCCTCGCCGAACATCGCGTACTGTTCAACCTGCGCGACACCTTCCTCGATATCGGTTTCGATCCTGCGGGCACGCAGGAGAAGACCTTCTGGCTGCTGGTACTCTCGATGCTCGTATGCATCGTCGGCATCGTCAATTCGATGATGATGGCGGTGACCGAACGGTTCCTCGAGATCGCGACCATGAAGTGTCTCGGGGCGATGGACAGTTTCATCCTCAAAGCCTTCCTGATCGAATCGAGTACTGTCGGTCTCGCCGGCAGTGTGCTCGGCGCCGTGCTTGGCGTGGGCATCGTCCTGGTCCAGGCCTCGGCCCGCTTCGGCGGCACCTACTGGGCCAGCTTCCCCGCTGCCGACCTCGCCAAGGCAGCCGGCGCCGCGCTGGTCACCGGCCTGATCCTGACCATCGTCGGCGCGCTGCTCCCGGCCTACAAGGCTGCGCGTATGCACCCCATCGAAGCAATGAGATTGGAAGCCTGACCCACCGATGCGCCACTTTCGATATCTGCCCCGTCTCTGCTGCCTCCTGTTCGTCGCCATCGCCGCCACCGCGGTGGAACCCGCCGTCAGCCCCGATCTGGAGCGGGTCCGCGCGCATGCCGAGGCCTTACTCGCCATCCCTGATCGTTCCATGGGCTCTTCCGGCGCTCATGCGGCCGCAGACCTGATCCGCGAACGCCTCGATGCGCTCGGCCTGGATGCCGAGCGCATCCGCGAGGCCCGGACCACGGTCACCGTCCCGGTCGATCACGGCAGCTCGCTACGCGTCGCCGCCGACGGCGGCGAGACCGTCATCCCCCTCGCACCGCATGTCTCCAACGGCGCGGCGCTCAACACCACCGGCGGCGAGGCGATCACCGGCCCGCTGGTGATTCTCGGATCGGGTGACGCAGCCGCGCTGCGCACGCACGGCAAGGACCTGTCCGGCAGCATCGCGGTGCTCGACGGCGATTCCGGCGATGCCTGGCTCGATTGCGCCGAAATGGGCGCCAAGGCGGTCATCTTCCGCCAGCCCGAACGTATCGACCACCACCAGCTGACACAGCAGTTCGTCAACGCCAGCCTGCCCTTCCCCCGTTTCGTCGGCACCATCGACGACACGCTCCACGGCGCAGAGGCGACCCTCACCAGCACCGTGGCCATGGAACGCCGCGACGTGCGTACCATCTGCGCGTTGATCGACGGCGAGATCGGCCAACATACGACGGTCCTGGCCAGCGGCTACGAAGCAGCCGGCCTGATCCCGGGCCACGATCCCGCCGCGACGCGCGCCTGGAACGCGGCCCTGTTGCTCGAACTCGGACGGCAGTTCGCTGAGCATCCGCCACGCAACAACGTGTTGCTGATATTCCATGGCGGCCGCGCCGAGCACTTCCGCGGTTTGCGCAGGCTGCTCGCCAGCCTCACCGATCCGGCCTTGCGCAAAAACAACGAAAACACCACCGCGATCGAGGCCAAGCGCCTCGCGCTGGATATCTGGCGCACCAAACAGGTCCGTCGGGCGTTCCTCCAGTTCCTCGAGCAGACCAGCGATGCCTCGCCCGAGGCGATCTCCATCGCCAGGCTCAAGGAGTTGCTGCGCGCGATCGACGTGGACAGCCTGCAGCCCTTCCTCGAAAAAGAGGACCAGCCGCAGACGGACACCGCCGCCCGTCCAGAAGCCGATGCCAAGCTGGTGCGCCGCGGCGTGGTCAACCGCATCCTGGCGGTGTTCTTCACCGCAGGCCTGCTGCTGGCGTTCTTCATCCGCTGGCGTACCGGCCAGCCGGGCTGGTTCCTGCTCTCGGCGATCACGATCGGCGCCGTTCTGATCATCTACCATCTGGTCGCACCGGTCACACCGGAAACGATCGTGACCGAAGTGGCCGAAGAGCGCCAGGAGGTCGAGAATCTCGGCCTCGCATTCCTCTCCGAGGAGGCCGGCCGCCGGGCCGATCAGGAACAACCGGTGGTCGAACGCCTGCGACTCTACACCAGGTTGGCCGAAAAGGAGAAGCTCGGAGCCGATGCTCGCCTGGAGCAACTTCTGCTCCAGGAGGAGCTCGAGGCCCTGCGCGGCGAGGCCCTGCCAAGCGATGTCGAACAACTCGTGAAACTGACCGCCGACCTCGGCGACCATGTCCAGCTGATGCGCGACGTGCAGCAGAAGCTGGGCAAGATGGAACTCAACGATCACGAGGCCGTGGCGGTCCCGCCGATGATCCTCGACCTGCTCGGCGATTCCGACGAGGCCGACACCATCATCGGCACCCATCTGCGCACCTTGCGTCTGCAACACCGCGATCTCCAGGACGCACTCGCCATCCAGGAGATGGTCGGGCCGGGCAACACCTCCCTACTGATCGGCTTCGACCTCACCGATGGCAATTGCGCCTTCTCCGCCGCAGTGCTCGGCTCGATCGCCGCCTCGGCCCCGAAACTGACCTGGATCGGCAGCCAATGCCAGCGGGTTGCGCAGGACCTGAACACCGACCACCTCGACGGCCTTCTCGCCTTCGACGGCTCGCCCTACGGCCAGTACCAGGGCAGCCCCACCTCCTGGTGGCCCCAGCACTACGCTCACGAGGCCGGCGTCGCCAACCTCCATCTCAACGCGTTGACCCTGTCCACGGTCAATGACAAACGCTCCAAGATCGGCACCCCGCAAGACACCGCCGCCGCCTTCGATCAGGATGGACAGGCCACCGCCGCGGGCGCCGGATATTTCGCCCGGCAGACCCGGGGCCTGACCGCACTGGTGCGCAAGCTGATCGAGAACACCACGTACACCAGCATGCGGCAGGATCTGGCCAAGGGCCTGGCGTGGAAGACGGTCGAGATGCAGACCGAGAGCCGCGGCAGCGCCACCGGTCTCAAGGGTTTCCCGTTCGGCGAACTCCATGTCCAGGAAGGACCGGCGCCCGGCTATTTCCCCGACGTCCGACCGGCCCAGGTCTTCTGGACCGACGCCTTCGGCAAGGTCACCGTCCCCTGGTTGCCGAACCAGCTCAGCGAGGCCAACCCCTCCACCTGGCCCATCCTGCCCTACGCCCACGATTCCGTCGGTCGGCTGACCCATGTGCTGACCGTGGGCAAGAAGACCGCCGGCCTCAAGGCGAAGGGCTTCGACGTCAAGGGATCGTTGCGCGACATGCTGACGCAGGTCTTCGCCTGCCAGACCAGCCAGCTCTACAATCTGAGCAATCCGCGTTCGATGATGCCGCTCAACGAGGTCCGGGTGCTCAGTTCCAGCCGCGATGCGCCGCCAGATGCGAGCTACTTCGAGAACGATGGCCAGGTCGCGGCCGTATTCGCGACCAAGGGCACCCGCCTGCGCATCATCGCCCGCCAGGGCGTCGTCGGCCGCGAATACCTCCTGCTCGGCGACCACGAACAGGACGAGGAGTTCCTCGGCCTGCGCCCGGGCGGCCCGTTGAACTCGGTGCTCGCACGCACCCTTCGCCCCAGCGTCGACCCCACCGCCGTGCTCGAGCCGGAGGCGGATAACGCGCAGACCACCCAGGCCGACGCGACACCCGATGCCCGACCCGGCGACGATGAAGCTGCAGCGACCGACCTGGGCGCAAGCGCCGACGAGGATGCCGTTCCGCTGGTGCTGGCCGAACGCACCACGGCACCGGCAGCACTGGCGGTGGCCCAGGACTTCTTCCAGATCTGCCGCGCGCGACTCGAACGCCTGCAGCGGTTCGGCATCAACCCGGAGAGCCTGTGGGCGCTGCACGCCAAGGCCCAGTCCGAGCTCGACGAGGCCAAGCTCCTGTTGGAGGCCGGAGACATCCAGGGCGCCGAAGGTGCGGCCGAGGCGGCCTGGTCGCTGGAGAACCGGGTCTACCCGGCCCTGCTGGCCACCGCCAACGACGTGGTCTACGGTCTGGTGGTGATGCTGATCCTGGCCATTCCCTTCAGCATGATCTGCGAACGCCTGTTCGTCAGCGGCAACACCATCTTCAGCAAGGTCGCCGGTTTCGGCGCCTTCTTCATCGCCACCTTCCTGTTCTTCTTCTTCTTCCACCCCGCCTTCAGTCTGGCGGTGACACCGATCATCATCTTCCTCGCCTTCGTGATCATCGTGATGAGCGTGCTGGTGATCGGCATCATCTATCGCCAGTTCGAGGCGAGCATGACCCAGATGCGGATGCAGGGCCTGGGCATGCATCGCGCCGACGTCAACCGCCTGGGCACGCTGCTGGCCACCGGTCAGCTCGGCATCAGCAACATGCGTCGGCGACCGCTGCGCACCTTCCTCACCGCGACCACCGTGGTGCTGATGACCTTCATCCTCCTGACCTTCGCCGGGTTCGGCAGCAAGGCCGGCATCCGCCAGCAGGACCTCGAGATCGCGCCCGCCTACAACGGCATCTTCCTCTCGCAACCGGGCTGGCTGCCATTCGACGAGAACAGCATCGATCGCACCGTCAACACCTGGAACCGCGATCTGCAGGTCTTCCCCCGCCGGTGGTTGATGGCCGGTGTCGACGTGCCCCGTTTCGACATCAACCATCCCGACGGTGACGAACCGACCTCGGTCATGGGTGTGGTCGGGATCGACCCCGGCGACCCCTCCCGAGCCGAGCGTTCCGCGCTGCGCGTGTGGTTCGAGGACGGCGAACGGCGTACCGCCACCGGATTCGCCCCCGACGAGGACTGGATCTTCCTGCCGCAACGTCTGATCGACAACTCGGGCTACGAACCCGGCGAACACATCCCCTTCCAGGGGCTCCGCCTCAGATTGGGCCTGCTGCAGCTGACAGGCAACGACGCCTACAGCCAGACGACCCACCTCGATGGCAGCCCCTTCACGCCCCTGGCTCCCGAGGCCATGGACGAGGAACAGCGCAAGCACTTCCAGGAGATGAAGCAGCAGGCGGCTGAAGGCGGCGAGGTGGTGGTCGAATCCACCTCCCTGACCCATCTCGATGCCGATCTGGTCGCCCTGACCTCCAATGCCGTCCTCGAGCGTCTGGGTGGCGAGATCCGCTCGATCGCGATGGTGCCATGGACCGAGGATGCCAGGCAGCAGCAGAGCGACCCCGAACGGCACCTGCCCGACGAACTCGCCGACCTCGATGAACTCGGAGCCGAGGTGACCGATCAGCTCGCGCTCAGCGTCCTGGTCGGCAACAAGGGCAAGACCCACCGTATGACCGCGGTCGGCCAACTGGCCATCGGCGGTCTGGCCGACGTGCTGATCCCGCTGATCCTCGGCGGCATGATCATCTACTCGACGATGCTCGGCTCGGTGGCCGAACGCGGGAAGGAGATCTTCATCTACTCCTCCCTCGGCCTCGCCCCGGTCCATATCGCGGCGCTGTTCCTGGTCGAGGCGACCATCTACGCGGTGATCGGTGGCATGGGCGGATACATCGTTGCCCAGATGCTCATCGCCCTGCTCGGCTTCCTCGCCGACGTCGGGCTGCTCGCGACCCAACCCGATATCAACTACTCGAGTTTCACCGCGGTGATCACCATCCTGCTGGTCATGGCCACAGTCCTGCTCTCCGCGCTCTACCCGGCCTTCGTCGCCTCGCGTGCGGCCAATCCGGGCACCGAACGACGCTTCCGCGTGCCGCAGCCGGAGGGCGACGACCTCGACATCGAATTCCCCTTCACCGTCGCTGCTCGCGATATCCGCGGTCTCCTCGCCTATCTCAAGGCCTTCATGGATGCCAACACCGAAGCCTCGACCGGCTGCTTCACCGCCGCCGATGCCGAAATGGTCGTCCACGGCGATACCTTCGCCGTGCTGGCCAAGACCTGGCTCGCGCCGTTCGACCTCGGCATCAGCCAGACCTTCCGCATGACTGCCAAGCCGACCGACATGAAAGCCATCTACAGCATCCACATCTCGCTGCACCTGCTCTCCGGGCAACGCAACGCCTGGCGCCGGGTGACCATCCCCTTCATCCAGGAATTGCGCCAGCAGTTCCTGGTCTGGCGCACCCTCGACGAAGAGACCACTGATCGCTACCGCGCCGTCGGCGGGGATTCCGATGCCGCACAGCGGGTGGCCGAACACGATCGCAAAGCCGCGGTGCAGCGGGCCCAAGCCGACAAGGACATGAAGCACCATCACCGCCGCGGCGGCCCCACAACCGAGACCGAGGCTGAACAAACCGAAGACAAGTCGGCACCGCAGAAGGTCGAAGGCGTCGCCGACACCGACGATGCGGCTCCGCCGCAACCGGCGCCACCCCCCGAGGAGGTCGAAGGCGATGAGCAGCGCGAAGGAGGGCGATCATGAGCAAGGCCCTCGCTGACAAGGAACTCAACCAGTACCGCGACCTCATCCAGCCGCCTGGCTATTTCGAGGAGGGGTTCACCTGGCGCACGCTGCTCGGCACCGTCTTCGTCGGTGTGGTCATGCTCCCGGCGGCGATGTACATGCATCTGATGATCGGCAGCATCAGCCTGGCCCCGGCGGCCAAGTGGGTGACGGTCATCCTGTTCCTCGAGATCGCCAAGCGCGCCCGCAGCTTCCTCAAGCCGGCCGAGCTGCTGGTGCTGATGAGCCTGATCACCGCCTTCGTCGGCACCACACCGATCGAGGGCTTCTTCTGGAAACAGTATGTCGTTCAGAGCGACGCGGCGCGATCATTCGGGCTCGAGGGCTTGTTTCCGGACTGGTACGCGCCGACGAGCGAAGAGGTGCTCGATCGGCGGTCGTTCTTCCAGGTGGAATGGGTGTTGCCGATCGTGCTGATATTCCTGCAGCAGGCGATCGGGCGTGCCGACAGTCTGATCCTCGGGTACGGTTTGTTCCGCCTGACCAGCGACGTGGAGAAGCTCCCGTTCCCCATGGCCCCCCTCCAGGCGTCGGGCATCCTCGCGCTCTCGGAGGACACCACGGCCAAGGATGGCTGGCGCTGGCGCTGCTTCTCGATCAGCGCCTCGATCGGCATGGTCTTCGGCCTGCTCTACATCGCCATACCCACGATCACCAGCACCTTCCTCGACGAACCATTCCAGATATTCCCCATCCCCTGGTTGGATACGACCCAGGCGACCCAGGAGGTGTTGCCGGCCACGGCCACGGGCATCAGTTTCGATCTGAGCAACTTCTTCTTCGGCATGGCCTTCCCCTTCTTCGCCGTGCTCGGCAGCTTCATCGGGCTGCTGGTGACCTTCATCGCCAACCCTGCACTGCATGACGCCGGTATCCTCCATACCTGGAAGCCGGGCATGAGCACGGTCGAGACCATGTTCGCCGACAACATGGACTTCTACCTCTCGTTCGGCATCGGTCTCTCGGCCGCGGTCGCGGTGATCGGGCTGGCCCAGACCTTCGGTAAGGTGCGCAAGGCCAAGGCGCGCGGGCCGACCCTCGACGTGGCCGAAAAACCGAAGGTGACCAAAGTCCAAGGTGTCTCGCGCGGTGACATCCGCACCGTGACCATCGTCCTCGCCTACCTGATCTCCTGCAGTGCATACATCCTCATCAGCGGCATCTTGCTCGACTGGGATTTCGGCGGCGGCGGGGCCCTGCTCTGGGTCCTGCTGTTCTTCGCCTTCGTCTACGTCCCCTTCATCAGCTACACCACCGCCCGCCTCGAGGGCCTCGCCGGCCAGGTCATCGCACTACCGATGGTCAAGGAGGCGGCGTTCATTCTCTCCGGCTACCAGGGCATCCAGTGCTGGCTGCTGCCGATCAGTTGGCACCACAACTACGGCATCGACACGGTGCAGTACCGGGTTGCCGAACTGGTCGGATGCTCCTTCCGCTCGATCTGGAAGGCCAAGGCGGTGCTGCTGCCGACGGTGTTCCTGTTCTCGCTGATCTATGGCCAGTTCATCTGGAGCCTCGGCCCGATCCCCAGCGCCAAGTACCCCTTCGCCCAGGAGATGTGGGATCTGCATGCCCGCAACCAGATCCTGATCTGGACCTCGACCCTGGGCGGATACAGCCCGTTCATGGATGCCATCAACGGCTTCTACATCGCCGCGGGTGGCGTCATGGGGCTGGTGGTCTACACCACCCTCTCGGCCTTCGGCCTGCCGATGCTGCTGCTCTACGGCACGGTCAAGGGCCTGGGGCAGACACTGCCCCAGATGGTGGTGACCCAGATGCTCGGGGCACTATTCGGGCGCTTCGTGATGGCCAGGAAGTTCGGCCCCGATCGCTGGCGCCAATACGCCATCGTGCTCTCGGCCGGTTTCGGCTGCGGCACCGGGCTGATCATGATGTTCTCCACCGGCGTGCGTTTCCTCGCGTCCGCCGTCTACCAGAAACCGTTCTGAGCCCAGCAGGGATCGATTGACATGACCGAAGACACCCACGACCCGCAGGCGATCTACCAGACCTACTGGGACCCGGAGCACGTTGCCGACCACGGCAACTACGCCAAGGGCAAAGAGGTCATCGTCCGCGCGCGCGATGTGAAGAAGATCTACAAGGCGGAGACCGACAACCCGGTCCACGCCCTGCGCGGGATCACGATGGAGATCTACACCGGCGAATACCTCGCCATCATGGGCCCCTCGGGTTCGGGCAAGTCGACCTTCTTCAACGCCATCGGCGGTCTCGACAAGCCCACCTCCGGCCAGGTCTACATCGATGAGGTCGACATCGCCCAGCTCGATCCCAAGGAACTGGCCTGGCTGCGCTGCCGCAAGATCGGCTACATCTTCCAGAGCTACAACCTGATCACGGTGATGACGGCGATGGAGAACATCATGTTGCCGATGACCTTCGCCGCGACCCCGGCCGACGAGGCGCGCGAAAAGGCCTTTGAGCTGTGTCGTCTGGTCGGCATCGACCACCGCGCCGACAACAAGCCGGCCGAGCTCTCGGGCGGTCAGCAGCAGCGCGTGGCCATCGCCCGGGCCCTGGCCAACGATCCCGCGATCATCCTCGCCGACGAGCCGACCGCCAACCTCGACTTCCACACCGGCAAGGAGATCATCGAGCTGATGGTCAAGCTCAAGCAGGAGAAGGGCGTGACCGTGATCTCGGCGACCCACGACCACGAGATGCTCGCCATCTCCGACCGGATCATGTGGATCCGCGACGGTCAGGTCGACCGGGTCGAGCTGCAGAAGGACCTCAAGATCCAGAAGGGCAGCATCGAGTAACTGCCTCGGCTGGCCACTGACTCAGCGGCCAGCGCTCTGTTTGCGCCAGGCTTCGAGAGCCGGGTCCGGGGTCCATTCCCCGACCTGGAGCCGGCCGAACTGCTCGAGAGCGGGGCGCTGAGGAT
This sequence comes from uncultured candidatus Brocadiaceae bacterium, assembly GCA_964612995.1. Classification (GTDB taxonomy): domain Bacteria; phylum Planctomycetota; class UBA11346; order UBA11346; family UBA11346; genus SLQH01. Next base: position 5,413 of record CAZTGE010000049.1, on the reverse strand, counting down.
CGAGCTGCTGCCAGCGGCTGACGAATTCCGGTTCCGCCCGGTGGTAACGGATCAGGTCGAAGGGGATGGTGGTCCCCTCCGGTGGCCGTTCGTCGAAGCCCAAAGCGCTCCACGGCACGCTCCACTCCAGCACCCAGCCCTCGCCGTTTCGCGCACAGGCCACGCGCACATCATCGAGCGTGGCTTCCGGATCCTCGCCGCGCAGATCGGCGATCACCCCCGCTGCATTGACGGCCAGGCGCATCGGCTGCTCGTCGCCCTGCGGGCGCCACCGCACCTCGACCGCGTCGTCTTGCCACACCGCGCCGTCACGGCTGTCCACCGTACAGGGCGGCACCTCTCCGCCGACCACCGGACAGCGTATCACCCCATACAGCCGCCGCGCGTCGGCCACCAACGTAGCCTGCGTATCCACCGGCGGATGGGTGTGGTCATCGCGATCGAGCAGACCCCAGGCATCGTAGGCGCGATAGCGGTGCTCGATCTGCCAGGCCGGATCGTCGTCGCGCCCGTCGATCACCGGCGCGGTGCCATCTGCGGCAATGATCGCGCAGTTGACCCGGCGCAGCTTGCGCATCAGCCCGAGCGATTCATCCAGCCGTCGTTCGAGCTTGCGCCGCAACCATTGCCCCTCTGTGAAGCGCTCCTGGGCGAGCTGTGTGGCCTCGGCCAACAGCCCGAGCGCCTGTGAAAGGTGTCCACGGTGCGCTTCCAGGTTGGCCACCATGCTCAGGGCCAGAATGCGCGGTGGGTGGTCGGGCCCCGTGCGGCGACGGATGCGCTGCTCGAGGTCGCGCAGCTCCGCCACCGCTTCGTCGATGCCCACCGTCTGACCGAGACACTGGGCACGGAACATCCGGGCGATGAGCACATCGTGATGGTCGCAGCCCAGCGTGTGACCGCCGCGCTCGATCGCCGCATCGAAGGCCGCGATCGCCTCGTCCAACCGACCCCGGCTGTAGTGGATCTTGCCGGCGCGAACCAGACATTCGATCGTCAGCGGGTGCCCGGCACCGAGGCTGCGTTCGCAGCGCGCGCGTGTCTCGTTCGCCAGATCGAGCGCAGGCGCGTGATCGAGCACGGCCGCGAGCGCGATGGCGCAATCGACCGCGATCAGGTGGTCCGGCCCCAGTCGTTGCAGACTGACAGCACGGACGGCACGCAGCTCCTCTCTCGCCCGGACGAAGTCACCGCGCCAATAGCAGGATCGAGCGCGCAGGACCCGCGCCGCGAGCAGCATCACGTCCTGCTCGCCGGCGTGGGTCGCCTGCGCCCGGCAGAACTCCTCGAGTTCGTCGAGCACCAGCGCGTGCTCGCCAGCCTCGTGCAGATGCTCGATCGCGCGCAGGCGACAGTCCATGGTCTGTGGATGCAGCGGCCCGAGCTCGCGTTCGCACAACGAGCGGGTCTCACGGTGGACCGCCGCGGCGCGCTTGCGCTGCCCGGTGAGATAGAGCCAACGCCCACGTACCAGCTCGATGGCGATGCGTTCATCGAGCGGCAGGCGGGGCACTGCAGCCGCGGCTTCGCGCAGTTGTTCCAGCGCAGGACCGGCTTGCGCCAACCGCCCGGCCTCGATCACCGTCTGCACCAGCAGGCGGTGCGTGGTGATGACCTCACGGTGTACCGGGCCCAGACGCGCGAGCTGATCATCCAATGCCGCCGTGAGCAGCTCCTCGGCCTCACGCAGTTGGAACTGCTGGAGTTTCAATGCCCCCAGGCGCTGCCGTACCAGCAGGTCGAAGGAGCCATCCCCGGAATCTGCCGCCGAGAGCGCGCGCTCGAGATGACTCTGCGCCTGTTCGAAACGGCTGAGCGCGGCGAAGGTGCTGCCGAGGGTCAGATGCAGTTGCTGCTGCAGTTCAGGGCTGTGCCCGGCCGAACGCTGGGCCCGGGCGGAAGCGGCCTCGAGTACGTCGAGCACGCTGACATCCAGGCCCATCCGGGCCGGATCGGCCGATTCGAGCATGTCCTGCAGGAAGGCATTGATCACCTTGACGTTCTCGCTCTCGGTCCTGGCCACCGCTTCGGCCGCAGCTGCTTTGTCGCGCTGCGCCCGGGCTTCGTCGCGTGCCGTGAGCGCCAGGGAGCGCTCGTGCTGGATACGGAAGAACGCCACCGCCACCACCACGCATACGGCCGCGGCCAGGATCGCTGCGGCCCGGGTCATCAACCGCAGGCGGCGCGCATGGATCGCCCGCTGGCGCAGCGTCGCACCGACCTGCGCGCGGAATTCAGCCTGGTCCTCGCCCGCGTCGTTGAGCAGGCTCTGCGCCAACTCGAGGTCCCCGTGCTCGAAGGCGCAGCGCGCGTATTCGACCCGCACCACAGACATGCCCGAGCGTGCGCGCGCGTTCTCGGGCCACAGGGACACCGCCTCCTCGTAGGCGAACAGCGAGCGAGCGTAGTCCTCGTAGCGCCCGGCGGACCGGGCGGTCTTCGCATGCGCCTCGGCTTCGTCGGCGAGCACCAGGCTCTCGGCGTGCGCCTGGTAGTCGCGGATCGCGGCCGCGAAGGCCCGGGCATCGGCGTACCGATCCTCAGGCTTCGTGGCCATCGCGCGGTAGGCGATGCGCATCAGCTCGCCATCGGCATCGACCGGCACGATCGCGTTGCTCGCAGCCTTGGCCAGACACTCCAGGACCGATGCGCCCCGATGCGGCCGTTGTCCGGTGACGATCTCGAACAGGATCGCGCCGAGCAGGTAGACGTCGCTGCGCATCCCGATCCGGCCGGGGTCGGCCTGCGCCATTTCGGGCGCCATGTAAGCAGGCGTGCCGCCGGTGACGTTGCGCCGGTTCAACTCCCCCGCCTTGGGCCGCACGCCGGGTGGCACTTCCTCCGGGTGCGCGGCGACTGCCAGCCCCCAGTCCATGAGGTAGACCTCGCCGAAGTCGCCGAGCATGATGTTGCTCGGCTTGAGATCGCGGTGGATCACCCCGCGCGAGTGGGCGAAGGCGACCGCGTTGCTCACCGCCAGCAGGACCTCGAGATTCTCGCTGATCGGTCGACGAGCGAAGTCCAACGACCACGGCCGGCCGGCGACCCGTTTCATCGCGTAATAGAGGTCGCCGCCGGGGCTGTGGCCCAGATCGTAGAGCGGCGGAATGTTCGGATGCTCGAGTTCGGCAGTGACCGCCGCCTCGCTGAGGAAGGCCTCGCGGCTGGTGGTGCCCTCGCGCAACTCCTCTTTGAGCACCTTGAGGGCCACGATGCGATCGCAGCTCGTCTGTCGCGCCGCGAGCACCACGCCCATGCCGCCCGCGCCGAGCTGTTCGATCAGTTCGTAGTGATGCGTCGGTTCATCGGAGGCATCCGGAGCGTCGCGATCTCCGGCCGGAGGGCCGAAGCTCCCCTCGCGCGGACGCACCGAAACCGTTCCCCCGGCACTCGGCCCGGCCGAGCGACACGCCGGTCCACCAAGGGTGAGCGTGGCGTTGGTGCAGCCCTTGGGAATGACCTCGGCCCAGCCCGGCCCCACGGCCGTCGGCTCGACCGGCGGCGGCGATGCTGCCGCACGGGTCGCGCCCTGTTGATCGATCGCGTAGTCACCTCGATGCGGTGACGCCGGGTCGGGGTTGTCGCTGTCGGGTTCGGCAGGCATCGCACATTCCGGGGTGATGAACTGGGAAGGTTGCATGATGGGCTCCGCAGGCCACTGACAACAACCGCATCACGCAAGCCTGTGCGTACAAGGACAGGCGCCCGTGGCACGAAGCCGCTGGCGCCTGTTGCAACAGGCATGTCGTAGAGCCGGAGCTCCATGGGCCTGGCACCTCAACACCGCACATCCGCACGCCAGCCAGGCCTGGCTGCAGGCCGGCCTGGCTGGACAGAGGAGCGTTTCTCTGCGATAATGGGCCGCAACGCCAGCGAAGCTGGCGAGCGACGACAGAGGAGCGTGGGGGTACGCGCCGAAGGCGCGAGGGGGCAGCGCCCCCTCTGAAAAACGCCTCAACCGTTGCTGTTCTTCTCGTGGTTCTCCCAGAACGCGTCCATATCCGGCAACCAGATGGTGATCTGCGGATAACCGACGTCGGCAATCAGCGCCGGCTGCTCATCCGGGCCGGGCACATAGTCCGCGCCGTTGGCCTGGACCTGGGTCCAGTACGCGGCCCCCTCCGGGCTCAGGTCGGCCGCCGGCATCTGGTCGAGGGCGACCCACATCACATCCTGGATGTCCTCCCACGCGACCCCGTCGCCATGGTTCACCGCATAGTTGACCAGATCCCAGCGCTTGCCCGCGTGGCGGTCGGGCAGTCCCGGTGCGAAGGGATTATATGCGGTGGCGGCGTAGTCGTGGTTCTCCTTCATGGTCGCGTCCTTGTCGACGCACCAGGCCGGGAATACGCCGTTGCTCAGATCACAATCAGCCGGAACGTCGGACAGGGTGTGCAGCCAATACGAATTCGGGCCGGGGTGTTCGGCATTGAGCGTGATCGGACCCGCTGGCAAATTGAAGGGTGGCCACCACGCCTTGACATCGTGACTGGTATACATGGTGAAAGTGCCGGGGAAGAAATGCTCCAACGCCCAGACCCCGGTCTGGTTCGCCCCGTCGAGATTGACGGTAGCATAGACCGTGACCACCTTCTGCTCCGTTGCATCGAAATCCTGTTCGAATTCCGCCACCGTGACCACCGTATCGGAGACCTCGGTCGACCAGGTCTGCTGGAACGCGAACTGGTCGACCAGCGGACGGCCGTCGGCGTCGAGCGGTACGTCATCGACGGTGTCGGTCACCGCGATCTGTGCCTTTTCGACCTGCCAACCGTTGACCGTCAGCAGACGGACCTTGATGCTGTTGCGGTCATTCCAGATATAGGCCGTGCCCACCGAGAAGCCCTGTTCGCTAAACAGAGCGTGGGTGTCGGGCGTGACCCATCCGGTGTCCACGGCCCCGATGGCGCCGATGAACAGCATGGTGAGGGTGACGATGTGCAAGAGGGTACGCATGGTCCGCATTCTCCAGGGGGTTGCGTCGTCGTGATCACGACGACTGTGATTTTGGGGACGAATCCCTACGTGCGATGAGGTGCAGACTAGCAGCACACAGCCCGCTCGCAACGGCGAAGTTCATGGTAACGGGGTTGGGATGACGGCCGGATATGGCCCGCGTCAACTTCATCGGATCTTAAACACCCAGGGGCTTCGCCCCTACGGTCCTCACCACGTGAGGACCCACCCCTCTGGCTTTGTCGTGGTTCGCCTGAATCTGCAGGCAGATTCAGGCGTGGGCGGATCGGCTGCGCCGAAACGTATCCGCCCACCACCACTCGGCGCCAGACCCCATCGCGTACGATGGGGCCCCGAAAAGGCCGAAGTGACCACTCATGCCCGATGGGCCTGAGTGGTCACATTGCCACGGCCACCTGTCGTTCCACAGAAAGACCTCGTGCTTTCAACTTGTGGG
>CAZTGE010000048.1:0-26479 GCA_964612995.1 uncultured candidatus Brocadiaceae bacterium | reverse complement strand
GACCGGGGCGCGTGGGGGTACGCGCCGAAGGCGCGAGGGGGCAGCGCCCCCTCTGAAGGGAGCATCACCCATGAGCCGCGATCAATCGGCCTTCACCGAATTTCTCGACGAGGGCGAGGACGATCCGTTGGCCCTGGTCGATGCGGCGCGGCAGAAGCTCGCCCAGCCGAGCCAACGCCCTTCGCGCAAACCCCGCTCACGCAAGGCGGCCAGCGCGCAGGCCGCGGCCCGGTCGGTCGCGGCGCAGCAGCCGGAAGCCAGAGCGAAATCGAAGCCAAAGGCGAAACCGAAGCCGAAGCAGAAGACCGGGGCCAAGGCGCCCGCCGGAAAGGCGCGCAGGGTTGCTCGCGGGTCTGGCGGCGGTGGGGCGCGAGCGCGCAAGGGCGGCGGTGCCGCCGCGCCCGGTCCGACGGCCTCGGACTCCGGCAGAGCTTCGGGTTTCGTCTCGCTCGGGCAGGGCCTGATCACCCGGGGCGTGGGTGCGGGTTTGCGTGGGATCGAGGCCGTCGCCGCGGGCGGGCGCGGCCTGGGTCTGCACGGCGTGATCGCAGGCGGGGCGCTGTTCGTGGTGCTCATGCTCAGCTACATCGGCTGGCGCGAACGACCGGCCCAGCCGCCGCTCTCGGCGGTGCGCTTCGTCGACGCGCCGGCGCCCAAGGTGCTCAAGGACCGCTGGGTCACGTCGTTCCCCGACTTCCGCCTGCTCTACCTCCGGCCCGACGATGCGGTGCTGGATCGCTTCGCCGCCCATCTCGCCTCCCAGCCCGGGGTGGCAGCGGTGGACGAGGTAGCGCTCGAATGGCAGACCGATGCCCACGGCCATAGCCGTCGCGTGGCGGCGGTGCGGTTGCAGCTGCGGGAGGCGATGCTGCCGTTGCGGCTGGCCAGTGGCCGGCGCGCCTGGGTCGATGCGCAGGGGGCGGTGCTGCCCGGGCAGCTGCCGGGGCCGCAAGACGTGCCGGTGGTGTTGCATCTCGAACGCGCCGGACCGGCGGGCCTGCGTGAGATCGCTGCGGTGTGGCCGGAACTGCGCGCGACGCTGCCGCGCGGGTACCTGCGCGCGATCGACCTCGACGCGGCCTTTCCCGGGCGTCCGGACCAGCGTGGAATCGTGTTCCACGCCAGCGATGGCACGATGATCGTGTGGGGGCGGCCGGGCGAGGGCTGTTACGGCGTGACCCCGCAGGAGAAGGTGCACAACCTCGCGCATTCGGTGCGCCACTTCGAACAGGTCGCGGCGATCAACGTCCGTTTCCCCGAACCGGTGGCGATGGTCGACTGAGCCGGGTGTCACCCGGGCCAGGAGGGCTCGGGCCGGTGAGCCGGATCGTTGCGGCGCCCGTGCCCGGATCAGCGGACGGGGGCCATCAGCCACTGCCACAGTGACGAGGCCATCGAGGTGACCTGGCGGATGCTCGAGCCCTGGCGTTCGCGTAGCTGGCGCCGGCGTTCGATCGCTGCCTGGCGCACCAGGCCGACGGTCATCAGATCGGTCAGTTCGGTCGAGAGCTCGCGCCCGCTGGCATTGGTGCCCAGCACCACCGGCAGGTCGAACACGTCGCGCACCAGCGGCACCAGGCCGCCGAGCGCGGCTGCGCGGCCGACCAGATGGATCTTGCCGCGCTGGGCCAGCAGCTCGAGCTCGCGCAGGGTGCGGGCGCGTTCACCGAAAAAGGCACGCAGGGCGTCGGCGCAGATCCGTGCTGCCGGTCCGAGCATGCGATGGCGTTCCTGGACCTCGCGCCAGAGGTAGGTCTGCCCTTCATAGTCGGTGCTGCGGGTGTGGGCGGTGATGTCGACCTCCTGCTTGAGCTGTTCGGCCTGGGGTGCGGTGATGCCCAGCTCGCGCGCTATCAGGGTGTCGAGATCGGCCCCGCCGAAGACGTGGGTCTCGATATGGACCAGGCGGCTCTTGCGATGGACCAGCAGGTGGGTGTGGCGTGCGCCCATGTCGATGATGAGGGTGCTGCCGGTCTGCGGCAGCTGCGAGACCATGCCGCGATAGAGGCCCACCGGCGGTGCGATCAGGCCCTCGATCGCGACCTCGCTGTCGACGAGCAGGCGTTCGACCTCCTCGCGCACCCGGCGCTGTTGGGTCACCAGCAGGACGTGGCAGGTCAGGCGTGCCCCGCGCTCCCCGACAGGATTGTCGACCTCGCGTTCGCCGGCTTTGCTGCGCACGGCCCAGTGCTGCGGCAGGGCGTGCAGCAGTTCGCGATCGGTACCGATCGCCTGGTGCGTCGCCCGGGCCAGCGAGCGGTGGCGATCGTCGAGGGTGAAGATGAGTTCCTGGCCGAGGTCGACGAAGCCGGAGGCGAAGTTGGCTCGCAACGAGGGGTCCGAGATCGACACGAACACGCTGAAGATCTGCTCGATCCCGGCCGATTGGGCGGCCAGCGCGAGCGACTCGGCCACCACCTGACGCCGGCCGCGGTCGCCGAGGGTGTGCCAGTCGCAATCGACGGCACGATGGGCGAGCACGCGCTCGGCGTCGGCCTCCATCCAGGTCACGGTGGTGGCGACGCGGCGCGCGCCGATCTGGAGCACCACGAGGCAGGAGGTCGAGGGGGGTGGGGTCAATGGCATGGGGTATCCACGTCAGCCGCCGCCGACCATGGTCACCACCTCGACGTGGTCGTCGGCGCGCAAGGTGTGGGCGGCGTGGCGCGCGCGTGGAACCAGGTCCTTGTTGACCTCCACCGCCACACGGCTGGTGGGCAGGGCGAGCTGGTCGAGGAGGTCGGCGACGGTCAGCCCATCGGGCAGATCGCGCTCCTCGCCGTTGATGATCAAACGCATGGGCGCATTGTGCCACGCCGCGCCGCGAGGGAAGGGTGGCCGGAGCCCGGCTCCCAGGGCGACTCGAAGCTCGCCCTGGGAGCGCCGATCACCAGGTCAGCATGCCTTGCGTCGTCTCCGCCTGCGTCCAACCGCCCGGCTCTCGTCAGTGCTTGGGCATGGTGACGCAGGTGGAGGCGAGGCATGGCCCTCATTTGCGAGCTTTGAGTCGCCCTGGCCCGGCTCCGGCCCGGTCGGTTCCGTTGCGACGCGCCGGGCTGGCAGCACGGTGAGCCGCGTGCGCGAGCTCAGCCCCAGACCGCGCACAGGCCGAGCGAGTCGAACAGCTCGTGGCGCTGGCGGCGGCGGCCACGACCGCCGCCGCGGTCGAGCCGTGCGAGGGCGTCGGTCAGGCTTTCGGGCCGGCCGAGGGCCCAACCCCGCTGCAGAGCGTCGTTGTAGGCGTCGAGGTCCTGAGGCTCGAACTCGTCGAGCAGCAGCGAGAGCACGGCGCCGTCGGCTGTCGCTGGCCGGGCCACGAGCCCCCGCGGCGCCTCGTCGGCGAAAATGATCTCACCGGCGGGGGTGGCGGTGAAGGGGGGCGGGCTGAGCACCGGGTCGCCGGGAACACCGGCGTTGCGTCGGGAGCTGTTGGTCATCGTCGCCGCGTCGCCGGGTTCCTGGCCGACGGCGGCGATGGCGGCACAGATCGCGGCATCATCGGCGAGCAGGCAGGCGCGGTAGCGCCCGGCCCAGATGCTGCCGGTGGTTCCGGCGCGGGCGTTGTGGGCCCGCGCGAGCCGCTGGAGGAAGGTCTGCATCACGCCGCTGAGGCTGGTGAGCCGTGCGCGGAGCCGTGCGCTCGCCGGGACGGTGCGCGATCCGAGCAGGGCCCAGCGTTCGCGCAGCCGGGCGTCGGAATCGACCAGCATCCCCTGGTGGCGCAGCACCAGGCGGTAGCCGGTCGCGGTGAAGGCATAGGCGTAGAGGCGCAGGTCGAAAGCGCGGCGCAAGCGTTCGAGCAGATCGAGCGCGTCGGCGGCGACCCCCTCGCGCGCGAGCACGGGCTGCTCCAGGGCGGTACGGCCGCTGACGTGGTAGGCGTAGGGGGCGCCGAGCATGATCCGCCGTTCAACGGGCATGGCCGGAACATGCCATGAATTCGATGTCAGACAATGAATATTGCGCTTGACCCCCAGATTCGCGCGGCCTAGCATGCGCAGATACATGGGGGGCGCTTACGCGTCCCCATATCTATTGATGGGAAGCGCATATGGCCATCCATCCGCAGGCGATCGTGGATCCGCGCGCCGAGGTCCACGAGGACGCTGAGATCGGTCCGTTCTGCATTATCGCCGACAAGGTCCGGATCGAGGCCGGCGTTGAGCTCAAGAACAGCGTGACCGTCTATGGGCGAACGACCATCGGCCCGCGGACACGGATCTTCCCCGGTGCGGTGATCGGCGGCGACCCGCAGAGCCTGGGTTACGATGGCGAGGACAGCAGCGTCGTGATCGGCTCCGACTGCGTGATCCACGAGTACGTCACCGTCAACAAGGGTACCGCCCGTGGTCTGATGGAGACCCGGATCGGCAACAACTGCATGATCATGGCCTACGCGCATGTGGCTCACGACTGCGTGCTCGAGGATCACGTGATCCTGGGCAACAACACCCAGCTGGCCGGGCATGTGAAGATCGGACGCAAGGCGATCATCAGCGGGATGACCGGCGTCCATCACTTCGTCACCGTCGGCGAACTCGCCTTCATCGGCGCGATGAGCGGGCTGCGGATGGATGTGCCGCCATTCCTCACCTACGACGGGGTGCCGGCCGAACCGCGCAACGTCAACATCGTCGGCATGCGTCGCGATGGCTGGGAGGAGGGAGAGATCCGCGATCTCAAGCACGCCTTCCGGCTGATGTATCACGACCGCTGCGGCCGGCCGATGGCCGACCTGCTCGAAGAGCTGCCGGGGATGCCCTTCGGCGGCAGCCGTGCGGTCCAGCGCCTGCGCGGCTGGCTCGAGCTGCATCTGAGCAACAATCGCAAGGGGCGGCTTCAGGAAGCGTTCCGCTGATGTCGCAGTTCCGGCTCCATGGCAGCTAGCCCGAGCCGTACCGCAGCACGGGTGCTCGCCGCCGCTGCCGGGTTGCGCGATCGCACGGCGGCGATGCGTTTCGCCGCCCCGGTGGACACGGTCTACGCACCGCTGGACTACGCCTGGCAGGCCCATGCAGCCTACATCCGGCGTTTCGCCACCGGACCGCGTCGGGTGGTGTTCCTCGGCATGAATCCCGGTCCCTTCGGCATGGCCCAGACCGGCGTCCCCTTCGGCGAGGTCGCGGCGGTGCGTGAGTGGATGGGCCTCGAGGCGCCGGTGGAGCGTCCGGTTCGCGAGCATCCCAAGCGCCCTGTGCGCGGTTTCGACTGTCCGCGCTCGGAGGTCAGCGGCCGTCGGCTGTGGGCCTTGTTCGCAGAGCGCTTCGGCTCCGCCGCCGCCTTCTTTCGCGAGCACTTCGTCGTCAACTACTGTCCGCTGTTGTTCATGGAGGCCAGTGGGCGCAATCGTACCCCGGACAAGCTGCCCGGCACCGAGCGGGCCGACCTGTGCGCGGCCTGCGATGCGCATCTGCAGGCGGTGATCGCAGCGTTGCGGCCGGCCTGGGTGGTGGGGATCGGCGTCTATGCCCGTCAGCGTGCCGAAGCGGTGATCGAACGGCCGGGCACCGCGTTCGCGACCGTGCTGCATCCATCGCCGGCGAGCCCGGCGGCCAATCGCGGCTGGGCCCCCGCGGCCACGCGTCAGCTCGAGGGGCAGGGGGTCTGGTCGCCGGTCTGATGCCGGGCTCAGCCCTGCGGCGGCCCGCCTTCAGGATCGCTCGCGCCAGCGGCGGTGGTGGTCGCGGCGATGGTCACGTCGCGGGTGTCGACATCCAGGGGTTCGACGTTCTCCAGCGTCTCGGCCTGCGGGTCGACCGGCGCCGGTCCGGCGCGCAGCCGGTGCAGCACCGCGAATCCGATCAGCAGCAGCAGCGAGCAGAGCGCGACGAGCGTGGCCAGGGCGGCGGGTGCGTCTGCGCCGGCGTAGACGTGGTCGTGGGCGCGCGTGCGCAATGCGGGCGGCAGGCTGTGCCAGACGCCGCGTTGGCGTGCGGTGTGGACCAGCGTGGCGATCTCCTCGGGTGCTCGTCCGGCCTCCAGTCCCTGCCGCAGGGCGCGCTGCAGGCCTGCGTCGAAGCCGGCAGCGGCGCCGGGCGGGGTGGCGGTCGACGGGCTGCTGCTGCCAGTGCTGCGCGCCGCGAACAGCAACAGGATCATCAGCACCAGGCCCAGGGCCGCGTTGGCGGCGCCGAGCAGCGGCGCGAGCGCATGGCGTGGCGGGGTCATCGCTGCCTCCTGCGGCCGAAGCAGAGCACGAGCGCGACCGCGAGCGCGGCGAGTGCCGGGGCGACCCCCGCGACCAGCAACGCGGTCGAGCCGAGCGCGGGGTTGCCGAGCTGGCGTGCCGCTCCGGCCATCAATGCGAGGATCAGCAGGCCCGGGACCAGACTGCGCAGCAGCAATGGCCACCACCGTGCCGGCGCGATGGCGGCGTGGGCCACGAGGTGGCCGCGTATGCCGGCCAGGCCGAGCGCACCGGCGGCGACCAGCGCGAGGGTGGCGGTGGCGGGGAGCAGGATCAGGTGCTGGGTGCCGTCGAGGAAGGCGGCGAGGCCGGTGGCATCTGGCAGGCCGAGTGCCAGTGCGCCGAGCAGGGTGGCGCAGGCGAGCAGGCCCTGCCGGGCCCGCAGGGGGCCCAGGCCGGCGTGGTCGGTCGCGGCCTGGACCAGAGCCCGGAGCAGGACCCAGGCTCCGATCGCCAGGGGGAGGGCTGCGGCGCAGGCGAAGCAGAGACGTGCGGTGAAGGCGCGCCCATCGGTCAGGGCGCTGGCGTAGAGATGGAGCGGTGGGCTCGGGGTGCCACGAGCCGGGCCGACCACGGTGGTGGTGTTCGCGGCACCATGGCCCAGGACCATGGCGGCAGCCGCGCCGAGCAGGAGCTGGAACAGCGCCCCGGCGATCAGGGTCAGCAGGGCGTGCGTCGCGGTGTCGTGGGTGCGCGGCTGGCGACTGGCGAGGTGGGCATGGCAGCCGACGCCGAGTCCGCCGGCGAACACCGCTCCGCCCGCCGCTGCGAGCCAGGTCTGCCACGCGGCCAGTGCGCTCCAGTCGGGACTGGCGTAGAGTGCGAGTCCGAAGCGCGCTCCGGGCAGGGGGGCGATCAGGGCCAGCGTCGCCACGATCAGGCTCAGGCAGAGCACGACGAGGCGTGGCGCCCAGCGCTCGGGATCGTCGCGACGGGTGAACAGTACGAGCAGCGGCACCACGATCGCCGCGGCGAGGGCCATGGGCACCGGGCCGGGCGGTTCGCAGCACCGGCTCGCTGCCGGCTGCGTGCCGATGGCGGCGGCCAGCTGGCTGGCGAGGAGCAGGATGAGCAGCAAGCCGGCACAGACGAACAGGGCCAGACCGGCGGCTGTCGACCACCAGCCGGACCAGCCCCAGCGTCGTCGGCTGCGGCGGATGCAGTCGGGGATCCCGGTACGGAAGCACAGCCCCAGACCGGCTTCGAGCCACAACAGCGGCAGCGCGAGGAGCGCGAGGCAGATCAGCCAGGCGATGAGGAACGCGCCGCCGCCGTGGTCGATTGCCAGCGGCGCGAGCGACCAGAGGGCTCCCGGCCCGGCCATGACGCAGGCGCCTGCGAGCAGTGGGGCCGTGCGCAGCGGGGTGGCCTGGGTGGCTGCGGGCATGGGCTCATCTTCGCTGCCGGGCCCGGTGGGCGCCAGTGCCGATAGCGGCCGATCTCCGTCATCGTGATCGCCGCGACGGCTCGACGCTGGCATCGGTGTGAAAGGTGTATTGACCCCGCCGCCGCGCTGCATACAAAGCGCCCCTCGCCGAGCGCACGGGTGGCGGAATTGGCAGACGCGCTAGGTTGAGGGCCTAGTGAGGGTTAAACCTCGTGTGGGTTCGAATCCCACCCCGTGTACCACGAGCTCTCCGTCCACGACGGAGAGCTTTTTATTGCGTGAGCGCCCCGATCGCCGCGTTCGTGGTTCTGAGTGTGTTGTGCCCTTGTGCGTCCCGAGAGCGAGCGCTCCCCCCGGCATCGTCTGGCCGGAATGCACCGCACCCCGCCGTTGCCGGCGGGGTGCGGTGATCGGGGGCGCGTGGGCGTCGTGACGGCTACTTCTCGAGTGGGATCGCGAGGCGTTCGGCCAGCTTGACCACCCGGCGGGTGAAGCCGCTCTGGGGCGCCTCCTTGTGCATGGCCTTGGCGATGCTCTGGATCGTGTCGAGCGGCTCGCGGTTGCTCGCGTAGAAGTCCTTGTTGTCGTAGACCGGTTCGCCCTTGCGCGGGGCGCGCAGGCGCTTGGCCGCGTCGAAGGCGAGCTCGAGTGCCTCGAGCAGCTTGGCGCCACGGCGGCCGACGGGGATGCAGTAGCGGTTGCAGGCGGCGAGCGCTTCGGCCGTATGGGCCGCGTCGGGGTGGTCCTGCTGCAGTTCTTCGGCCGCGTCCTGCATCTCGTTGAGCACGCGCCGGTTGGTGCGGTAGTACTGCCGGTCGTACCAGGCTGCCTCGTTGGCGCGTTCCGGCATCTCGAGCTCCTGTTCGAGCTGGAGCACGCTGGTGCGCAGCTGGTCGATCTCCAGCAGGGTCTGCCATTCGGTGTCGGCCTTGAGTGCGGCGATGCGTTCGCCGGCCTGTTGGCCGACCGGCGTGCTCTGCCACTTGTCGGCCAGGCTGCAGTAGCAGGCGAGGGTGGTTACCGGAGTCTCGCGCTCGTTATCTCGCGCGCTGGCCAGCAGGCCGTGGCCGATCTCGGTCAGCGCTTCGGCCATCTGCTCCTCCTCGGCATCGCCGGCGGCCAGCTCGCTGATCAGCGCGGTGAAAGAGTCGGCCTTGGCGATGCGTTCGAGCAGCACCGGGTCGCCGTTGGGGAACAGGCGGGTGATGGTGGTCTGCATCAGCTCGCGGGTCTCGGCCGGCGGCTGTCCGGCTGAGAAGATGGCGACGTAGGCATCCTTGTCGCCACCGTAGCCGTCCTGGACCGGCTTGTGGAGATAGGCGGTGCTCGCGGCGTCGCTGCTGCCGCTGGGAGGGGTCTTCATCGAGCCCACCACCACGACGCCCTTGCCGCCGCCGGAGATCGCCTTGCCGACCGAGGAGAATTCGCTCGAGGAGCCCTGGTTGAGCCCGGTGCAGTACTCGAGCGAGCGGAAGTCAGGGCCGAACACCGCGAGGTACATCTCTTCTGTGCTGGCCGGGTTGTTCCAGTAGCCGCTGCGGTCGATCGGCGCCGCCTCCTGGTGGACGGCGTCGTCGGTCCAGGGGATGTTGCAGTTCATCAGGCCGGTGAGGTAGATGCGGCCGTCGCCGTCGACGTAGATGCCCTTGGCCTGGGCGTCGCCGATCTCCTTGCGGTCCTTTTCTTCGTTGTGCAAGGTGCCGTAGAAGAAGGAACCGCGCTCCATGTTGCCCGTGGCCGGATCGATGCGGCAGGCGAAGAGCATGCGGTTGGAGCGGAAGGCGAGCCACATCTGGGTGAAGGGCGTGCCGCCGAGCTCGGCCTTCAGCGGTTCACCGAGATTGTAGGGGTGATGGCGGTAGGCGGTGTTGCCGCCGTCGCTGTCGCCGAACATGTACAGCTTCTTGTCGGGGCCGAAATACAGCCGCTTCGGATGGCTGTCGGCCATGTCGCCGACCGAGTTCAGCTGCTCGCCCGAATACTCCCACATGTGCCAGAGCTTCTCGCCGGAATAGGACCAGGCCTTGACGTTGGGGATGTGGACCGGATTGCCGCCGCCGCGGCCGCAGTGGAAGCCGCAGGTGAACACCCGCTTGCCGTAGGGATCCACGGCGATGTCCTTGCCGCCTTTGAGGGTGCCCAGCACGGTGCCGCCTTCGCCGACGCGCACCGCCTGCTTGCCGGCCAGGACCCAGGCGCCGCCCTCGCCATCGGGGCAGATGCGCCTGCCGCCGGGCCCGCCCTGCCACAGGACCTCACCGCAGCCGGCGTCGAGCTTGTACAGCTGCCCCGCGGCGACGAACACGTTGCCGTCGAGGTCGATCGCCAGTGCGCTGATGCTGCTGGGGAAGGTGGTGGTGCTCAGGGTCTTGCCCAACAGCGTGTCGTAGCGCACCAGCAGCCCGGCGCCCCGGCCGATCTGGTAGTGGCGCAGTGCCGGCCACTCGCCGCTGCCCGCGTCGCCGCCGAAGAGCACGATGCCGTCGTCGGTCGCGGCTGCGGCCCGGAACTCCTGGTCACCGCTGCCGCCCCAGAGGGTGGCCAGGGACGGGCGCCAGTCGATGGGCGGGCTGCTGTCCTCGGATCCGCCCACGGTGGCGGTGTTGAACAGGCAGGCGACGATCAGCAGGGTGCGGACGAACGGCGGTGGCATGGTGGATCCTTCCGCCATGCATACCGCGAATCGCAGTCGGCGTTTCAGTCTGCGCGGTGGCGATCAGCCACCGCGCAGCAACTCGGCGCGGTGGTCGTCGGGCAGGAAGCGGGCGAGATCGTGCGGCATGGTCGCTCCGGTCGCGATCGCGGTACGGACCTGCTCGTGCGCCGTCTGGAGCAGGTCTGCGCCAGATCCGTCCGGACCGACCGACCACGCGCCCCCGGGGGTATGCAGCAGCCAGGCCAGCGCCAGCAGTTCGCGCTCGGCCACGATCGCGCGCGCGTGCGTGCGCCGCGGGCTCCGGGGGGCGATGCAGCTCCAGCGGCGCCTGCTGGTAGGTCGCCGTCGGGAGCAGCCCGGCAGGGTCGGCGAGGGCGGTGAGGTGGTGCGTCAGGGTGTGGTCGAGCGCCCGCCGCAGGGCCGTCTCGCCGATGCCCGGCGGGAGGCGGTAGCTGACGTCGCAGCCCGTGCGTGCGGCGGTCGCGTCGCTCTCGCCGCGTGCGAGGTGGGTGAAGCGGGGATGGTTGAGGGTGGCGGCCTGGCGCTGATCGCTTTGGCCCTCGAAGAGGTACCAATCGCCGACGATCAGACGGTCGCGCGGGTAGGTGGCGTTGAAGAAGCGCGCGGTGAACACGGTCGTGTCGTCGCGCGTCAGCTTCGCTTCGACCACGCTGCGCCGATGGCCGATGTGGCGCAGGATGACGCGTTCGACCCGGCCCCGGATCTGGAGCGTCGCCCCGCGCGGCAGGGGGCCGGAGGCGCATTCGTCGGGCGCGGAGCCGGTGCACTGCGGCACATGGTGCAGCAGGTCCCAGGCGCTGTGGAGCCCGGCGGCGGCGAAGGCGGCGGCGCGCTTGGGGCCGATGCCGGGCAGGTAACGCAGAGGGGTGTCGGCCGCCGTGTCCATGGGGCGGGGGTCAGGCACGACCCTCGCGCGCGCGCTTGTTGCGCTCACGCATGGCGGCGAAGAACTCCTTCATCACCCAGGCGGCGCGGTCGGCGCCGATGCCGCCGATCACCTCGAGCGCGTGGTTGAAGCCGGGCGGGGCGGAGAGGTCGACCACGCTGCCGCAGGCGCCGGCCTTGGGCTCGCGCGTGGCGTAGACGACCCGTTCGATGCGGGCGTTGAGGCAGGCGCCCATGCACATGGGACAGGGCTCAAGGGTGCAGTAGAGGGTGCAGTGCTCGAGGCGCCAGGTGCCGAGGGTCTCGCTCGCGGCGGTGATCGCCAGCATCTCGGCATGGGCCGTGGGGTCCTGCAGCCGCTCGCAGGCATTGCGGCCGCGGCCAGCCACCGATCCGTCGCGGACGATCACCGCACCGACCGGGACCTCGCCCTCTTCGGCCGCGGTCTGGGCCTGACGCAAGGCCATGTCCATGAAACGCTGATGGGTGGATTGCACGCGAGGGGCCCGGTCCGGCGCCGGAGGGCGCGTGGGGGCTGGGGCGGGATCAGCCGAAGTTCTTGACCAGCGCGAGCAGGTAGCCGCGGGTCGGCAGCACCATGTGTTTTACTTCGCTCATCGACTGCTTGATGATCTGGATCGCCGGGTCGTCCATGCTGATGTTCAGCGCGTTGCTGTAGCTGACCACGCCGATCTGGATCCGGTTCTTCTCGCCGACCAGCAGCCAGTTGCAGGTCTGGTTCTTGTCTTCGGTGTTCTTGGCGATGAGGCTGCAGATCTCGTCCACCGCGCGTTGGATGTCGGGGATGGTCTCCGCGTCGACCCCGGCCGCGCCAGCCAGCGAGGTGGCCAGCGCGATCAGGCCCTGGGAGAACTGCGGATCGGCCGGCAGCTTGACGTCGACGATCCGCGTCTTGCTCATCTCGTAGAATTCGATGGTGCCGTTGGCGTCGACGCTGAAATAGTCGCCGCTGCGCGGGTCCTTGAACCGGCCGGGCTGGCTGACGTTCAGACCCATGCCGCTGTACGGATGCTTGAACTGGATCGGGAACTGGATCGCCGGCGTCTCGGCTTCGGGCTCCTCGGCCGCGGCGCCGAAGCTGGCGACCGCCTCTTCGATCGTCTCGTGGGTCTCGAACAGCGCGAGCAGGCCGAGCATCTCGAACAGCGCGATGACCTTGGTCGGCACGCCGACCAGCTTGATGTCGCCGTTCTGTTCGCGGAAGGTGTCGACGCACTTGACGATGGTGCCCAGGCCGGTGGAATTGATGTATTTGACGTTGGTCAGGACCAGCAGCACCTTGTTGGTGCCCGACGAAAGGATGTCCTGGAGCCGGCCTTCGAAGGTCTGGTTCGTGCTCGCGTCGATGCTGCCGCTGAGGAAGACGGCCTTGGCCTCTTCTCCGCTGGGCAGGGAGACGGATTTGATTTCGAAGTTCAGGACTGCCATCGTGGCTCTCCGCTTCACGAACTGTAATGACCGCTCGGGCCGTGACAATCGTGGGCGTCCAGCAGAAGCTCGGAAACCCTTGGTGTCAAGCAGGCTCCAGCCTTCGCGGCGGTGGTCAATGTCAACCACGGAGATGGTTGCCTGAGTGTGATACGGGATCGCTTGCATCTTGCGCCGGTTGCGTTGTTGGCGATGCTGACCGGGTCTACAGTTGACACAGCATGTGCCCTGTGTGCGCGAACTTGCGATGGATGCGCGCGGGGATCGCCAGGAGTTTCGCCCATGGGCTTGTTCGGCAAGAAGAAACAGAAGAAAGAAGAGACGCGCGAGGAGACCGCACGTCGTGACACCACCCGTCGGCGCAGCCGGCGGATCGTCACTCCGGGCTCGGGACAGCGCGGTGGCGGTGCGTCGCAGGGCGGGAGCCGGGCCCAGGGCTCCTCTCGCGTGACCCGCACCCCGGCGGCGCAACCGCGTCCGGCTGGCGGCGCACCGCAGCCGGCGCGTCCGGGCACCCAGCCGCAGGCGCGCGGTCCTCAGCAGCCGCCCCAGCCGCCGCCGGCTCAGGCGGTCCCGCCCCAGCCGTTGCCGCCGCAGATGCAGCCGGTCCAACAGCAGCAGCCGCCAACAGCGCGTCCGGCCCCGGCCGCTCCCCCGCCGCAGGCCGCTCCGGCGCCGCCGCAGGTGCAGCCGACCGCCCAGCCGGCGACGCCCATGCCCGGTGGGCCGCGCGCCCAGCGCGGCGACGGTCAGCGGCCGATCACCGAGACCAGCGAGCTGAACTTCACCGGCAGCCTGCAGAGCGACAAGGCCGACGCCGGCACCGCCGCGCTGGTCGATTTCCTCGTCAACAAAGTCAACATCCTCAATCCCGAACAGGCCGGCCAGGCCCAGGCCAAGGCCAGCTCCGATCAGGTGCCCTTCGATGTCGCCTGCTATCGCCTGGAATTCATGACCGAGGAGCAGCTGGTCAACGCTCTGACCCAGGAATGCTGGGTGCCGCACCTCAAGGTGGACAAGTACGAGATCCGCAAGAAGGCGCTCGACACCATCGACGAGGCCGACGCGCGCCGGTTCAGCGTGCTGCCGGTCGACAAGCTCGGCAGCATCCTCAACCTCGCGATGGTCAACCCGCTCGACGCCGAGGCCATCGGCGTGCTCGAGCAGAAGACCGGCCTGGACATCAAGAAGGTCGTTGCCACCCGCAGCGAGATCGATGATGGCATCAATCGTTATTACAGTGGTGGCCAGGAGGCCAAGGACGGCTCGCTCGAGATCGCCCAGGACCACGAGTCCCATCGGGTGACCAAAATGCTGCAGAACGTCTCCGCGGCCCCGGCAGGCATCGCACCCAGTGCGAGCGAGCCTGCCCCGGTGGCCCCGGCCCCGACGTCCAAGCCGCAGACCGCCAACGTCGTGCCCGAGGTCGACGAGATCGAGGACATCGACGATCTGCTCGCTGGCGACGAGGAGGTGGCGCCGACCGTGCTCGAAGCCATCACCGTCGACCTCGACGACATCGAACCCGAGCTCGACGAGGGTGCGGTATCGGTCGTCGACCCGAGCGAGCTCCAGGAGGAGCCGCAGAGCGCCGGGCCGAGTGCGCTCGAGCCGGTCGTGTCGCCAGCGGCTCGAGCAGCGGTCCGCCCCGAGACCACCGAGTTCGAGCCGACCGACGTGACCGAGGAACCCGCGATCACGCCGACCAGGGGTGCGCCGACCGGCGCTCCGGCTCCGGCTCCGGCTCCGGCTCCGGCTCCGGCTCCCGCCGCGAGTGCTCCGGCACCAGCCCCGGAACCGGCGGCTCCGGCTCCGGCTCCGGCTCCGGCTCCGGCTCCGGCTCCGGCGGCGGCTCCGGCGGCGGCCGCAGCCAAGGACGACGCGGGTCCGCGCACGCCGACCGAGATCAGCGGCAAGCGTGGCGGTAGCAAGGCCGGCTTCGTCGAACTGGTGCCGGTGATGGAAGAGGAATTCCAGCACGCCATCACCCATGGCAAGGCGCGGGTGTTCCAGAAGTGGGCCAGCCTCCAGACGCGTAACCGGATCCTCAATGCGGTTCCGGTCGAGCAGGAGCTGCTGGAGGTGATCGGCGTCGTCTTCCAGGGCGAAGGCGAGCGGGTCCAGGTCGGTTGAGCGCCGCGGCCCGTTCCGGCGCATGAGAGCCAGCGCGCTGAGCTACACTTTGCTGCATCGCAGCGGTGCGGCCCGTCGGGGCCGTTTCACCACCGCGCACGGGGTGGTGGAGACACCGGCATTCATGCCGGTGGGCACGCAGGCGGCCGTCAAGTGCGCCACGCCGGGTTCGGTCGCTGACACCGGCGCCCAGGTGGTGCTGGCCAACACCTATCATCTCGGGTCGCCCGAGCGTACCGCGCTGATCGAGCGCCTGGGCGGCCTGCATGCCGCCATGCGCTGGGAGCGGACCATCCTCACCGACTCGGGTGGCTTCCAGGTCTTCAGCCTGAGCGATCGCGAGGTCGACGAAACGGGTGTGACCTTCCGTTGGCGCAGTGGCGATGAGACCATGCGGCTGACGCCCGAGTCCTCGATGGAGATCCAGCGACGGCTCGGCGCGGATATCGTGATGGCCTTCGACGAGTGCGTCGAATACCCGGCGCCGCGCGACTACGTCGCCGCGAGCGTGGAGCGGACCCAGCGCTGGCTGGAACGGTGCGCCGCGGTCGCGCTCGCGCCGCATCAGCACCTGTTCGGTATTGTTCAGGGCGGGGTCGAACTCGATCTACGCGCACGTTCGGCCGAGCTGGTCGCCTCACTGGATCTGCCGGGCACGGCCATCGGCGGGGTGAGCGTGGGCGAGGGCCTGGAGTTGCTCGAGCGGGTGGTGGGGCATACCGCGCCACTGCTGCCGGCCGATCGGCCGCGCTATCTCATGGGTGTGGGGCTGCCCGAGGACCTGCTGGTCTCGATCGCCGCCGGGATGGATATGTTCGACTGCGTGATCCCCACCCGCTATGCGCGGGAGGGGACGGTGTTCACCTGGGGTGGGAAGATGCGCTTGCGCGACAAGCGCTACCGCAAGGATCGTTACCCCATAGATACGCATTGTCGCTGCCCGGCCTGCGCCGGGGGCTTCGCTCGCGCGTATCTGCGCCACCTGTTCTTCGCCGGCGAGCCGCTGGCCGAGATGCTCGCCACGCTGCACAATCTGACCTTCTACCAGGATCTGATGCAAGGCGCGCGTGCGGCTATCGAAGCGGACCGCTTCGCCGATTGGGCCGCCGCGGTGCGCGCGCGGCTCGGCGGCAACGAGGGCAGACGGCGCGGCTGATCTTGCGCCCTGGTGCGCGTGCGGCTACAAGTGGTCCCATGCGTGCATCCCCCTATGCGACCACCCTGTCTGACGGCCGGATCCGTTGTGAGGTCTGCCCCCACGCCTGCGTGCTCGGCGATGGCCAGCGCGGTATCTGCCGCGTGCGTCGGCGCGAGGGCGACGCGATCCGCTGCGATGTCTACGGCTGCTGCAGCGGTCTGGCGATCGACCCGATCGAGAAGAAGCCGCTGAGCCACTTCCTGCCCGGCACCTCTGTGTTGTCCTTCGGCACTGTCGGCTGCAACCTGCGCTGTCGCTTCTGCCAGAACTGGCAGCTGTCGCACTTCGACGAACTCGAGGGGGCGGGGCAGCCGGCTGAGCCCGCGATGATCGCGCAGCGTGCACGCGAGCAGGGCTGCAGCGGTGTCGCCTTCACCTACAACGACCCGGTGGTGTTCGTGGAATACGCCATCGACACCGCCGTGGCCTGCCACGCCTTGGATCTGGCGACGGTCGCGGTGAGCGCCGGTTACATCCATCGGCAGGCGCGCGCCGATCTCTTCGCCCACATCGATGCGGCGAACATCGACCTCAAGGCGCTCGACGACGACTTCTACCGCAACTGGTGCGGCGCCCGGCTCGAGCCGGTGCTCGACACCCTGCGCTACATCGTCCACGAGACCGACACCTGGCTCGAGGTGACCACCCTGCTGGTTCCGGGGCTCAACGACGCTCCGGAGCAGGTGCGTACGATCGCCGAGTGGATGCACGACCAGCTCGGCGGCGATGTGCCCTGGCATCTCTCGGCCTTCCATCCCGCCGGCGAGGCGACCGATCGCGCGCGCACGCCGGGCTCGGTGGTGCGTCGCGCACGGGACATCGCGCGCGAGGTCGGCATGCGTTTCGTCTACACCGGCAACATCGCCGATCCCACCGGCATGGCCACCAGCTGTCCGGCCTGCGGGCAGACGTTGATCGAACGCGGTTGGGCCGGCCCAGCACGCAGCACGCTCGGGCCCGACGCCGGCTGCCCGGCCTGCGGCTGTACCATCCCCGGCATCTTCCGCGGGCATGGCAACGCTTCCTTGTAACGCCTACCGCGGCCATGATAGTGCCCGCCGGCCCGATAATGGCGTGGCCGGTCCCGGAGGAGGCGGATGGCGGGCGAACTGGTCGGCTCTTTTTTCAAGGCCTGGCGGCTCAACGAGCTGATCGGTGCCGGAGGCGATGCCGAGGTCTACCGCGGCGTCCGCGCCGACACCAACGCCCGTTGTGCGGTCAAGGTGCTCACGCCGAAGGCCGCGGCGAACAAGGATCAGGTCAAGGCCTTCGCCAAGGAGATCGCCATCCTCGGCGGGCTCGAGCATTCGGGGTTTCCCCGGCTGTTCGCCGAAGGCACCGTGCAGGACCGCCCGTGTTTCTCGATGCAGTTGATCGAGGGCGGCAGCCTGCGGTATTTCCTCGATACCGGCCGCGCCTTCGATCGCATCGGGTGCCTGATGTCCGGCGCGGCATTGGTGGCGCAGCTGCATGGCGCAGCCGTGATCCACGGCGACGTCAAGCTCGAGAACTTCCTGCTGCCCGACGATGGGCGGCTACGGCTGATCGATTTCGGCAATGCCCGTTCCACCGGCGGCACCGCCATCTTCAAGCGGATGATGCGCGGTCCGGTACGGGGAACGCCGAGCTACCTCGCGCCCGAGCTGATCAAGGGCAAGCCCCCGAGTTACGGCAGCGACGTCTACGCCTTCGGCGTGGCCGCGTGGTACCTGCTCGCCGAGAAGTCGCCGTTCACCGGAACCAAGGCGGAGATCCTGTCCCAGGCGGTGCGCTGTCAGGCGCCCGGGATCAAGCGGGCCCAACCGTTGCTGCCCTTGGGTCTGGCCCGGATCATCGATCGCTGCCTGATGCGCGATCCGGACATGCGCTTCACCGATTGCGCCGAGGTCGCCACCGCGCTCAAGCTGTTCTTCCGTCAACCGGAGAGCCCGCGGCCGCAGGCCCTGGCGCGCGATCTGCAGCACCGGCTACGGCTGCAACGCGAGCGTCAGGGACAGGCACAGGCGGAAGTCAACTGGCTCGATGATTAGGGCGTGGCCGTTGCAGCCCGGATGGAGCCACGCCCGGGCGCTGGCCGGGCGCCTCAGCGCTCCGGCCCGCGAGGCGTGCTGAGATGGCGGGTCGGCAGACGCGCTTCCCCTCACCGTCGGTCGTCGTCACGACGACCCTGCTCGCCCTGGTGGTCGCCGCGCCGGTCGCCCGCTGGATCACCGGGCAACGCCAGCGTGCGCAGATGCGGACCCACGCGCGCACCCTGGCACGCGAGATCGACGATCTCGCGCTCGAGCGCCATCGGCGGCAGATCGCCGCGCTCGCTCGCCAGCCTGAACTGGCGGCGACGCTCATGGCCGGGCCCGGCTCGGGACCGGGCCCGAACATCCAGAGCGTGTTGGACACCGCGCGGTCGCTCAGCGCGGCCAACGCGATCTATCTGCTCGATGCGGACGGGCTGGTGATCGCCTGTTGCGATCATCCGCGTCGTGATCGCTTCCTCGGCTTCCGTTTCAACTACCGCCCCTATTTCAGCGAGGCGCTCAAGGGCGAGGTGACCGTCTTTCTCGCGCTCGGCGCCACCACCGGCGAGATGGGGGTGTACTTCGGGGCCCCGGTGTGCGATGGCGAGGGCACGGTCAGGGGAGTGGTGGCGATGAAGTCAGGCATCGCGCCGATCCGGCAGCGTCTGCGCCGGGCGGCCGGCGATGCGCGCCTCGCGCTGATCGACGAACGCGGCATCGTCTTCGCCGCCAGCGATCCCAAGCTGCGATTCGCCAGTTTCGGCTCCCTGTCGCCCGCGGTCTGGGAGGAGATCCGCGCCACCCGTCAATGGCCAGACGACCTGATCCGCGAACTCGATGTGGGTGCCACCGGTCTACCGCCCGGCGCGGCGTCGTTCCGCCTCGGCAGCGATCGGGCCGAGGCCGTACCGCTGGGCATGCCGCTGGCCTGGCGGGTGGTGGCGCTCGCCGCCCCGGCGAGCGCGTGGCCGCTCTACGGCGCGATCACGCTCGTGGTGCTGGCGCTCGGCAGCGCCCTGACCACTGTCAGCGCCTTGGCCCAACGTCGGGTGCGGCTGCAGCAACGCATCGCCGCGCAGGCCGAGGACATCGACGCCGCGCGGCGCGAGGCGGTGGCGGTCGAACTGCGGTATCGCCAGATCCTCGATGCGCTGGCCGACCCGGTGGTGGTCTATGCCGAAGACGGCGACCCGATCTGGGTCAATGCCGCGTATCGTCGGTTCTTCGGTCGCGACGACGGCCTCAGTCGTCGCGACCTGGGCAGCGACGACGAGGCCCGTTCTGGTGTCACGCGCGAACGGGTGCATACCTCGGTGGCTGGCGAGCAACGCCGGTTCGAGATCTCGCAGGTCGCGGCCGAGGACGGCGGCGCCCGGCTCGAAGTCGCCGTACTGCACGACATCACCGAGTTGCGTCGGGTCACCGATCGGCTCGCCGAACTCAACGAGCAGCTGGAGCAGCGCGTGCGCGAGCGTACGCACGATCTCGAAGAGGAGGTGCGCGAGCGCAAGAGCATCCAACAGCAGCTGTTGCGCGCAGAGCGTCTCGGTGCCATCGGTCAGCTCGCCAGCGGCGTGGCCCACGATTTCAACAATATCCTCATGGGGGTGGTCGGCTGCGCCGAGGTCATCCAGTCGAGCGCTGGCGCCGACGAGGAGATACGGGCCTTCGCCACCCGGATCATCGACGCCAGTCAGCGCGCTGGCATCCTCACGCGGCAGCTGCTCGCCTTCTCCCGCCAGGGCGTGTTGCGGCGCGAGGTGGTCGACCTCAACCGTCTCGCGCGCGAGAGCATGGCCATCCTGTCGCGGACCATCGACCCGAACATCGAGATCCGCTGCCAGCTCGCCGAGGGGGAGCTGGCAGTCGAGGGGGATCCGGCCCAACTGGCCAGCGCGGTGCTCAACCTCGCGGTCAACGCACGTGATGCGATGCCCGGCGCTGGGGTGCTCACGATCGCCAGCGGACAGCAGCGGCTGCTCGAACCGACGGTCGCCAGCGACGGCTGCACTTTCGCGCCGGGCAGTTACGTCTGGCTGGCGGTCAGCGATACCGGCTCGGGGATGGAGCCGGAGACCCTGTCGCGGGTCTTCGATCCGTTCTTCACCACCAAGGGCGTCGGTGAGGGCACGGGCCTGGGGCTGGCGGCGGCTTCCGGCACGCTGCACGATCACGGTGGTGGGATCACGGTCGAATCCCGACCGGGAGCGGGTTCGCGCTTCACCATCCATCTGCCTGCCTGTGCCCAGGGCGTGACCGGGCCCGAGGTCGAGCCGGCGGCTGCCGCACCCGGTTCGGGTTGTGTGTTGGTGATCGAGGACGAGCCGATCATCCGGCTGATCCTCGAGCGGATGCTCGGGCGCCTGGGGTACGAGGTCCACCTCGCTGAGAACGGCGAGGCCGGGGTGAAGGAGTTCACCGCGCGCCAGGCCGCGGTCAGCGCGGTCCTGCTCGATGTGGTCATGCCGGGTATGGGCGGGCTCGAGACCTTCCGGCGCCTGCGGCAGATCGACCCCGCGGTTGCGGTCATCGTTTCGTCGGGTTTCTCCACCGAGGGCGAGACGCGACAGATGCTCGATGAGGGCGCGGTGGGCTACATCCAGAAGCCCTACCAGCTCGACGATCTCGCCGAGGCCTTGCGCAAGGTGCTCGACGGCAAGGGGTGAAGGCCGTGGTATCGGGTCCGCCGGTTCAGAGGTCGAAACGGAACGCGACGCCGGTGAGCAGGGCGATGCCGGGTTCCTGATAGCGGAAGGATCGGCCGGCCCAGCTGCCGGTGGCTGCTCTCATCGGTGCCCAGGCGCTGCCGGCGACGAACAGCGAGCTGTCGAGTTCCGCGGCGATCGGGGTCATGCGCAGCCGTACGCCGAGGTCGAGCAGCCCGACCAGCCGGTCGCTGTGCGGGTCGTCGCTCTGGCGCCCGCGTTCCAGGTCTTCGACTCCCTCGCGTCGCCAGCCGACGCTGGCGGTGAGGAACGGATCGACGTGGCTCCAGACGCCGGTCGCGGCGAGTCGTCGGTTGAGATCGACGCCGGCCGTGGCCTGGTAGGCGTAGATCTCGGCTCGGGGCAGGCGGTCGCCATCGACCCGGCAGGCGCGGAAATCGAGCGCGAGGGTCAGCGTGGTGTCCTCGCCGAGGATGGTGGCGAGGCGGCGCGGGGCCCAGCGGGCCTGGGTCTGCAGCGCGAAGGCGTCGAGGATCGCGCCCACCTGCAGCGCGACGGCGTCGGGGCTGATCGCCGTCTCGATCCGCCCGGGCTGGAGCGAGAAGCCCACCCGCATGAAGCCGGCCTGGTTGTCGAGTATGCGCGCGGCCTCGTAGTGCATCGGGCCGAGCGCGGTGCCGAGCGCCAGATGCGTGCCGCGCTCGTGGTGGGTGGCGTTGATCATCGTCGGGTCGAGGTAGCCGGCGCGGTGTTCGTAGCGCAGGCCGGTCCAGCTTTGCCAGCGCCGCCCGGCGAGGAAGGCATGCAGCGCGAGGGTGGCATCGCTCTGGCCGTCGGTCGTGACCAGCGCCTGGGCCTGGGCCCAGAGCCCGTGGCGATACCGCCCTCTGCCCCAGGCGCGTTCGATCTCGGTGCCGGCCCAGACCAGGCCGTCGACGCGCTCGGTGGTCTCGTAGTCGAGGTGGACCCGACGCCGATGGTCCGATTCACTCCTTGTCTGCCAATCCGGAATTTGGAGCATCGTTCGGTCTTCCCTGGGACATGGAGACGTCATGCGAGAGCCTGAAAGCCCGGATCGGGACATTGCGGTCTTCTTGGCCACCCTGCCTGATGCCCAGGCGGACACCGCTCAGAATGCGTTCGCGGCGGCCGGATGGACCCTTAAGGATGTGCTCTCTGCCAATGAAATGGAACTGTCGTCGTTGGGCCTACCCCCATCGGTTCGTGCCTGCGCTGCACGTTCAGTGCGCCAGTATTCATATCTGCTGCATGAGGTCTTCGAGGGCCATGTACAGACGTTCATGCGCGAGGCAATTACGGCGGACATGCTAGGCGAAGTGCAGGAGTCAGATGTGGCCGCCTTGGGAGTTGAGAGCGTTGGCGACCGGAAGCGCATATTCCGTCACATTTCTCAGCTCTCCAAGGGTATTGAGGGCGCTTCTGACTGCGATTGCGTCGGCACGTACCAGACGTCCGACGACTCTGATGCAGGCTGCTCATTCCGAGATGAAAGAAGGCCGACAAAGCCCCGTGCATCGACATCGATGCACGATGAGCTCCCACTGACGAGGGCGTTGCCGCCACCAGCCGCCATCGTAACAGCTATCAGCAGCCTGGGGATCCTGGTTGCGCTACAGTTGTGGCTTGCAGCGACTCGATGGTCATTGACCTCAGGCGACGAAACCTTCATGAGCCTAGCGGAGAAAGCTCGGACTATCGACTTGCTGGCTGGCATTGCTGGAATGGCGACCCTGGCGGCCGCCATCGCGACTGGCGTTTTCCTTTACCGCGTTTGCGCCTACATTAACCCGCGGCTCCGTGACATAGAGCCGGGGCCTGCCGTCTTTCTGTTGCTGATACCTATATTTAATTTGTATTGGGTCTTCAGGTCCTTCCGAGGCATTTCAAGGGGCCTGTCCAAACAAGCATCCAAGGTACGTTGCTTCGAGGTGCCCGGCACCTCCAGGCCTGACTTCATTACCATGGTGCTTGCGCTCGCCATGGGCGGGTCTTTTGGTATATGTTTTGGTTTGTTCTCAGCCGAATCCATCAACTATCTGATCTATCTGCAGGTGGCACAGGACATCCTGGCCGCTATATGCATCGTACTCTTCATCTTGTGGCTACTTGGCATGAACTCCTTGGTGAAGGGGATCAGGCTGAATGCCATATGCGCGGCCCGCAGGCAGAGGACCACAGCATCAATCCACGGCCAAGGTGGGCCTCCGCCCACAATCCAAGGGGTGCGAGCATAGGGCTCCGGCCCACCTTTCTGCTTTTCCATCAGGGGACTTCGTCCCCCGAACCCCCTGTCCCTTGGTCGCTTGCATCACCGATTCCGATTCGATCTTCGAGAAGATCGCTGATGCCAACGGCCAAGGGACTACTGGAGTGTGATAGGGTGACTGGAGTGTGATAGGGTGCCTTGCGTCGCACATTGACTGGCCCTGTTGGCG
Source organism: uncultured candidatus Brocadiaceae bacterium (assembly GCA_964612995.1). Classification (GTDB taxonomy): domain Bacteria; phylum Planctomycetota; class UBA11346; order UBA11346; family UBA11346; genus SLQH01. The sequence goes on along the minus strand of CAZTGE010000048.1, from coordinate 3,426 downwards.
GGCATTGACCAAGGCTTGCATGCAGGAGGTATACTGCTACATGAGTATTGAAGCCATGAAGCACTCAACATCCATGAATGGTCGATCGCACCGCAGCAACGCAGCCTGGCATCAGACGCAGGTCGTAATTGGCGGCGCTGACCCCTCGGCCCTGGATCAGCGTATCCGAGCGGTGTACGAATGTACCGGGTCCTTCCGGCCGGCCCGTCTGTCACCCTTTGCACAGTTCGATGTCGTTCTCAACGTCGGCTGGACCCCGGCCGGCGAGAACATATGCAATCTGTACCGCATTCCGGACGGCTGGTCGAGCTTACACCTGTTGGGCCTGAATCTCCCGGGCTGGACGCAGCTTCCAGTTTCCCCCATCTGGTCGCTGGGAGGCGGCACCAAGCGGCTACGTAAGCTGCACATCGCGGGTATGGCAGGGTGCTTCAACATGCGCATTCCACCATGGTCGTGTCTGGCGGTCCTCGGTGTGAGTGGCCGCCATATTCCCGACGAGCCCTGCGATCCGCGACGCCATCTGCTCGCGGACATCGCGCCCGTGGCGCAGGAGGTCGCTACGATCGCTGACCTGGACACGGCGCTCGATCGCTTCGAGGCCGGCCTCGCCTCGCGTCTGGATGGCGTCTACGAGAGCCTGCCGTTGCGCGTTCACAATCAAATCGAAACGATGACGCGTGCCGCGGCGATCGCGGCCGGGTCTCGCGGGGAGTTGGGGGTGGCGGCGATCGCCGAAGAGATGGGCCTCTCGGTGTCGCACCTGCGCCGCGTCTTCAATGCCAACGCGCCGATCGCTTTGGGTACCTACTTGGACACCCTCCGCTTCTGGCATGCCGTTGAACTCATCAATGATCCCGATCGCACGCACGATCTGACCGTCATCGCTCAGATGGCGGGCTTCGCCGATTCCTCGCACATGGTACGGCAGTTCCGCCGCCACGTCGGTATGACGCCGAGCATGTTCCGACGCGAGTTGGGGCACCGTGTGCTGATACGCGGTGGGATCATGGCGGTGGTGGACCTGCCGATCGAAGCCGAAGTCGAGCCCAGCCCGTTCACCTGCGAGGCCACCAGTCTTGCTTGAGACCCTGGCGCTGCTCGGCATCGTAGGGCTCCTGGCCCTGGCCCTGAGCACCGCCGTCAGCACACGCTCGCGTGATGGCTACCTTTTCGATGAGCGGCGGCACGGCCGCATCCTCACCGCTTTCGGCATCGCCGGTAGTTTCATCGGCGGCGGCACCATGCTCGCTCTGCTCGATCAGATCAACCGTGGTGGTCTGCTGGCTGCAGGGTATCTGGTCGGCGCCCTGGTGTCGCTTCCCATGCTGGCATGGGTGGCACCCCGCTGGCGTTCCCGTTGTGCTGCCAGCCTGCCGGATGCGGTGGGCCAACGATTCGGGCCGTGGTTGGGTGCGCTGACCCGCACAATCGGTTTGTTGGGTGTGCTGGGCCTGCTTGCCGTGCAGCTCGGCGCGGTGGCGGTGGTCGTGGCAGCATGCTTCGGTGCCGACACCGCCATCGCGACCGCTGTGGTTTTTGCTTTGGTTCTCGTCACCACTGCGCTTGGCGGCTTCCGGTTCGATGCCTGGAGCGATGTGCTACAGTACGCAGTGATCTTCCTGGCCCTGGTCATCCTGGTGATCCTGGCACCCGTCACGGTGGACGCTCGTGTACCGGCCGTTGCTACGTCCTGTCTGCGCGGCGCTTCCGGGTGGTCATTGGGCGCGGTGTTGGTGGTGCCCATGACCATTGTCGCCAACCCGGTGATCTTTCACCGTGTCCAGGGCAGCAGTGGCAGCGTGGTGGCACGGCAGGGGGCACACCTGGCCCTGCTGCTTTACGCGCTCCCGACCGCGCTGCTGATCGGCCTGGCCCTGACTGTACCGCCAAGCGACGTGTGCCTGAGTGTCGCGCTCCTGACCCGGGCCGGCGCCGATCCCGCCACGGCATTGTTCGCTCTGGGCGTGCTCGCCGCCACGGTATCGAGTATGGATAGCCACCTGCTCACCATCGGGGCCCTCGCCCCGGCACCGGCCCGGCGCCACCTCCGGCCGCGCCTCCTTGCACTGGCAGCCGCTGGTATCGCATTCTTCGCCTGGCATTTGGTCGGCGATCTCTTCCGTGTCCTTGCGGCCAGCTGGCTCATCATGCTCGCGGGCCTGTTACCGTCTGGCATTTCCCTGCTGCTGTCGCGGGCGCCTGGCAGTCGGGCCATATCTGCCATAACCCTAGCAGGGCTTGGGATCGCCATCGCAGGCCTATTCGCGGGTTTCGGCCCCGAGCCCCTGGCTGTTGCGGTGATTGCATGCTCGGCACTGGTGTGGTGCGTACGGCGATCGGGTGATGGATCTGTCGAGGTACGCGGTGGACCCCTCAGAGATCCGCGAACTGGTGTCGACAGCGTAAGGAGCCCGGCCAGACTTTGCCGGACGACCGGCCGACAGAGGAGCAGCTTTCGGCAAGAATGGCCCGCAGTGCCGCCGAAAACGCCAGCATAGCTGGCGAGTGATTACCGAGGTGCGGGGAGGGGCGGAGCCGGCAACGCGAAGCGACAGCAGGCCCGGTGGGGCCTGCGGCCGGTGGGGCGCGACGAGCGACAGCGAGGAAGCTGGGGTGCGCGTGAGAGCGCGAGGGGGCAGCGCCCCCTCTGTCTGGCGCAACTGCAACACGAGCGATTTGTCCAAGCAGCGTATTGCTGCGCTGTAAACTCGCCGGTCATGCACATGTGCATGAATGTACCCAACACTCTGCCGGAGGCTGCTCATGGATAATTGCGATGGAGGTAAGGGGTCGGCGCAGTCGAATGCCAGACCCGGCACTTGGAAAAGCAAAGTCGCAAAGAGCATGGCTGCATGGGTGTTGATACTGTGCGTCTGGTTCTTCTGTGGGTTCGCGCGTTTCGAAGGGCGGGGTTGGGCGTTCTGCTTGAAATCGGAACCAAGCCTGGACGGGTTCTTCCAGACGTACGGGTCCGCCGGTTTTTTTGTGGATGCGGTGGACTTCCAGAGCCGCTACTCCTATCATCTGTTCGGCTGGGGGCCGGACGGCCCGGTCTTCTTCGAAGCTATCAGGAAACAGCGGCGCAGGCGTGGTCGCTGAGTGTCGTTCGTAATCATCCAATACCAGCTCGAGCTGGAGAAAGGGCGTCGTTATGCCTATCGGAAAAGCCCGGCTCTCTGGGGTGCGCAAGAAGATTCCCGGGGCCTTGTTCTTCGTTGGCGGCACAGCCGGCGGCCTTGTCGCTGTTGCTGAAGACTTGTCGATCGATGGCGCCATGATCATTGGCGCCGCGGGCGGTCTCGTCTTCGGGGTGGCGATCATGGCGCTGATCCCCAATCCTGAAAAGATGGCCGAATAGATATGCTAGAGGTAACTACTCAGGCCTATTCCTGTGCTCTCATAAACCACAGAGAACACAGAGAG
>CAZTGE010000047.1:0-26737 GCA_964612995.1 uncultured candidatus Brocadiaceae bacterium | reverse complement strand
GCGCGTGGGGGTACGCGGCGAAGCCGCGAGGGGGCAGCGCCCCCTCTGTAAAAAGCCTCAGAACTGGATCACCGCACCGAGGTAGGGCCCGCCCAGGGTCAGGTCGAGCTTGGCTCGCGCGTCGTTGCCCAGATCGTAGTCCAGGTCGTAATCGAGGATGCGGTAGCCGCCCATCACGCCGAGGCTCGGCAGCGGGCGCCATGTGACCTGCGCCGCGGCGTCGAGCACCTCGGCTTCGACGTCGAAGGCGTCGATCGACATCCAATGTATCTTGCCTTCGAAGGTCAGACTGTTGAGCATCGGCGGAGTGACCCAGGCCCGGACGGCGAGCACCGGCACGAGCGCGAACTCGTCGAGCGTGTCGGTATCGGAACCGGCCGACAGGGTCACTTCGTTCGTGAAACCGTGCAGCGCAGCACCCACGCTCAGACCGGCGAAATCGAAATCGAACGGCCGGCCGCCCAACTCGATGTAGGCGTCCATGAACTCGACGTCGGCGCTGAGATCGGTTCCGCCACCGAAATCGCTGGAGCCCCACTCCAGATCCTCGCCCAGCTCGAAGTTTGAATCCGAGCCGAAGAGGAAGACCCCGGCATAGAGGTCGACGAGGAAGGGCGGATTGACGCCGATCTCGAGCATCGGTGCGACCTCGGCGTTATCGAGGTCCATGTCCTCGAGCTGCTCGATCTCCTGGTCCAGGCTCGCCGAGGAGTTCTCATTGAGGAAGCCGACATCGCCGCGCGTGACCGCGAGCCAGGCCGCGGGCATGATGCGGACGTTGTACTTGCTCCCCGGCTTCATATCGGCCGCATCGAGGCGGCCAGCGAAGCCGGCGGCGAGCAGGCAGAGCAGGGGCAGGCGCAAGGGTGAGTGGGTCATGACAACGTCTCCTGAGTGCAGCAGGCGAGCCCCATGCTACGCAGTACGCCACGCCTGGCCAAGCCATTCCCCGGGCACAGGAGCCATTCCCCTGCACAGGGGCCGCTTCTCACAGCCGCGCGGTTTGACTCACTCGTTGCCGGAGGTATATCCTACCCTCCGGCAGCGTCGCTGCCGCGACACAACACGACCGAGGACACCGCGTCCATCCTACCGCACATTACAAGTTGTTGATATACGCTGCTTTGGATGAATAGCCGAGAACCCGACCGAGGAGCTCGCGAATCGATGAACAACGGATCGCACCTTCACGCGACAGGTGGCCACGACGCGCGTCGTCCTCGCCAAGAACGAGGTGACCGCACATGGGACTGGGACACGTACTGGCGAGCGCCGTCGGCCTGGCGGCCGGCATCGTCATCGCCCTGCTGGTTTTCCGGCAGCACTTTCGCACCGTACTCGAACGCAGGCGCGCCGAAAACGACCTGAGCCTGGCCAGGCGCCAGGAGGAAGCACTCGCAGAAGCACGGAGCAAGGCATCAGAGGAACAGGAGCAGGAACGAAAGGAATTCGCCGCCAGGTGTGAGCGGCGTGAACAGGAGCTCACCCGCCGCGAGCGCAAGCTCACCAGCGCCGAAGATAAGCTCGCCAGCCGCGAAGAAGCCCTCGACCAGCGCGAACAGGTGCTGGCGAAGAAGCTCTCTGCCTGCGACCGCCGCGAGGCCAGATTCCTCCAGCGCGAAGAGGCCATCGATGCGCGTGAAGCCGAGCTCGAGGAGCGCATCGGGACCCAGGAGGATCGCGAACGCGAGATCGGTGAACGTCTGGCCGAGGTCGCCGGGCTCAGCCCCGACGAGGCGCGTGAACAGCTCTTCGCCCGCCTCGACCAGACCCTGACCACTGAACAGGGTGAGATCATCGCCCGGCGGCAGAAGGAGACCGAGGCCCAGGCCAAGGAGATCGCCTGCGAGATCGTCTCGCGCGCGATCCAGCGCTACGCCGCCGAACACACCGCCGAAACCACCACCGCGGTGGTCAAGCTCGCCGACGATGACCTCAAGGGGCGGATCATCGGCAAGGAGGGGCGCAACATCCGGGCCTTCGAACAGGCCACCGGTGTCGACCTGATCATCGACGACACGCCGAACCAGATCACCCTGAGCTGTTTCGACGGCGTCCGGCGCGAGATCGCCCGCCGTGCACTCGAGGAGCTGCTCGCCGACGGCCGGATCCAACCTGCGCGGATCGAGGAGGTGCTGATCAAGACCCGCCAGGACATGGACCGGGCGGTGCTCAAGCTCGGCGAGGACTCCGCCTTCGAATGCGATGTCTCCGGGCTGCACCCGCAGCTGCTCAAGATGCTCGGCAAGCTGCACTACCGCACCAGCTATGGCCAGAACGTGCTGCGCCACAGCATCGAGGCGGCGCATCTGGCCGGAGCGATGGCCAGCGACCTCGGGCTCAATCCCAAGCTCGCCCGCCGGTGCGCCCTGCTGCACGACGTGGGCAAGGCCATCGACCACGAACACGAGGGCAGCCACCCCGAACTCGGCGCCGAAGCGCTACGGCGGTTCAACGAGAACAAACGCGTGGTCAACGCCGCCTATGCCCACCACGAGGGTAAGGAATCGCTGGGCATCTATACCACTCTCGTCGCCGCGGCCGACGCCATCTCCGCCGCCCGCCCCGGCGCGCGACGCGAGAACGTGGAACGCTACCTCAAGCGCCTGGCCCAGCTCGAGGACATCGCGCTCAGCTACAAAGGCGTGATGAAGGCCTATGCGATCCAGGCCGGCCGCGAGGTACGGGTGTTCGTCAACGGCAACACGCTCGACGACCGCGCCATGCCCAAGGTCGCGCGCGACATCGCCCACCGCATCGAGGACCAGGTCGCCTACCCCGGCGAGGTCAAGATCACCCTGATCCGCGAGACCCGCTCGACCTCCATCGCACGTTGAACGCGGCCACGCACGCGGCCACCGACCCATGCGCGCGCGAGGCATCAGAGCCCTCGCGCGCTTAGCATGCCGATGCGATTGTGCCTTGCCTGCCGTCCTAGCGATGTAATCTCACGCCCACTTCCGCGACCTGCGAAGGGGCACCCATGTCGATCCGCATCGTCTGCGTCATCATCGGCGCCGTCCTGTTCGCCGGCTGTCATACCATCGGCTCCGGTGCCGGCGCCACCGCCTCGGGCAGCGGCAGCTTCACTGGCGGCACCGGTGGCAATGGGGGCAGCGGCGGTGGCGGCTCGGGATCGTCCGGCTCGAACAGCACGACCCTGCTCAAGCCGACGATGACCGGCCACTGGTCCGGCTCAATGGATCTGGCCGCCGGCGGAGGCCCGGCGCCAACCGCCAACGCAGCGCTGTTCTCCCTGCCCACGAACCTGCGTCCGGCGGCTGCACCGACCGGCTCCCAAGCCATCGGCTTCACGCTCAAACAGTATGCCGACAAGGTAATCTCGGGCAGCTTCGTCGCCCAGCTCGAGGGCACCAACGGCGACAGTACCGATGTCAGCGGCACCGGCAGCACCGATGACGACACGGTCACCGTCGAAGTCACCGACGGTCCCTACGAGCTCGTCTTCACCGGTGCGGTGACCGACCACATCTACAGCGGCACCGTCCTCGTCACCGATACCGACACCGACGAGCAGTCCCACGGCTCCTTCTCGCTCACGCGTGCGTACGGTGGCCCCTCGTACCCCGCGCTCGAGGTCCGGCTCGCCGAGAGTTCGAACGACGACTTCGACATCCAGGCGCACACCCCTGACGGCGGGCTGGTCAACTGGGACAACCTCGGCGACCCCCAGCGGCCCGACTACGCCGTCTACCATGTTTACCACGGCGGTGACACGATCGACATCATGTACTTCGACCCGGCTCCCAGCGGACTCTACACCCTCGAGGCCACGCTCTACTGGAACAGCGATTTCGAGTTCCAGAACAACCATCTGGAGATGACCGTCTACCAGTACGGCGTCGAGATGGCCACGATCATGGACAGCCCCCTGCTCGCCAGCACTCTGCCAGACGAGACGGAAACGCAGGGCAAGAAGGTGGTGGTGATGACCCGCACCCTCATGGTCGCTGCCAATTGAGCCCACCTCCGCGGCACATCGCTTTGCCCTCGCCCGGCCTGCGTACATGATCTCACCCCCCGATGCCGCGCTACGCCTGCCGCATTGAGTGCGGCGCAGATCGCCAGCGAACGCTGGTGATCCATGCCGAGAGTCCCGAAGCCGCGATCGCCATGCTCGAGGCGCGCGGCCTGTCGCTGCTGCCGGGAAGCCTGCACGAGTCGAGCGCCATCAGCCCGCTGCAGGGCCTGGCGCTGCTGGCCATCCTGGTCCTGGCCCTGGCCCAGGCCGGCTACGTTCTGCTCCACGAACGACCCGTCGCGACCCCGACGGAGCACGCAGCCGCTCCGGAGCCAGCCGACCCGCATGCCGATCAGCCCGGACCCGCCGCGAGCCTGACCGGCGCGCCGCCCGCTCCCCGCTCGCTCGACCAGCTGCTGCGCGGTTGGCAGCAGACCGACGCCGGCTATCGCCGTGCAGCGCTCAGCCTGCGTCTCGATCCGGCCCAGGGCCATCTGGCCATCGCCCTGCCACCCTCGCCACGGCCGGCCGATCTCGCCGCGGTACAGGATCTGGGGCACAGCTGTGCGCGTCTCTCCGGCGCCGACCCCGGCTCCGCGCAGCGCTTCGCCGGCGCCTTGGCCCGCAGCCTGCACGCACCGCAGCGCGCGTTCGCCGCCGGTCTCCACCCGCCCGCAGGCCTGCGCCTGCGCTACGACCCCGCCGAACAGGTCATCCACCTGTACCTGAACGCACTCGCGCGCCTGGCCGACGACACCGGGTGACCCGCGCGCCGCGCAGACCCGTGACAGTGCCGGTTGAACAGAGGCGTTTCCTGGTAACCACTCAGGCCCATCGGGCATGAGTGGTCACCAGCCATATTCGGGACCCCCACCGTACGCGATGGGATCTGGCGTCGAGTGGTGGTGCGCGGATACGTTTCGGCCCAGCCGATCCGCCCACGCCTGGATCTGCAAGCAGATTCAGGCGAACCACGACAAAGCCAGGGGGTAGGTCCTCACGCAGTGAGGACCGTGGGGGCGAAGCCCCTGAGTAGTTACGTTTCCTTTTCCCTTGCAGCTCCGGGGCGCGGGCGCAAATCGGAGCCGTGCATCCGCTCGCCTTCCGCTATGCATCGGTGTGGATCGAGGCCTGGGGCGCCCGGTCCGCCGCCGGCGATGCCGCAGCGACCTGGCGCAGCTGGCGCTCGGGGCGTAGCGCGTTGGATCCGGGCCCCCCGCCACTGGGGCGGGTGGATGGCCTGCCAGAGGATCGCGAGCGCATCCTCGCACTGTCTTTGGCTGCAGCCCGACCGCTCGCCGCACAGCTCGGCCCCGAGCCGGTGCTGGCGCTGAGCGCGAGCAAGGGCGACACCCAGGCGCTGTTCGCCGGCAATACGTTACCACCCGCAGCCCTGCTCGAGGCGATTCCCGGAGCACTGGCGATGCGCCTGGCCCGGAGCCTGGGCATCGGCGCGCACATCCCGGTGGTCGCGGTCGCCGCCTGCTCCACGGGGCTCTACGGCCTGCTCGGCGCGGCCGATGAACTCGCCCGCGGTCGCGCCACCCACGGCCTCGCCGGCGCGGTCGACGCCAGCCTGCAGCCCTTCGTGCAGGCCGGGTTCGCCCGCCTCGGGGTGCTCGCCACCGCCAAGCCCAATGCCTTCACCGGCGACGGCACCGGCTTCGCGCCCGCCGAGGGCGCGGGCTTCTTCCGCCTCGCGAAGAGCCCCGGCCCCTGGCGGCTGCTCGGCGGCGTCCGGCTCGGCGATGCCTGCCATCCCACCCGCTGCGCCGACCCCGCCGCGCTGCGGCGCTGCCTCGACGGCCTGTGGGAGCTCCTGCCAGAACCGGACCTGATCGTGCCCCACGCCACCGGCACCCGCGCCGGCGATGCCTACGAGTGGGCCGGACTGCAGGCGGGCCCCTGGCGCGCGGCGCAGCTGGCCCCGCTCAAACCGGTGATCGGACACTGCCTCGGCGCCAGCGGTGCGGTCGAGCTTGCCGCTGCTCTGGAATCGCGCAGTCGACGAATTTGGAAGATAAGTCTCGGTTTCGGCGGCCATATCGCCGGCGTGGCGGTGGAACGCAACGAATCCATGCAGATCTGAGCCGCGCAGGCCCGTTTCTGCGACAAGGAGCAGGGCTTTTCTTTTGCCTGTGCGCGCCATGCCCGTACATCTTTGCCCCGCCGCGGCCGGGGGGGCGATCGCGCCCGCCGGCCGCCGGCAACGCCCGGATCTCCAGGGCGCACGGTTCCGGCCACGGCCCGGATCGCGAGCCCTGCCCGCCCGCCGGCAGCAGCCCCGAAGGACCACCATGCGCGACGTGATCGGCCTCCCGCCCGCCCAGGGACTCTACGACCCCGCGAACGAGCACGATGCCTGCGGCGTCGGCTTCATCGCCAATATCGATGGAGTCCGTAGCCACCAGACCATCCGTGACGGTATCGATATCCTCTGCCGCCTGACCCACCGCGGAGCGGTCAGCGCCGACCCGCGCGATGGCGACGGCGCCGGCATCACCATCCAGATCCCCGATGTCTACTACCGTGAGGTGGTCGACTTCGCCCTGCCGCCAGCCGGCGCCTACGCCACCGGGCTGGTCTTCCTGCCGCGCGACGAGCAGGCCCGCACCGCCTGCCAGACGGCACTCGAACAGGCGGTGACCGCCGCCGGCATGGAGATGCTCGGCTGGCGCGACGTGCCCACCCGCAACGAGGGCATCGGCCGCTGCGCGCGCTCGGCCGAGCCGCTGGTGCGCCAGGTGTTCATCGGCCAGGGCACTACGCTCGCCCGCCGCTTCGACCTGATGCTCTACCTCGCCCGGCGTCGGGCCGAGAACACGATCGCGGCGGACACGCTCAACCAGGGCGAGTACTTCTACGTCAACTCGCTCAACTCGCGCACCGTCCTCTACAAAGGCATGCTGCTCTCCGAGCAGCTCGACGAGTACTATCCTGATCTCTCCGATCACCGGGTGACCTCAGCGGTGGCGCTGGTCCATCAGCGCTACTCGACCAACACCTTCCCCACCTGGGAGCTGGCCCAGCCCTTCCGCTATCTCTGCCACAACGGTGAGATCAACACCCTGCGCGGCAACATCAACCGCATGCGCGCCCGCCAGGCGGTCTTCGCCCACAGCGAGCTCGAACACAACGTCACCGACCTCTCGCCGGTGATCTTCGACGAGGGCGCCTCCGATACCGCCTGCCTCGACAACTGCCTCGAGCTGCTCGTTGCCACCGGCTACGACCTCGATCACGCATTGGCGATGATGATCCCCGAGGCCTACGTCAACAACGAGGAGATCCCGCAGCCGGTCCAGGATTTCTACCGCTACCACGCCTGCCTGATGGAACAGTGGGACGGCCCGGCCTGCATCGCCGGCTTCGACGGCCGCCAGGTCGTAGCCACCCTCGACCGCAACGGTCTGCGCCCGGCGCGTTTCTGGGTCACGGTCGAACGCAACGTGGTCTTCGCCTCCGAGGCCGGGGTGCTCGACATCGATCCCGCGCGCATCGTCCGCAAGGGTCGCCTCGGCCCGGGCATGATGCTCAAGATCGACCTCGAGCGCGGCGCATTCGAAGAGAACGACGTCATCAAGCATCGACTGGCCGAGGCCCAGCCCTACGGCCGCTACATCGACGAGCACATGCTCCACTGGAACGATCTGCCCACCGCCGCGGCGCCGGCGATCGCCAACGACGCCGAGTTGCTGCAGCGCCAGCAGGTCTTCGGCTACACCACCGAAGACAAGAAGTTCATCATCGGTCCGATGTGCGTCCAAGGCGCCGAGCCGATCCATTCGATGGGTGCCGACACCCCGCACGCGGTGCTCTCCAAGCGGCCCAAGTTGCTCTACTGGTACTTCAAGCAGTGCTTCGCCCAGGTGACCAACCCGGCGATCGACCCGATCCGTGAGGAACTGGTCATGTCGCTGCGGATGTACCTCGGCTCGGCGCGCAACCTGCTCCAGCCGGTGCCTCGAGCCTGCCACATGCTCGAGGTCGACAACCCGATCCTCAGCAACGAAGAGGTGGCGGTGTTGATCAAGGCCGACGTCGACGGCGTGCGCGGCTGCCAGCTCGACATCACCTATCCCGCCGGCTCCGGCACGACCGGGCTCGAGGCCCGGCTCGAGGAGCTGTTCGCCGAGGCCGAAGCCCAGGTCGACGCCGGGCGCAACATCCTCGTGCTCGGCGATCGCACCATCGCCCCCGATCGCGCGCCGATCCCCGCGCTGCTGGCCACCAGCGCGATCCATCAGCACCTGATCCGGGCCGGCAAGCGCACCCAGTGCTCGCTGGTCGTGCAGTCCGGCGAGCCGCGCGAGGTCCACCACTACGCCCTGCTCTTCGGCTACGGCGCGGTGGCGATCAACCCCTACATGGCCTTCGAGACCATCCAGGAGATGGTCACCAGCGGCCAGATCGCGCTGATCGCGGGCAACGACGAACACGATCGCGATGAAGACGCAGTCCAGTTCTACACCAAGAACTACATCAAGGCGGTCCACAAGGGCCTGAAGAAGATCCTGTCCAAGATGGGCAATTCGACGCTGCAGAGCTACGCCGCGGCGCAGATCTTCGAGGCAGTGGGTATCGCCACCCCGGTGATCGAACGCCACTTCCCCGGCACCCGCAGCCAGATCGAGGGCGTGGGCCTGGGCGAGATCGAACGCGAGACGGCCATGCGCCACGAATTCGCCTTCGCCGCCAAGCCCGATCCGTTCAACAACGGGCTCGAACAGGCTGGCGAGTACCACTGGCGCCCGCAAGGCGAAGACCACCTCATCAACCCCGAGATGATCGCGCTGGTCCAGCAGGCGGTGCGCACCAACGACCCCGAGCGCTACGCCGAGTTCTCGCGCCGGGTCAACGATCGCACCCGCGAGCTGTGCACCCTGCGCGGGCTGTTCGAGATCAAGCCCGGCCAGGCGATCCCGATCGAAGAGGTCGAACCGGCCGAATCGATCATGCGCCGCTTCGCCACCGGGGCGATGTCGCTGGGCTCGATCTCACCCGAGGCGCATCAGACCCTGGCCCAGGCGATGAACGCGATCGGGGGCAAGTCGAACACCGGCGAGGGCGGCGAGGACCCCGCGCGGTTCGAAGACGATCGCTGTTCCCACATCAAGCAGGTCGCCTCCGGCCGCTTCGGCGTCACCCCGCACTACCTGGTCAACGCCAAGGAACTGCAGATCAAGATCTGCCAGGGCGCAAAGCCGGGCGAAGGCGGGCATCTGCCCGGCCACAAGGTGACCGAGTACATCGCCTGGCTGCGTTACTCCGTGCCGCAGGTCACCCTGATCTCGCCGCCGCCGCACCACGACATCTACTCGATCGAGGATCTGGCCCAGCTGATCTTCGACCTCAAGAACGTCAATCCGGCGGCCGACATCTCGGTCAAGCTGGTCTCGCTTTCCGGGGTCGGCACCGTCGCCGCAGGCGTGTCCAAGGGCCACGCCGACACGGTGATCATCGCCGGCTTCGACGGCGGTACCGGCGCCTCGCCGGCCTCGTCGATCAAGCACGCGGGCATGCCCTGGGAGGTCGGCCTGGCCGAGACCCACCAGACCCTCGCGCTCAACGACCTGCGCGGGCGGATCCGGGTCCAGACCGACGGCAAGATGGCCACCGGCCGCGACGTGATCATCGCCACCTGCCTCGGGGCCGAGGAATACGGCTTCTCCACCCTGCCGCTGATCACCATCGGCTGCATCATGATGCGCAAGTGCCACCTCGGCACCTGCCCGGTTGGCGTGGCGACCCAGATCCAGGGCCTGCGCGAGAAGTTCCGCGGCAAGCCCGAGCACGTGATCAACTACTTCCACTTCGTCGCTGAAGAGGTACGCAGCCATCTGGCCCAGATCGGCGTGCGCAGCCTCGACGAGCTGGTCGGCCGGACCGAGTTCCTCGAAATGAACAAGGCCCTGGCCCACTGGAAGAGCAAGGGGCTCGACTACACCAGGCTGCTGGCCACGCCCAAGCTCGACCCCTCGATCAAGACGCACAAGTGCCAGGACCAGGACCACGGCCTGGACAAGGTGCTCGACCGCGAACTGATCGAGCTCTGCGCCCCGGCGCTCGAACGGCACGAACAGGTGGTGATCGAGAAGCCGATCTTCAACTACAACCGCACCGCCTGCACCATGCTCTCGGGCGAGGTCGCCAAGCGCCACGGTCGCGAAGGCCTGCCCGACGGCACCATCGACATCACCTTCTCCGGCGTCGCCGGCCAGAGCTTCGGCGTGTTCCTCGCCCCGGGCATCAACCTGACCCTGCTCGGCGAGGCCAACGACTACTGCGGCAAGGGCATGAACGGCGGCCGGCTGGTGGTCCGTCCCGATCCCCAGGCCTCCTTCACCTGGCACGAGAACAGCGTGGTCGGCAACACCGTGCTCTACGGCGCCACCGGCGGCAAGGCCTTCTTCGCCGGCCGGGCGGGCGAGCGCTTCTGCGTGCGCAACTCGGGCGCCCACACGGTGGTCGAAGGCATCGGCGATCATGGCTGCGAATACATGACCGGCGGGCGGATGATCTGCCTCGGCCCCACCGGACGCAACTTCGCCGCCGGCATGTCGGGCGGGATCGCCTACGTGCTCGACGAGGAGGGCCGCTTCGGCCGTCGCTGCAACAAGGGCATGGTCGATCTCGACGAACTCGCCGATCCGGCCGAGATCGCCGAGGTCCGCGCCCTGATCGAGGAGCACCACGCCTTCACCGGCTCGTCGCTGGCCCAGCGGGTGCTCGAGCAGTGGGACGCCCTGCTGCCGCAGTTCATCAAAATCTTCCCCCACGAGTACCGTCGGGTGCTGATGGAGGCGGAAGCGAAGCGTCAGGCGAGCAACGCCGCATCGGACAAGGAGGTGGCCCATGGGTGATCCCCGCGGATTCATGAAGCACGAACGGTCGACGCCCCAGCTGCAGCCCGTCGCCGAACGCATCACGCACCATCGCGAGCACTACGAGGAATTCCCACTCGAACGCGTGGCCACCCAGGCCAGTCGCTGCATGGACTGCGGCGTGCCGTTCTGCATGACCGGCTGCCCGCTGGGCAACCTGATCCCGGAATGGAACGACCTGCTGTTCAAGGGGCGGATCGACGACGCGGTCGCCGTGCTCCACCAGACCAACAACTTCCCCGAGTTCACCGGCCGGGTCTGCCCGGGCCTGTGCGAGAACTCCTGCGTCCTCGGGATCACCGACCCGCAGGTGGCCATCAAGCTCGACGAGCAGACGGTCATCGATCAGGCCTTCAAGCGTGGCCTGATCGTGCCCATCCCGCCGAGCGAACGCAGCGGCAAAACGGTCGCAGTGGTCGGCGGCGGCCCGGCCGGTCTCGCCTGCGCCCAGCAGCTCAACCGCGCCGGGCACACCGTGGAGGTGTTCGAGAAGAACGACCGCGCCGGCGGCCTGGTGATGTACGGCATCCCGCACTACAAGCTCGACAAGCGTATCGTCCAACGCCGCATCGACCTGCTGCAGGCCGAAGGCATCGTCTTCCACTACAACATGGCCCTAGGCCGTGACCTCGGCTACAGCGACCTGGCCCAGCGCTTCGACGCGGTGGTCCTGGCCATCGGCGCCGAACGCCCCCGCGACCTGCCGGTCGACGGCCGCGAACTCGACGGCATCCACTTCGCCATGGAGTACCTGCCGCAGTCCAACCGCGCCAACTGGGGCGACGACGAGGTCGCTGCGCTGCACCCGCGCAAGCATGCGATCAACGCCGCGGGCAAGGCGGTGATCGTGATCGGCGGCGGCGACACCGGTTCCGACTGCATCGGCACCGCGCTGCGCCAGGGCGCACGCTCGGTGCAGAACTTCGAACTGTTGCCGCGCAAACCCGACGCGCGCAACAGCGAGAACCCCTGGCCGCAGTACGCCCAGATCTATCGCCAGTCGAGTTCGGTCGAGGAGCTCGAAGCCAGCGGCGCCGAGGTGCAGTACAGCATCATGACCAAGCGCTTCACCGGCGAGAACGGCCGCATCACCGGGGTCGAGACGGTGCGCATCGCCTGGGAGGGCCGCTCCTTCGAGGAGATCCCGGGCACCGAAGAGACCTGGGAGGCCGATCTGGTCCTGCTCGCGCTCGGCTTCACCGGCCCCGACCCCGCGGTGCTCGACGACTGTGGCGTCGAGCGCGACGACCGCGGCAACGTGGCGACCGACCCCCTGACCCGGATGAGCTCGGTACCGGGGCTGTTCGCCTGCGGCGACTGCCGCCGCGGCCAGAGCCTGGTGGTCTGGGGCATCGCTGAGGGCCGCGAGGTCGCGCGCAACGTCGACACCTGGCTGATGGACCGGCCCTCGCACCTGCCCGCCGCCCGGCTCGAGGCCTTCGCCTACTGAAAATCCGCAGGGAGGTTCGGGCGCTGCCAGCGGCTCACTGCCGGAACAGCCCCGGCTCCGCCTGTGTCCTGAGCAGGCCCCCAATGCGAACAGCCGGCGCAGCGAGCGCCGGCTGTTCGCGTAGATGGCTGTCGTCGGGCCTCAGCCTTCGAGGATCGCCCGTGCGCGTTCGTCGAGCGCGTCGGTCATGTAGGGCAGGCCGGTCTCGGCCGCGGTCTCGCGGTTGGCCGCCATCAGGTCGTCACGCGAGACGTTCTCGAGCGAGAACTTGCGCGCACCGGCCATGAACTGCTGCAGGCCGCAGGCGAGCTTGTCAGCATAGCCGTACATGGCGATCGCGCCGAAGGGGATCTGGTCCATCTCGTCTGCGCCGACCTTGTTCTTCACCGCCTCCCAGGCGGTGAAGATCTCTTCGGGGTATTTGCCGAGCCTGGTCACGCTCGCAGGCAGATCCTCCCAGTGGCCGTTGAGTTCGGCCCGGCGCTCAGGCTTGAACACGCCTTCGATGTTCGCGCCGAGGAAGCCCGGGATCATCGGCGCCCGGCCCATGCACACCAGCTTGGTATAGGGCGCGCCGAGGGCGATCGCCTTGTAGATGTGCTCCTCGCGGGCGAAACCGCCGCCGAGCGAGATATCGGGCACCCGCGCGCCCTTGGCCTCGAGCAGCTTGCAGTACTCGTAGGTCTTGGCGTGCAGCGGCAGCGAGGGCACGCCCCAGTGCTCCATCATGTTCCACGGGCTCATGCCGGTCCCGCCGCCGGCACCGTCGATGGTCAGCAGGTCGAGTTCGGCGTCTGCGGCGAAGCGCAGCGCCATTGCCAGGCCCTCCATGCCATAGGCGCCGGTCTTCAGGCTGATACGCGTGAAACCGAGTCCGCGCAGGCGCTGGACCTCGGTCATGAACGCTTCGCGCACGCCCTGTGGCGAGTCGATGTCGGTTCCGCCCAGACGGCTGTGGCGGGCGAAGCTGGTCACCGCGCGGTGTTTGTAGGCGGATTCGACCACCGGATCGAGCGGGTTGGGGTCGACCACGTAGCCACGCCGCTTGAGGAACTTGGCGTACTCGATGTCGGTGACCTGGATCTCGCCGCCGATGTCCTTGGCGCCCTGGCCCCATTTGAGCTCGATGATGATCTTGTCGCCGTACTTCTCGGCGAGGTACTCGGCGACGCCGTTGCGCGTATCCTCGACGTTGAGCTGGACGATGATCGCGCCGTGGCCGTCGTGGTAGCGGAAGAAGGTGTCGACGCGACGGTCGAGTTCGGGCGCCGCGACCACCTTGCCGTTCTCGATCCTGGCCTGCTTGTCGACGCCGACCACGTTCTCGCCGACGACGATGGGGAAGCCACAGAGCGCAGCACCGACCGCGAAGCCGTCCCAGTACTTGGCCGCGATGAAGGTCGAGCCGAGCGCGCCGGTCATGATCGGGATACGGCAGTTGGTCGTGACCGAACGACCGAAACTGGTGCCGATGTCGACATTGGGGAACACGCAGTCATCGGGATCGCGGCTGAGGCCGGGGGCCAGCCCGCCGGCGCCATAGGGATAGCCCTGGATGCGCAGCGAATGATAGCCGACGCCGAGCGCGGTGACGTTGCCGCTGCCCGAGGTCGAGTTGCCGAACTCGCGCGGGTAGAGCAGTTTGCGCCCCATCAGCGACGAGAGCCAAGTCTCGCACTTGCCCTTGCAGTCGGCGACGCAGAGGGTGCACAGCCCCGATTCGCAAGGGATACCGCGGTTCACGGTGCCCAGGGCGTCGTTGTTCTTGGTCCATTGCAGCATGTTGACTCCTTGACGATTGCGCGCGCAACGCTCATGGCAGCGGATGAATGGTCTGGGGCGGTCCCTTCTAGAGCTGGCGGGCCTTCCGACAATGACATTTTCGTCATGCACCCAAGGCCCGATGACGCGCCCCGCCCGCTACCGAGCGACAGCGACACACAGGAAACCGCGCCGAAGACCGGGTGCATCGCCGGGTGCGTCGACGCTCCGCTGATCGGGGCTTGCAGCGGGCCCCGCCATCGGGACACCGTGGGTCCGCCGCAACTGCAATCACAGCGCCGAGGCCGATGCACGCGATTCTCGCCACCGAACAGATCGCCCCCTCCGTCCACCGCTTCCGCATCCATGCGCCCGAGGTGGCGCGCGAGCGCGCGCCGGGCCAGTTCGTCATCGTCCAGCTCGACGACTTCGCCGAACGGGTGCCGCTGACCATCGCCGACGCCGACGCCGACACGGGTTCGATCACCCTGATCTTCCAGGCGGTCGGTCGCACCACCCACCTGCTCGCCGAGCGCGGTGTCGGTGGGTACATCCCGCACGTGCTCGGTCCGCTCGGACAGCCCACGCACATCGAACCGGTCGGCCGGGTGACCTGCGTCGCCGGCGGCATCGGCGCGGCCCCGCTGCATCCAATCGCCAAGGCGCACAAACAGGCCGGCAACAGCGTGCGGGTGATCCTCGGTGCGCGCAGCGCCGAGCTGATGATCCTGCGCGAGGAATTCGCCGCGCTGGCGGACGAGCTGGTGCTGTGCACCGACGACGGCTCGCTCGGGCGCAAGGCCCTGGTCACCGAACCGCTGGCCGAATGCTGCCGCAGCGACACCCCGCCCGACGAAGTGGTCGCGATCGGCCCACCTGTGATGATGAAGTACTGCGCCGAAACCACCCGCCCCTTCGGCATCCACACCGTGGTCTCGCTCAACTCGATCATGATCGACGGCACCGGGATGTGCGGTGGCTGCCGAGTGACCGTCGGCGGTCAGACCCGCTTCACCTGTGTCGACGGACCCGAATTCGACGGCCATCTGGTCGACTTCGACACCGCCATGTTGCGTCTGGGCGCCTATCGCACCGAGGAGGAGGAGGCACACCACCGCTGCCACCTCGAGCTCGGACTCGATCGGGAGGGCGAGGCATGAGCGGCGACTCCCTGCCGCCGGCCGAGGACATCCTCGAACGCCTGCGCGCGGCCTACGCGCAGCGCGAGCCCACGCCACGGGAGCGACGCGAGATCCCCGCCCAACCGATGCCGACCCAGGACGCCGAGGCCCGGCGGACCAACTTCGACGAGGTCGCGACCGGCTACACCGAGGCCCAGGCGCGGGTCGAAGCCATGCGTTGCCTGCGCTGCGCCAAGGCGCCCTGCGTCGCCGGCTGCCCGGTGCAGGTCGACATCCCCGGGTTCATCGGCGCGCTCGCCGCGGGCGACGACGCGACCGCGATCGCGGTGATCAAGCGCGACAACCTCCTGCCTGCGATCTGCGGCCGCGTCTGCCCGCAGGAGAGCCAGTGCCAGGAGCGCTGCACCGTGGGCAAGGCACTCAAGGACCCCGACCAGGCCGTGGCCATCGGCCGGCTGGAACGCTATGCCGCCGATCGCGAGCGCGCGCAGGGCATCGCCGTGCCCGGCTGCGCCCCGCCGACCGGCAAGAAGGTGGCGATCGTCGGTAGCGGCCCGGCCAGCCTGGTGGTCGCCGCCGACGTCCAACGCGCCGGCCACCAGGCGGTGATCCTCGAAGCCTTCCACCAGCCCGGTGGAGTGCTGATCTACGGCATCCCCGAGTTCCGGCTGCCCAAGGACATCGTCACCGCCGAGATCGACGCCCTGCTGGCGATGGGGGTCGAGATCCGCACCGACTTCGTGGTCGGTCGCACCCGCAAGCTGCACGACCTGCTGGCACACGATGGCTTCGACGCCGCGTTCATCGGCACCGGTGCCGGCCTGCCACTGTTCCTCGACCTGCCCGGCGAGCACCTGATCGGCGTCTACTCGGCCAACGAGTACCTCACCCGGGTCAATCTGATGAAGGCCTGGACGCGCGACGCCGACACCCCGCTGCTGTCATCGCGGCGGGTGGCGGTGATCGGTGGAGGCAACGTGGCGATGGACGCCGCGCGCACTGCAATGCGCATGGGCGCCGAAACCGTGTCGGTGATCTACCGCCGCACCCGCGAGCAGATGCCCGCGCGCGCCGAAGAGGTCGAACACGCCGAGGAAGAGGGCATCGACTTCCGCTTCCTCCAGAACATCCAACGGATCATCGGCGACGATCAGGGCCGGGTACAGGCGGTCGAATGCCTGCGCTACGAGCTTGGCGAACCCGGTGCCGACGGCCGCCGACGACCCCAGGCGATCGCTGGCTCGCAGTTCACCTTGCCGATGGACACGGTGATCATGGCCGTCGGTTCCGGCTCCAACCCCCTGCTCATCCGCACCACCCCTGGGCTGACGGTCGACGACCGCGGCCGGATCGTGGTCGACGAGAACGGCAAGACCTCGATCGACCGGGTCTATGCCGCCGGCGACATCGTCATCGGGGCGGCCACGGTGATCCTGGCCATGGGCGAAGGGCGCAAGGCGGCGCACGCGATCAACGCGCTGCTCGCCGGGCAAGCCGATCAGCCGTAACTGACCGAGGGGTGGAGCAGGGTCACGGCCACATCGAAGATCGGACGGATGATGTTCCAAGCCACGGCCCAGGCGATCAGCAGCCCCATCAGGGCCCACTGCCCGCTGGCGATCGCACGCTGGTAGCGGTTGGCTGTCGCTGTGGGCAGAAACAACATGATCAGCTGACTGCCGTCGAGCGGCGGCACCGGCAGCATGTTGAACACGAACAGGATCAGGTTGAGCGAAAACAGCACGCTCAGCAGCGTGACTCCGAGCTCCCAACCGGTGCCGGGGGCGGTGGCATCGACCAGATGGCTGAAACCCGGCGAGCGTGGCGGCACGAAGGCCCCGGCAGCCAGGCCCCACCACAGGGCGCCGAAGGCGATGAGCAGCAGCAACAGGTTGGTCCCCGGGCCGGCGAGCGACATCAACGCGCTGCGCCGCGGGCTGCGCGTGGCCCAATGCGGGTCATAGGGCGAGGAACCCCAGCCGAGCAGCCAGCCGTTCATCGCGAAGGCGATGATCGGCACCACCAGCATGCCCAGCGGCTCGCGTTGGATGTGGGGGATGGGGTTGAGCGTGACCAGACCCGCCTGGTGCGCGGTGTGGTCGCCGAAGCGCCATGCCACGAAGGCATGCGCTGCTTCGTGGCAGACCGTCGAAGCGACGAAAATCACGTACCAGGCGATACCGAGGTGGAGCATGTCCTGCATGCCGGCAGTGTCGCAGGCGGAGGGCGAGCGCAACGCCCGCTCCGCCTACAGCTCCAGAACCAGCTCCCCAGCGCCGGGAGCGTGGGTGAATGCGACCTCGATGCCGTCGAGGGCGAGGGTGTAGCGGCCGAAATGGCCACTGAACGCGAGCCGTCCGAGCGCATCGGTGCTACCATCGTGCGTGCTGCGCCAGGTCCGGCCGATCCGCTCCATCCACAGCTCGCCGGCCGGAGTCGGGGTCCAGTCGTCGGTGAACAGCGCCGCCGGCATCCCGAGCCAGTGGCGACGGCTCCAGAAGCCCCAGAGCATGAAGGCCGCGACCGCAGGATGAGCATAGGCGGTGTGCAGGAACTGATCGAGCGCCAGCGCGCGGCGTTGCGGATCGTCGGTCTTGCAGCTGACCTCGGTGATGTGGATCGGCAGACCGGCTGCGGCGCAGCGATCGAAGCGCCGCCAGACTGCGGCCGGGATCAACGGGTCGCGGCCCTGGCGTTCGGGCCGGTCGGCATCGGCCGCGGCGGCGCGGTCATCGGCGGCGAAGCGTTCGCAGGCGTGCTCCTGGATCCCGATGCCGCCGACCGGCGCGCCGGATGCGCGGATCGCCGCGACCAGCTCGCAATAGCGCGCCAACCGCTCGTCGTCGTCGAGCACGCCGTACTCATTGCAGAACACCGGCGTGTCAGGCGCTGTGTCGGCCACCAGACCATGCAACCAGGCCGGGTAGCCGGGGCCGAGCCGATCGCGGTAGAAACTCCCGTCGAGCATCTCGTTGTTGCCGTCCCAACAGCAGACCCGACCGGCGAAACGCGACACCGTGCGCCGGACGTGCCGCTCCACCGCGCCGCGTAGAGCTCCCGGATCGAGTGCCGCGGCCCAGTCCTGGACGAATTTCCGCTTCGACCAGGTCAGGCAGTGCCCGCGCACACGCAGACTGTTGGCCTCGGCGAAGGCGCAGACCGCCTCGGCAGGGGCATAGTCGATCACCTCCGGCACGGCCTCGGTCGCGTACCACTTCATCGCGTTCTCGCACACCACCGCGTTGCAGTAGCCGGTGACGAAATCGCGGTAGCGCCTGGCGTTCTCGCCCTCGCGCAGCAACAGGTCGCTGACGCAACTGCCGAACATGACCGCGTTGGCCTGTTGGCGCACCGCCACCTGGGCGTGGGCCACTGGCCGTCCGGCGCGCCGCAACCCGATCCGGCACCGCCCGATGCGATGGGTGCGGATGCGCTCCTCGGCCTCTGCGCGCCACGCGGGCTCGTTCATCGCTCCCCCCCATCGAGCTCGAGCACCGGGCGCGAGCGCACAGCGCCGAGCAGCTCGTCCCACGCCAGGTCGACGAATCGCCCCTGGACCGCCGGCGGGGGACCGATGGCCAGCGACAGCGCCCGCCGGCGCGGCGCGAAGATCATCGCCTGGAGGTTGAAGCGCGGCAGGTCCACCGCGTCGAGCAACGTGACGAGCTCCGGCGGGACCAACGCCGCAGCGTCGGGATGACGCTGCGCGAAGTACGCGTCGAGCAGCTCCAGGCGATCGTCGCCGCGCAGGGGCTCCTGCGCCCACTGCGCCGCGGTGAAATAGTTGGCGCAGAACACCACGCCATCGCGCGGCCGCCGCACCGCCTGGGCCCAGGAGCTGGACTCGACCACCGCCGCGTCACTGCGGTCCATCAGCGCGATGTTGTTGCTCACCGTCCGCCGATGCCCCGCGAGCAGCGCGATCGCGCCGGCGACGTCGTCGCTGCCCTCGAGCACCCGACGATAGAGCAGTGCGTAGGGCATGCCGTCGAGCGCGGTCGACGACGAATAGACCTCGGCCATGGTCAGACACAGACCCGATTCGTTGTAGCCGCTGAGGATGCCCAGCAGGCCCGGCCAGCCGACGCTCACCGTGATCCGACCCTCGGCGGGCTGGCGCACCACCACCAGGCTGTAGCGCTCGGCGATGCCGTAGCTCGGGAAATCGAGGTTGCGCCCCATCAGCGGCTCGTCGCTGATCGGCGGCAGGGTACAGACCATGCTGCACTGCACCAGCTTGGAGAGATCGAGGAAGGTCTGCAGCACCAGGACCACCGCCGGATCGATCTCGGCCGCCGCGGCCAGCGCCTCGATCTCGGTCCGATAGTCCGCAGGGATGTGCTCGGCGAGCGTCAGCTGCGAGACCACCGACGCTTTGCGCAGCAGG
Organism: uncultured candidatus Brocadiaceae bacterium; assembly: GCA_964612995.1. GTDB lineage: Bacteria > Planctomycetota > UBA11346 > UBA11346 > UBA11346 > SLQH01. The sequence goes on along the minus strand of CAZTGE010000047.1, from coordinate 7,131 downwards.
CGCCCATCGCGCAGGAAGGGCCCGAAATAGCCGGCGTAGAGCTCGCGCAGCTGGGTTCCGATCAGCGCCCCCTGCTGTGCGCCCATCTCCCGCGGCGTGCCGCGCAGGCGCAACACGGGCACGCCGTGGAGATAGGCCAGCTCGCCGCGTCCACTCGTGCCGGGAATGAACACCCGCTCGGCAGCGCCGACCGCCGCCGTCGCGACCAGACAGACCAACAACAAGCAGGACACGCGGCGCATCGCCCCATTGGACCAGTGCCCTGCGCACGAGCAAGGCGCCGGCCGGAGTCGCTCCCAGGGCCGCTCAAAGCTTGCCCTGGGAGCGCCGATCACCAGCTCGGCATGCCTTGCGTCGCCTCCACTTGCGTCCAACCGCCCGGCTCTCTTCGACGCTTGTATTGCACGGCATAACCCAGCATAACCCAGGACGGCATAACCCAGGACTGACATCTCCTCCACGGCATAACCCAGGACAGACATCTCCTCCACACCCCCGACCATAGCCAGACCCAGTGCAATGGCAACCACACCCACAGCATCTTACTTAACAACAGCTGCGGTTGAGTCCATACTGCCACCCGGTCATGACCATCGCCCGCTCGCTGCTTATCGATGACCGGCGCTCTGGCTGCTATCATTTGATCAGCCGCTGCGTGCGCCGTGCCTATCTCTGCCGGTGACGAAGCCGAGCATCAGCGGGAGTGGATCGAGACGGGCATTCGCACGCAGACGTGCGCCTTCGCGGTTGATGTACTGGGTTTCGCGATGATGCAACCACCTGCACATGGTTGTCCGCACTGATCCGGCGCGCGTGTGCGATTGGTCGGCCCGTGAAGTCGCGGAACGCTGGGGCATCGTCTTCCCGAAGGTCGATCCAGAAACCGGCGAGACCGGGCCATGGGACGAGACCGAAGTCGACCGCCGCGCCAGCGACCCCGTCTGGGTCGAGACCCGCCGCGAACGCCTGGCCTCGGTCAGTTGGTTCATGCGCATCTTCAAACAGCGCATCGCGCGGCGCGCGAACCGCGAAGACGGCGTCACCGGGCATTTCTGGGAGGGCAGATTCCAGAGCGCGCCACTGCTCGATGACGCCGCCGTCGTCAGTTGCATGGCCTACGTCGACCTGCGGGGCGATCACCCATCCGCTGCGCGGCATGCGTCCGAAGCGACGCTTGTGCGCATGGCGGACGCCCTTATTCAAGCATATGCTTTCTTTCGGGAGGACGTGATGGGCCGCCGCCCGTTCGTACGGGAACGCATCCTCGACGCTGCCTTCGACCTCGTCGCCCGACGTGGCTACGAGGCGGTGAGCACGCGCGAGATCGCGGAACAGGCACTGGTCGGCCACGCCAGCATGTACCGTCATTTCGCCAGCAAGGAGGCCCTCGGCCGCGAGCTCTACCGCATCGCACTCCCGCCCATCACCGCGGCCTTCCGCACCACCCTCGCCATGCCCGGATCCGCGCAGGACGTCCTCGGTGCGGTCCTGCGCCTGCTCTGCCGACTCTACGACGAGCGCCCCCGCGCCCTGGCGCTGCTCGTCTTCCCGCCCCACGATTTCGAGCCCGACATGCTCATCGAAGGTGCCGCGGACAATCCCCGCTCCCTGCTCGCCCGGCGTCTCGCATGTGACGCCGATGCCCTGGCGGTGGTCTGGGGCGCGCTCACCGGTCCGCTCCAGGATCGCTATCTGCGTCGCCGTCGTGGCGCCATGGCCGATCAGGCCGACGCCCTGCTCCCGCTCGTCCGCGCCCTGGCCCACGCCCTGCCCGACGAGCCCCGATGAGCGCGACCGGTCCCCGGCGCGAGCAGGTTCCCTCACCAGAGATGATCTCCACATCTTCGGAGCAGTCCCTCATGCCTACCAGCAGCCCTTGGCACACGATCGTCCGCATCGCCCTGCGTGGCCTGGCCCCGATGCTCTGGCTCGCTGCCATCGCCGGGATCGTGTGGCTGTGCGACGGACTGGGGTGGATCGACACTCCCTGGTCCGATGCCGATCTGGCGTGGGTCGTGTACCTGTTACCGACCGTCTTGGTGTTCCTCGCCCTCGTCGCCCTGGCGCTCGTCCGCGTGCTGCGTCCACGCGCCCATTTCGAGGCCACGTCCGCGATGGCGCTCGAGGCCGCTGCACGGCGCTGGTCGCCGAGATTTCTCGCGTGGGTCCATCAACTCCGCAACCGTGCGCACCCCCCGCCGCCCCGATCGGATACCCAGCGCCGCGCGTCGCTCGGAGACGAGGTCCTGTCGCTCGCCCGACATCTCCACTCATGGACGTGGCTCACCGACGAAGCGCTGCCGGCCAGAGACGATGACCAGGTGCTGGCTCGCGTCCACCGCGCCAGACGCTCCTTCCATCACCTCCTGCAGGAACGCTCCTCGCGAGCATCAGGGGCGCTGCATGCCATCATGGACGACGTCCTCGATGCCTCCGACACAGGAGCAGACCACAACGTGCTGTTCGCCTTCATCCTCGATCGACGACCGGAGGTGGCCCGCGCATCGGGCAGCCGGCTTCTCTGCAAGGCGATGCTGGGGCAGCACGACGGCCTCGTAGGCACGCTGTTGGACCGCGGCGACACCGACGTGGCGTCGCCGTGGGGCCAGGAAGAGCTGACGCCTCTCGGGACGCTGGTCAATATCAGCACCAGGCCGGAGGAACCGCTGGCGGGCCGGTTCGGCGAGCTGACCGTGCGGCTGTTGGAGCGCGGCGCGGACCCCACCCGACCGGAACCCGTCCTGAGCCGGGTTGATCGCTCGGGTGAGCGGGCAGGCGCGTCCCGGCTGCGCCCCCTCGCGATCCTGGCACGGCGGCTCACCGAGACAGGCGTCCTGCGCAGCGACCCCACAAACTGGATGGGCATGGTCGGCGCGTTGGTCGCTGCGCTTCCCGATGACGATCGGCAGACCCTCCTCGCCGAGGCGCTGGGGGAGCTGCAACCCCAGGCCGAGGATCCTGCTGCACGGCATTGCCAGACGCTCTTCCTTCGGACTCTGCTGCGCGACGATGTCGATCTCTCTCTTCCCGATGCGCGAGGCTGCTCCGGATGGCGTCACCTGGTCCGCCTGCATCAGCGAGCGCTGCTGCGTGAATGGTCGCATCGCTTTGCAGAAAGACCGCTGCCGCCTGATCACCAGGAGCTGCTTGCAGACGCCCTGTCGCACCCGCACACCCTGATAGCGGTGGCCGACGCAGGAATTCCTCTCGATGCACGCGCTCAGCGCGCCCTGGACCTCGCTCGCCGGATCGGGTCCGACGATGAAGCGCTTCGCAGGCGGAGCATCCTCGCCTTGGCAGAGGATTGCGCTGCGCTCCCGGCGTCCTTCGTGCGCGAAGCGGCCTGGGCTCTGGTGCCGGATCTGCTGCTCGTGGAGGATGCCTCGATCCACGATCGCCTTGCAGCGGCGATCCGGGCGCGATCCTCAGACGAGGACGACGAGGATGCGCCCTGCGACGACGAGGGGGAGATCGCCGCGCTGTTCGCATATGACGACCAGCCCGGGTTCGATCATCCGCAGTCATTGCTCAGGGTTCTTCTGCACTGGCTGGCCGGCGCAGCCCTGTCGCACGACCAGGTGCTGTCGCTGTTCGCGAGACTAGGAACGGTGGAACGTCTCCGGCCGACCTTGATGCATCAGGCCCTCGGCCGGTGCGCCAGGCTCGACGTCGCTCAGCGCCCGACGATCCAGCACGGTTACCTCGGCGGTCTGATGGCACGCGCCGTCTGTGGAGATGACGACGCGACGCGACTGCGGCGCTGTCGTGAGACCCTCGCCGCCATCGGCGATGCGTCGGCCCTGCAGGTGATGGACGTGGCATCAGCGAGCGCTCGATCGCCGCAGGCGGACACCGCAACCGATCGCCCGCGGGACCAGGTCGCTGTCGATGACACCCTGCTGCGCTCGACGCTGCCGCTGATCCGGCTCCACCTGCCGAGGTCGCAGTGGGCCACCGTCGCGTGGTTCGACTGGGCGTGGAAACTCGACCAGATGGCCGGGCTGGATCCCTCGCCCGGACAGACCCTGCACTCGCACATCACGCACATCCTCAGCGATCGCGAACTGCGGGATCGTCTGACGGTCGGTTCCGGACTGCGCTGCCTGGTCGTGGATCTCTGTCGCGTGACCGACGGGATCGTGACCTACCACGCCGCACTCCTGCCGCGGCTGACCCTCGATGCGACCCGCAGCCTCTTCGCCGGTCCGGTGCAATGGTGGCACGTCGAGGACACGCACCAGCTCGTCCGGGAGACCGTGCCGCTGGAGCGACCTTATGAGCCCTTCGAGCGCACCATGCTCGCCTGTTGTGTCGACGCCCTGGTGAGCCGCTCGCTCAGCGCCACCACTCCACCCATCGGGCACGGCGACCCTCCGGTCGTGGTGCTCTCGTACGGCAGCAGGAGTGGTGACGAGCCGGCAGAACCCGGCAGCGCCCTCTGGGCGCACCCGCTGGCGGTGATCGCTTGAACAACGGCCCGGCGGCTGCAGCGGACCGCACGAGAGAAGGCTTGCACCGTTGCCGATCCGATATATGCAAGCAATTGCTTTCTTTTGACGAGGACCGCCCCCGATCGGTCAGACCGGACGCGCATCACCCGGAACCCCTCCTCGCGCGACTGCGGCACCGCGCTGATGGAAGCACGGCCGCCTGTCGCTCCTGGCTGCCGACGGGCGACCCACGCGGCCCGCGCCCTGATCATACTGGCAGCGGCCACGGTCCTCCTGCTGGGCATCGTCGAGCGCGCCGCCGGTAACGGAACGGCCATGAGGAGGTGGCGGCGGCCCGGCGCCGTGCGAGCGGTTGTGCCGCCGCTCGTGACGACGTCCATGTCCACGTGTCCACGTGTCCACGTGTCCACGTGTCCACGCTCAGCGCTTCGCTTCTGGTGATGGCCGGTTCGGCGGTTGGCGACCTGGGTCGCTACTGGCTCGCCCGCCTGCTCGACGACCGCCTCCTGCAGCCGCTCGGGCAGTTCCCGATCGGGACGATCACGGTGAATGTCGTCGGGAGCCTCCTCATCACCTGCATCGGTGCCGCCTGGGCGCGCGAGCGGCCATGGCTGCAGTTGCTCGTCCTGGTCGGGGTGATGGGTGGCTTCACCACCTTCTCCTCGTTCAGTCATCAGGTGCTGGCCCTGGTGCGCAGCGAACGCATCGGCATCGCCTGCAGCTACATCGCCCTGTCGTTGGTCGTTGGCGTGCTGGCGGCAGCAGCCGGCTCCTGGGTCGGCCGGGCGCTGGGGGCGCGCTGAACCCGGTCGGGCGGGGCGACGGCCAGGCCGGAGGGCGCACGACCCCGTTCCGCTTCCCGCGGAGGGTCGTCGCTGCGGGGGCGAAGCGCGCCCGTGCCCGGGACCCCGGTTCAGGGCCGCTCAAAGCTCGGGCGTTGTAGAGCGGGTGGCTGTTCAGGCTGCGGCGCGGCCGGTGATGAGGCGGAGGACGCGCCATGGTTGCTTTGCGACGGTACGCCACCGCTGCTCCCAGGTCGCATCGTGGGCCGTGGCCTGCCGTAGCAGGATCAGGCTGAGATTTCGGATCGCCGCGAGGTTGTGAGCGCTGTGGCGGGTGTGGGTGCGGTCGTGGTCTTCCTGCATGCGAACGTCCTTCTGGCGATGGAGTACATTCTCGATGCGCCAGTGATCGCGGATCGCCTGAGCCGCCGCAGCCGGTGGCAGGCGTTCTGCCGATGCCGCGGTGAGGGCGTAGACGGTTTCCGTAGACAGGGTTTCATGGGTCTTGGTGCTGATGCGGGTGCGTTCGATCTGGTAGATCTGACGGACATGGGGGAAGACGTCGGCCAGGTCATCGGGGTGGGCGTCGAGAGCGCGCAGGCAGCGTACGTCTTCGCGGCCGTGGCCGCGTCCGTGCTGGATGACGGCCGGGGCTACGCCGGCGGAGTGGAAGGCGTGTTCAATCCGGTCGAAAAGACCAGGTGTATTGCCTTTGACGACGCACATCGGGAGCCCCCGTTTTCCACCATGGCCGTCATGGTGGTGCGGTTGGTGTGGGCGGCGTCCATGGTGATGACGCGATCCTCGATGTCGTGATGGTCGATGAGGTCCCGTATCGCGGTGACCTCGGTCGTTTTCTGGGCTATCGCCAGTTGACCGAGAGGCACGTCGCGCTGGCTGTCGTAGATGTTGAGTTGGGCACAAGCAGCTCCGTCATCGGTCGCCGAACCGCGCAGGACTTTGCCGTCGATGGCAATGGTCGTCGTATCGATGTTCAGCCCGGTGATCGCACACCAGCGGCGGACGAGGTGCTCCAACTGACCCGGTTCGAGATCCTGCAGGATGTACCGGTATGTGTTGGCCGACGGCACGGGTACCTTCCCGCCGGCGCGCATGATGCAGCCGAGCTGGCGGCGTTGCGACGTCGTGAGGGTATGCGCCCAGCGGGCAATGCCGGCACAGGTCCGTTCGCCGGCGAGAATCCCGGCGATGAGCAGACCGAGGATGGTGCCCAGTCGGTAACGTCGGCCGCTGGTTTGCCGTGCATCCGTCACCTCCTCCTGAATCAGGGCATAGAGCCCCGACAGCACTGCCTGATCGTTACTGGGCATGGCTTGTACGTGCGGCGAGAGGCGTCGCAGAGGACGATCCTCCGGCAGCGGCTTGCGCCGGCTCAAACGCGCCCGCACCCCCTTGCCCAACGGGCGGGCGAAATAGCGACGAACGATACCATGGCGACGATACCCGTCGGCCTGGGTGCGCTGGAACCCCTTGGTCTGGCCGACCGACGGCGGTGCCGAGGAAGTGGCTGGGTCCGCGCATCACGTCGAGCCAGGCGTCGACGTCGATCTGGAGTCGTTGGAGGATCGGTGCGAGGTGGGGCGGGATGGCGCCACGCTTGCCGCTGGCGATGATCCGGCCGGTCTGGTCGACGAGCTCGAGGTAATCATCCAGTCGGAGCTGGTTGTCGCAGGCCGAGAGGGCCGGCGCGAGCCAGATGCCGTATTCCGGCCCCTGCTGCGCGCGCCACATCGCTCTAGCCAGCGTGGCCGGATCGACGGTGGTGCAGCCGGTGGCGGCACGCTCGCGTTCGGCACGCTGACACAGGGCAATGGCTTTGCGATGGTTCTGCCGTGCGATGATCCGTTGTTGCACGCCAGTGTGCTCGCTGGCCTCGG
>CAZTGE010000046.1:0-28281 GCA_964612995.1 uncultured candidatus Brocadiaceae bacterium | reverse complement strand
GTGTCCTCTGTGGTAATTGTAGAAAGAACTTCAGGAAGGTCTGAGCAGTTACAAAGCAGAAAGGTGGGCGTAGGCCCACCTTGGGCCTACGGGTCCCTCGGTCCTGTCGGTGCCGGTGTCCGTCGTCGAGGCGCAGTGCTGCGAGCGCTATTCCGACGAGGCGGCCTGCGAGCGGCGGCGGCGGTTGCAGATCGCCTGGGGGGTGACGCCGAGCATCTCGGCCGCGCGTCGCAATACGCCGTTGCTGCGTCGGAGGGCTTCACGGATCAGCAGGTCTGGGGCTTCGCGTAGTTGTGGCAGTTCGCGCAGTTGTGCGAAGACCTCGTCGGGATCGCCGGTGCCGCCGCCCTTGTTGCGTTCTTCGAGCGCGTCGACCAGCGCCTGGCGCAGGCGTTCCTTGCGCACCGGCTTGGTCAGGTAGTCGTGCGCGCCGTGCTGCATGCAGGCCACGGCCTGATCGACCTGTTCGACCGCGGTGACCATGATCACCGGGATCGCCGGCAGCTCCGAGGACAGCTCGGAGAGCAGGTCCATGCCGTCGCGTTCGCGCATGCGCAGATCGAGCAGGATCACCGCAGGTTTGAATTCGCGCGCCAGACCGATGGCCTGACGTGGATCGCTGAGGCCCCGCACCTGGCGCCAGCCCATGGACCGGAGAGCCCGCTGCATGAGTTCGACCCAATGGGCGTCATCGTCGATGATCATCACCGGTTTGTTGGGCCAGGGGCTCTCAGAGGAGGTGTCGTTTGGCATCGGGGACCTGTGGCAGACGGGGAAATGGCCGCCCGCGGAACCATCCAGCTTATGCGATCGGTGCGCAGTACCAGCGGTGAATCTCGGCATGTGCAGCAGTGCGCGCACGGCGTTGGTTCTGGTGCGCCGCCCGCTGGCGGGCGGTGGGCGCCCAGCGCGTTGCGCAGGAGGGAATCGGCTTGTGGAACAGGGGTTACGCGACCATCGCCCGGCAAGCGGCGCGGGGGACCGGTTTCGCGTGATGGTCCGGGATGGGGCCTGGCGATCGCCGGCGGGTAAACAAGTGTGAATGAGGCGTCGTGTTTTGGCCGGGGCAGGGGCGTCAGCCCGCCAGAGAGGGGGGTGCAAAGCCGCGCAGGAGAGATAGCCTCCGCAGTATGGATGCGGCGGAACTGCCTCCCGACGGGGCCGGCGAGCTGCCCGCCTTCGCAGCCGGGCAGCTCGAAGACACCTTCGAGCTGCTCGGCTCGGATGCCGAGGCGCGAGACTACCTGGAGGTGCTGATCGATCGGCTGGAGCGTGACGCTCCTGCTGCGTTGGCAGATCTGCGGGTGGCGATCGAACGCGATGCACCCGAAGAGATGGCTCATGTGGCACACCGATTGAAGACCCGCTGCGCCAGCATCGGCCTCGAGGCAGCGCGCGACCTGGCCGCGCAGCTGGAACAACGAGGAAGGGCCGTGGAGCGTATCGAGGTGCGACCAGCGCTGGTCGCGCTGGCCGCGCTCGACCGCAGCATCACCACCGGTCTGGCGGCTGCCCGCAGCGCCTGTGCCCGATTGGAGCGTCGCGATGTCTGAATTCGTGTTGCTCGAAGACGATCCGGCCCAGGCGGAATTGCTCGCGTTGGTGTTGGCCCGATGCCTGCCGGAATGGCGGCAGCAGGTGCATCTGGTGGTGCCGGGCGAGGCCGCCGGTCTGGCCGAAGGCATCATCCCGGCCATGCCGGAGCCGCCCGGGGTCCTGCTCGTCGATGCCTATCTCCACGGCACCTGTGCCGCGGACCTGCTGCCGGCGGTGCGCGGCGCCTGTCCAGCGGGGGTGGCCTGCGTGATCCTGTCTGGCGACGACAGCCCGTCGCTACGCGAGCGCTGTCTCGCCGCCGGTGCGGCCGGGTTCCTGCTCAAGCCGCAGAACCTGGCCGATGCCCGAGCGCTCGCCGAAGCTGTTCGCCAGACGCTGAATGCCTGACGGCGCGCCGCGTCACGACGGTTACCACGACGACCGGGGCGGCCAGGATGTAGCTGGAGTGACCACTCAGGCCCATCGGGCATGAGCGGTTGCCAGCCATAGGTGGGGTCTGCCGTCGTGTGGTGGTGGGCGGATCGGCGCGGCCGATCCGCCCACGCTTGCATCTGCATGCAGATGCAAGCGAACCACGACAAAACCGGGGGGGTAGGCCCTCACGCAGTGAGGGTCGTAGCCCCTGAGTAGTTACAGGCGGTCAATGGCCGCCGGCCGGTCGCGATCCTGCGCCGGCCGCCAACACGTTTCGAGGAGACGCCAATGACGGTCGCCATCCAACCGCTCGCCGATGGTCAGACCCTGATGGTGCATCTCAGCGGCAAGCTCCGGCAGGACGACTACCAGGCCATCAGGCCCCAGGTGGAGCGTCTGCTCGCCGAACGCGATGCAATCAATGTGGTGGTGGATACCGAGGGATTCACCGGCTGGTCGCCAGGCGCATTGTGGGAAGACATCAAGCTCGATGTCAAGCACCGCAATGACCTGGGCCGGGTGGCGGTGATCGGTGAACGGCAGTGGCACCAGGGGATGGCCACCTTCTGTCGGCTGTTCACCCAGGCCGAGGTACGGTTCTTCGAGCCGCAGGAGCGCGAGGACGCCCGGGCCTGGGCGGTAGGTGGCGAAGCGGGCGACGAGGTCGCCGGCTGAGCTGCGCACCGGTGCGCAGCCGCCGTCAGACCATCAGCGGCAGGGCCTTCTCGCGCAGCAGGGCGATCAGCTCGGCGAAGCGCGAGGGCTTGACGAAGTAGGCGTCACAGCCCAGCTCACGACATTGGCTGCGATCGATGCGCGCAGAACTGGTGCTGACGATGCAGAAGGGCGTCTGCAAAGTGGCCCAGCGCTCCTGGCGCGTGCGCAGCAGCTCCGGCCCGGTCATCCCAGGCATGTAGAGATCGACCAGTGCCAGTCGGGGCTGATTCTCCGGCGGCTGTTCGGCGTAGGCGGCGAAACTCTTGGCAGCGGCCTGCGAGTCGGTGAAGAACTCGGTGCGCAGATCGCCATCGATGCGGCCGAGGGCCTGGCGATAGAGTTCGTGCTCCAATTGGTCGTCGTCGACCACGATGATATCGGGTGCACCGGCAGCCATGTCAGTCCGTTTCGGGTGGCGGGGGGAGAACAAAACGCAAGGAAGCGCCACCCTCGGGGGCGTCCTCGACCCAGATCGCGCCATTCATCAGATCGAGGATCTTGCGACACCAGACCAGGCCGACGCCGATGCAGGTATATTCGTGCTGGGGCTGGCTCGGGCGGTCCATGGTGTAGAACAGCCGGAATACGCGTTGCCGGTCCTGCAACGGTATGCCGGGGCCGTTGTCGCGGACGCTGATCACCCGATCGCCGTTGTCCGCGATCACCGCATCGATGACAACCTGTGAGCGCCTGCCGCCGTGACGGATCGCGTTCTGGATCAGGCGCTCGAACACGTCGGCGAGCCAGGCGGGATCGGCGGCCACGGCCGGCAGTCGCTCGCAGGTGATCTGGGCGCAGGACTCGTAGATCTCGTCTTCGAGCGTGGCGATGGCCATGCGTGCGGCGGCGGTGGCTTCCACGCGCTGTGGCTTGTAGGGCTCGTCGGAACCGAGTTCGTTGAGATCGAGCACCCCGCGGATCATCGCGCGCATGCGGATCGCCGCCTCGCGCGCGCGCTCGAGGTGGCAGCGCGGTAGGCTGTCGCTGCTGCCGAGGTCCTCGGCCAGGAGATCGAGATTGCTGCTGATCAACCGCATCGGTGCCTGGAGGTCGTGCGAGACAACGCTGGCGAAGCGGCGCAACTCCTCGTTGAGCTGTTCGAGCTTGCGGGCGCGGCGGACCAGCTCGGTCTCGTTGCGCCGCCGACTGGTGACGTCGCGCATGGTCACCAGCGCGAAATGGATGCCTTGTTCGGGGCTGTGGATCGCGGTGCCGCCGAAATTGGCGAACCAGCGACGGCCGGTGCGCCGATCGACCACTTCGACCTCGTCACCGGTGAAGGTCTCACCACGCACCGCCCGGGCGATGGGCCAACGGTCGAGGTCGATGCGGCGGCCATAGGCATCGCGCAGCTCGATGAAATCAGCCAGGCGACTGAAGGGCCCTTCGATCGCGGCGGCGTCGTCCAGCTCGTGCATCTGCAGCGCCGCCCGATTCATCGCCTTGATCTGGCCATCGGGGCGAGCGAGGATCAACCCTTCGGTCATGTGTTCGAGGACGGCGGAGAGGTAGCGTTCGGTCACCGACCGGTCGAGCCGGTAGAAGAACCGGCTACCGGTGCGCGCGCTGTGCTTCGATCCACTGTTGATCGATGGCATCTGGTTCCTCAGTGTTATGTTGGCTGCAGCCGGCCGGTCTCGGCCGGTGCGCCTGCGGTCGGATGATCTTTCATGGTGATTCAGGCCACCTTAACTCGCGTCGCGTCGTCTTCACTGCTGTTTCACTGCTCGCATGGGCGCGCGCGCAACCGCAGGCAGAACGCGGCGCCGCCGAGATCGCTCTCCTCGATCCAGATGTCGCCACCGTGCAGGCGGACGATCTTGGCGCCGAAGGCCAGCCCGATCCCCGACCCATCGGTGCCGGCGTCGAGTCGGAAGAAGGGGTCGAACACCCGTTTGCGCATGTCCTCGGGGATACCGGGGCCGTCGTCGGCAAAACGCAGGATCCAGCTCTCGGCGCGGTCGGTCTGCTGAGCCCCGATGTGCAGGTGGACCGGTGCGGTGCCGTGCTTGATCGCGTTCTCGATCAGGTTCTGCACGCACTGGCCGAGCAGCACCGCGTCGGCGTAGACCTCGGGCAGCTGGTCGACCTCGATCCGTGCCCCGTGCTCCGCGACCATCGGTGCGAGGGTCTCGCATGCCGCGTCGATCAGCGAGGCGGCAGGAACATAGGCCATGTGCAGCGAGACCTCGCGCCCGAGGCGGGCGTAGGCCAGCACGGCTTCGATCAGCTGGCGCATGCGGTCCAGCGCGCCTTGGGCCTTGTCGATGAAGGGCTGGCCCGGCGAGGCGACCGATTCGGCGATCAGGTCGAGGTAGGTTCCGACCATCCGCAGCGGGGCCCGGAGGTCATGGCTGATGAAGCTGGCGAACTGGTTGAGCTCGCGATTGCTGCGTTCCAGCGCGCGGGCATGGTCGGCGAGATCGAGTTCGGTGCGTTTGGTCGCATCGATGTCGATGGCGGTGGCGTACCAGCGATCGACCCGCCCCTGCCCGTCGTGATGGGGGACGATCCTGGCGCGGTGCCAGAGATGGACGCCGTCGTGCCGGCGCAGGCGCAATTCGGCTTCGAAACAGCTCTCGGTGTTCAGCGCTTCACGCCAGGCGCGGCGCATATCATGACGATCGGCCTGGTGGATCAGGTTGAGCCAGGCATCGCCATGCAGCTCGCTGACCGGCAGGCCGAAGTAATCGCACATCCGTTGGTTGCAGTAGTCCGTGTCTCCGTCGATCTGGGCCGACCACACCATCGCGGGGACCGAGTTGGCGAGCGCCGACATCCGCCGTTCGTTGTCGTGCAGCTCCTGACCGGCCCGATGTGCGGCGGTGATGTCCTGGACCATGCAGACCACCTGACGGCAGCCGTCGACCTTGGGCAGGGGGATGTAGCTGCACCGCCACCAGCGCTCGGCGATGGTCGGATGGTCGCCGTGCGAGGAGAACTCGGCCGCGAGCACCGGTGCGCCGGTATCCAGGGCCCGACGGATGAGGGTGACGGCGTTCGGCGCCGAGGAGGGGTCGAGCGCGGTCACGCTCTGACCCGGGTGTGCGGCGACCGGCTGACCGGACATCTCGGCGAAGCGTTCGTTGACGCGGACGTAACGCAGCTGGTCGTCGATCACCGCCAGGCCGACCGGCACATGTTGGAAATACATCTGCAGCTCCCTGGCCTGGATGGCCAGGTTCTCGCGATGGCGTTCGAGTTCCAGTTGCGCCTGGTGATGGTCGGTGACATCCCGGATCGTGAGAACGATGAAGGGGATCTGCGCGCCACCATCGGTCAGCGGGATCCAGCTGCAGCGCAGCCACCGCGGCGTGCCGTCGTCGGTCAGGCCGGTGTGGATGAGGCGTTCGCAGATCGGGGTGCCGGTGTCTCGGGCGCGTTCGAGTTCCGCAGCAGTGGCGGCATGGAATTCGGGCAGCAGCGCCGCCTGTTCGGCGTGGTGGAGGACGTCCGCCGGCAGGCAGGTGAGCGTGGCCAGCGCCTCGTTGCAGTACAGGTACCGCTGCTGGCTGTCGAGCACGGCGATGGCCACCGGCAGCTGACGGAACATCGACCAGGCGGCGGCGAGCTCGGACTCGAGCCGTCGTTCTGGGCCGGTCGTGGCGCCATGGCGCTGGTGTTCCCCGGTCATGTCGACGATGGTCCCCGTGATACCGCCCGGCACAGCGCCTGCGGTGGGCGGAGCGGTCTGGATCCGCAGCCAGCGGAGCGCGCCGCCGACCATCGCCCGGACCTCGACGAGGCGGCTGGCGGCGGTGTCCGTCGCGAGGATGGCCGCGGCCGCTGCTTTCAGGCCATCGCGGTCGTCGGGATGGATGCAGGCGAGCAGCCGTGCGACTGACAGCGTTTCGGTATCAGCAAGACCGAGCAGGGCACGCGCCTGCGGAGTCGCCTCGATCAGCCCGGTACCGGGTTCTGCGTGCCAGGCACCGATGCCGGCAGCTTCGAGCGCGGCGCCGAGGTCGGAGCAGGACCGCAGCTGGTAGGGGCCCCGGCCCTGTATGGGGGCGAGCTGGTCGGAACGGCTACTCTGGTTCATGATGCACTCGAAGGGGCAGCGGCGGTGGCTGGTCGGCTCACTGCCTGAGCGGTCTGCCGGTACTGGCGAGCCGACATCGCGCAAGGGGGGATGCATGCAGAGGCGCATGCAGTGTCCCGTATGCTAGTCAGACGGTCCGCGCGGCAAGCCTCGACGCTTCCGTCAAAGGGGCTCTGCCCCTTCGGATCCCCGCGTCGGCCCGCTTTGCGGGCCTCGCGCTCCTCCGTCGCGGTTCGCGGCTTCGCCGCGTCTTCCGCTGGCCTACGGACCATTTTCGTGGCAAACCACCGCTCGGTCGGACGGCCGTAGCGCAGCGCTGCGCTGCGACCTGTTTCCATCAGGAGACCTCTGAGGGTTCCGTCAAGCATCGGCCGCGCAACGGCAAGCCATTTTCCGATCGATCGGGCCGGACTACACAATTGTTACCCGGCGCTATGGCGAGCTCTGCTCGCGCGTTCCATGTCGGCACGCAGGTGTTCGAGTGCGGTGGTCAGTCGATCCAGTTCCTCGTCCATCTGGGCGAGGCCCTGTTCACCGAGATGGTCCTCGGCCAGCAGGGCACAGGCCCGTTCGGTGAAGCTCCCCAGTCGTGCGAGTGCAACGAGCGCCTGGTGTTCGAGCCGATCGGCGGGTCGTGTCCGTTGCGGGAACAGGGCCCGGCCGACGGTATCGAACAGCTGCCATCCGTCGGCGTCATGATCGGTGCGGCAGAGGGCGACGAAATCGGCCAGACTCCAGGCCGCGAGGCGGTGCGAGGACAATCGGCGCGAGATGGTCGAGCGGTCCACTCCCAGGGTGCGAGCGACGTGCTGGTTGCCCAGGCGGGCGAGATGGTCCTGGATGATGGCCACGATCTGCCGTTCGGAATCGTGGGGGGCGGGGGGAGGGTTCACGCGTCTGCTCCGGAAGCGTGGTCGCAGGTGTCGGCGTCGGCGTCGGCGATCAGCGCGGCGATGCGCTCAGGCGTCAGGTCCAGCCACCGGGCGCCGATCGCGAGCTCGCGTGCGACGTGCAGGCGGTCCGAGTCTTCGTGGACCAGGGTCGTGTACATGCGCGCCAGCCCGAAGGCCAGATCGTCGGGGGCGTGGATCACCGCCCTGCCGATCCAACTCGCGGCTGGATGTGCGAGCCAGCGGAGACGGAGCTCTGCCAGCGGTCCGGTGATGAAGTCCGGCTGCAGGTTCCGGCCGAGCTCGACCCACAAGCGTGGGGGGACGCTGTTTCCGCTCAGCAGAGCGTAGGCCGGTTCGATGTCTGCTGCCGTGATCAGCGGTCGGCAGGGGCGCAGGAGCATTACCGCAGGGGTATCATGGACGATCAGGCTTTGCCAGTGCATCACGGCGAACTGTAAGGTCCTGTCTTCGATGTGGTTGCACAAAATGGGCCGGCGTTGTTGCAGGTACGCACGTTCTGAAGTGCAGCTACCGGTCCTGGCCCGGCGGGCCGTATGTCGGTGGTGTCGTCCGACGCTGTTGCAGCGACGCGGCATTCACGTTGATGTACCCGTCGCAGCCAGGTTGGAGGATGGCTGATCCGCGCCTTAGCGGTTGTCGGTGAGCGACTTGGACACGATTGGCGCCTGTCGCGCAGGCAAGGGCGGCTGGGATTTGCGCAGGTGTGCCCGGTGCGGTGATACTGCACGTTCGCTTTCAGCGCATATGCAACGAGGGAGATGACGATGCGATACGCGAACAGGCCCGGACCTTTCCGGTTGTGGTGGGCCACCACCCTGCTGGTGCTGCTCGGGGGATGCCTTGGCGGCCTCGTGGCGGCCGAGGAACTCGACGACGACGACATCCGCCACGCGGTGCGACGCGAATTCATGCTCCACGACAACATCCCCCAGGAGCGGATCGATATCGCGGTCGACGACGGCACGGTGACCCTCGATGGTCGGGTACGTGTGTTGCTGTCGCGACGGCAGGCGGTGCAGGTCGCCTCGCACGTCAAGGGGGTGCGGGAGATCGTGGATATGATCACGGTCGACCCCAAGGAGCGCGCCGACGTGCGCATCGAACGCGACGTGGAGGCGGCGTTGATCAACAACGCCACCGCTGACAACTACCAGATCAGCGTCGCGGTCGACGATGCCGCCGTGCAGCTGGAAGGGGTGGTCGATTCGTGGCAGGAGCAGGCGGTGGCGGCCCGTCTGGCGATGGGTGTGGCCGGCGTGGCCGAGGTGGACAACCAACTGCGGGTGGCCAGGCCGGAGGAGCGCGACGACACCGAGATCGCGACCGACATCCGCTCCGCCTTCCGCTGGAACGTTTACCTGCAGGACAATCAGATCGAGGTGGCGGTCGATGACGGCGCCGTGCGCTTGACCGGCTCGGTCGGCAGTGCCTACGAGAAGGATCTCGCACAGAGCGAGGCCTGGGTCGCGGGAGTGGAGTCGCTCGATCCGAGCGGTCTGGAGGTGCGGTGGTTCGCCGACGAGCCGAATCTGCGCGAAGGCGAGGTCGAAGCGGCGGCCGCCGACACGGTCGCCGCGATCGAACGGGCGCTGACCCGCTCGGCGGTGGTCGATGCGCAAGCGATCAGCGTCAGCGTCGAGGAGGGGACTGCGACCCTCGACGGCGAGGTCGCGACGGTTTACGAGAAACAGGCGGCTGAGCGGCGGGCGACCACGGTCAGCGGTGTGTGGCGCGTGATCAACCACCTGCGGGTGGTGCCCGAGTCCGAACAGACCGGGGCCGTGCTCGCCGAGGAGGTGCGCGACGCCATCCGTCGTGATCCCTGGGTCGAACTCGATCAGGTCGACGTGGTGGTCGATGGTGGGACCGTGCGCCTCGGCGGCAAGGTCGACAGTTCTTTCGAGCGCCGCAAGGCGCGCATGGCGGTGTCGCGGATCCCGGGCGTGGTCGAGATCAACAACGCGATCGAGATCGGCATCGGCGGCAAGGGCGAGACCTCGCCAATCTACGACTACGGCAGCTTCTACGGCTATGATTACCGCGACTACGACCGTCATCCATTCGGTGCGCAGCGCAAGACCGATGCTGAATTGCGCAAGGATGTCGAGGACGAGCTGTTCTGGTCGCCGATCGTCGAGCATCGCGATATCGCTGTCAGCGTGGACGACGCCACGGTCACGCTCACCGGCACGGTCGAGTCGTGGCCGGCCTACTGGGCCGCCCGACGCAACGCGCGCGAGGCGGGCGCGGATGCGGTCATCACCAGGCTCGAACTTGTGCAGGGGCCAGAAACGCGCGGTAGCATCGAGTGACCGGGATGCCCGGCCCATCGGCAACCCGCGCGCGAGAGGAGGACGCCGTCGCATGCAGACTCGTGAACAACGCCTGGCCATCGATCTCAATCGCCTTCACGGCTCCGAAGCGGTCAACAACCCGGCCGGCATGGTCGACGCCCTGGTGCGCGCAACGCACGCAGCCCGCGCTTCGGATGTGCACATCGATCCGCTGGGTGATGGCACCAGCCGGATCCGCGTGCGGATCGACGGAGCGCTGCACGACGCAACCTCGCTGGCAGAGGAGCCGACGCGGCATCTGTTCAACCAGGTGAAGGTCCTCGCCGGCATTCCGCCAGCGACCATGTTCACGCCCGAGGAGGCCCACTGGCTCGCCTCGGTGGGGCCGGGCACGGTCGATGTCCGTGCCACCCTGGTGCCCACCGTCACCGGATCGAAGCTGGCGCTGCGGCTGCTCTACGACGAGCTGGTGTTGCGACATCCCGAAGAGCTGGGTCTGAGCCCGGAGGACAGCGCCTGTCTCGCGGCCTGGCTCGAACAGGCCAACGGGCTGGTCCTGGTGGTCGGCCCCACCGGGAGCGGCAAGACCACCACCGTCAATGCCTTGGCCCAGGCCCTGGCCGAGGATCGTCACCAGCATGTGGTCAGCATCGAGGATCCGGTCGAATACGTGCTGCCCGGGGTGACGCAGATGGAGCTCGACCGCCGGCACGCTCTGAGCTTCAGCCGCGCTCTGCCCGCAGCCCTGCGCATCGATCCGGATTGCCTGGTGATCGGCGAGACGCGTGATCTCGAGTCCTGCCGCGCCTGTACCACCACCGCCGCCAACGGGCGGGTGGTGCTCAGCAGCATGCACGCGCGCGATACCGTCGCTGCGGTGACCCGTCTGCGGCATTGGCGGGTGAGCGATAGCGAGATCGCCGCTGCGCTTTCGGTGGTCATGGCCCAGCGGCTGGTCCGGCGGCTATGCCCCGCTTGCCGCCGTCAGGCCGCGCCCGATGACGCGATGCGGCGTTGGCTGCGGTGTGCCGGCGTAGACGACGAGATCGAGGCCTGGGAGCCGGTGGGCTGTGAGGACTGCGCGAACACCGGTTTCTCTGGGCGCCTGGCCCTGTTCGAGATCTGGCATCCGGACCGCGAGGATTACGATGCCATCGCAGCCGGCGCCGATGCGATGCGGCTGCGTGATCGTCTGCGGCAGCGCGGTCGCCGTCTGATCGACGATGCGATGGCCAGGGTCGCCGAGGGAGCGACCTCGCTGCACGAGATCCGCGCCGCGGGTCTGGTCGAGGCCTCTGCCCTGACCGACGTGAGCTGCGAACGCTCCGGGCGATGAATGCCCATGCAATGTCCATGCCGCATTCGGGTCCGGGGGCGTCTTGTGTTTTGCGTACGCTCTCCTGGAACGTCCAGCATCGTCCGCGGTGGCGGCCGACGCACGACTGGCGTCGCCGTCGCCGCTGGATCGCCCGGCTGCTGCCGGCGCTGCACGTCGATCTGGCTTGCATGCAGGAGCTCGATGCCGCGATGGTCCACGACCTCGACGCGGTGCTCGGCGACTATGCCTGGGTCGGCTACGGCCGCCATGATGGGCGCATGCGCGGCGAGTTCGCCCCGCTGTTCTACCGTCGCTCGCGCTTCCGCGTGCTCGCCGCGCATCAGCACTGGTATTCACCAACTCCCGGGCGGCCCAGTCGCGGATGGGATGCCGCCGCGCCTCGGGTGCTGCTGAACACCGTGCTACAGGACCGTGCGTGCGGTCGTACGATCCACGTGCTCAATACTCATCTCGACCATCGCGGGCAGGTCTCGCGGCGGCGCGCGATCGACGCGATTCTCGCCCACGCCGCAGCGCTGGACTGTCGCACGCCGCTGTTGGTCGCTGGCGACTTCAATTTCGATCCGGGCGATCCAGGCTATGTCCGCCTGACGACGGAGCTGCGCGACAGCCGCCGCTGCGCCGCCGATCTGCGTGGTCCTGAGTGGACATGGTCGGCGCCCGTGCCTGTGCATCGGTTCGCCCGTCGCCTGGACTACCTGTTCGTCACCGGTGCGCTCGTGGTGGGCGCCCAGCGGCACATCGCCTGGCCGGCCCATCGCCGCCGGGTCTCCGACCACCTGCCGGTATGCGCCACGCTCCGGCTCCTGCGCGAGGCACAGCGGTGGCCCTGATCCTGTTGCTCGTCCATCTGTTCATCTGGCTGGTGGCCCTGCCCCACGTCCTGTTGCAGGACAAACCGCCGGTGACCCAGGTTGGCTGGCTGCTGGGCATCCTGGCCCTGCCGGTGATCGGCGTCGCGGCCTACGTGTTCTTCGGCACCGACCGGATGCGCTTGCAGCGCGAGCAGCGCCGTGCCGCCCTGGCCAACGGCAGCCTCGAGGACTTCGCCGTCCCCCCCTCGGCGGTGGTCGATCCCGCGAGCCTGGAGGACGCCGCCGATACCATGCTGCTGCGTGCGATCGGTTGGGCCAGCGGATTGCCGCCGACGCGTGGCAATACCATCACCGAACTGGTCGATGGCCCCGCATTCTACCGCGAGCTGGAGACCGCGATCCGGCAGGCCCGGCATCAGGTCTGGATCCAGGTCTACGTCTGGCGTCCGGATGAAGTCGGCGCCTGGATGCGCGACCTGCTCGCCGAGGTGGCGCGCAAGGGCGTAGCGGTGTACGTGCTCGCAGATGAACTGGGCAGCAACGCCAAGCAGCGGTTCTTCGCGCCCCTGCGCGCGGCCGGGGGGCATTTCTCCTGGACCACGACCCTGCACCCCCGGCGCAACCGCTGGTTCTTCAATCTGCGCAACCATCGCAAGGTCATGCTGATCGACGGCACCGTTGGTTTCGTCGGCGGGATGAACATCGGCCACGAGTACGTCGAGGGGACCCCGGACGGTGCCTGGCACGACATGCAGGCCCGGATCGAGGGACCTGCCGTGCGTCAGGTCGCCTCGCTGTTCGTCCGCGACTGGTTCTTCGCCACCCGCGAGCATCTCGGAGTGCCGGAGTGGGCCGCTCAGACCCGGCGCACCGACGAGGGCACGCTGCTCCAGGTCCTCGCTGGCGGGCCGGATGAGGGGACTTCGGCGATCGGGATCAGCCTGCGGGCGATCATCGAACGCGCCCGTGAACGGCTGGTGTTGACTACGCCGTACTTTGTGCCCGATGAACAACTGGTCAACGATCTGGTCTTCGCTGCGGTGCGTGGGGTCGCGGTGACGCTGTGCATCTCGTCGGAGACCGACATGGGGCCGATGGTGCTCATCGGCCGCACCTTCTACGATCGGCTCCTGCGTGCGGGGGTGGTGATCTACGAGTACGGCGACGACATCCACCACAGCAAATGCATCGTGGTCGACGGGCGCTGGGCGATGGTCGGCTCGATCAATCTCGACAGCCGGTCCACCAGCCTCAATTACGAGGTCGGTGTGTTGGCCGACGATCCGGCGCTGGCGGCCCGGGTCGAAGAGCTGCTCGCGCAGCGGCGCGGCGACACCCCACCGGTGGATCGCGAACAGTTCGCCGGGCGTTCGCTGCGCCAACGCCTGATCGAGAGCAGCCTGCGGCTGCTCGCGCCCCTGCTCTGAGACCCGGATGCGACCTCACCGCGCCATCGAGACCTGTCACGTATACCGTCTGGCCGGTGGCCGGGTCACGCGGCCGACAGACGGACGCTTGCGGGTGCTCACCTGCAACCTCGGCCATGGCCGTGGATGGAATCTGGCCCAGTTCGCGGTCACCGGCGCCGGCGCGCGGCGGCACCTCACCCTGCTCGCCGCCCTGCTCCGGTACCACCGCCCGCATCTGGTGGCGTTGCAGGAGGCCGACGGGCCGTGTTGGTGGAGCGGGCGTTTCGATCACGTGGCCTGGCTGGCGCGCTCCGCGGGCTATCCCGTGGCGCTGCGCTGTGCCCAGGTGGAACGGCGGCGGTTGAACTACGGTGTCGCCGTGCTCAGCCGTCTACCCCTCCGCGAAGAACAGGGCTGGCGCTTCGTGCCGGTACGCCGGGCGGCCAAGGGGTTCCTCGATACGGTGGCGATCGCTCCCTGGGGTGAGACCGGCGTGAGTTGTGTGCATCTCGACTTCGCCTCCGGCCGTGAACGCCGACGGCAGCTCGCAGCGATGCTTGCGCATCTGGACGGCGCGCGCCCCCGTATCGTGCTCGGCGATTTCAATTGTGGGCGCTGTCACGCAGATGGGCCCCTCGGGCGGCTCGCGCGGACCGCAGGCCTGCACGGTTGGTCCGTGCGTGCGCGCGGACCGTTCAGTCATCCGCTCACCCGCCAGCACCTCGACTGGATCATGGTCGGTGGCGGGCTGCAGATGACGCAGCACCGGGTGTTGCCGACGCCGGTCAGCGATCACCGCGCGGTACTCGCCGAGGTCGCTTTCACCGGGGTTTAGCAGTGAATGGCCCCCTGGTACGTTGCGCAGTCGATGGCTCAATGCGCCGCCGCATGCAGCGGCGGGCGCGGGGGTGCGGGGGAGTGCTATGAGTACCGGAATCTACGGATACTGGCCCAACGGCAAATTCATGGAGATCCTCAACTATGATCCCGAGGATATGGCCTATCGCACGGTCATCGCGCGCGAGCTCGGGCCCGACGAGGCGGCAGAGGTCCACGCGATGCGCGCCGCGGGGCTCAGTGATGAGGAGATCCAGGTGTTGCGCACCGGCGAGGTCGCTCCGGCAGCGCCGGAGCCGGAGACGGACGGCCGGGTCTACGAGGTCGCCTTCGACCGGCTCGATGCCGAACACCTCGTGCGGATCATCGAGCGCTGCCTCGACGTGCCGTTCGGCTCCGGCGTCGCGGCCGATCGCGAGGAACTCGCCGGGGTCGCGGGTCGACTGATGGAGCGGGAGGGCCTGCGCATCGTGCTCATGGAGAACGTCGCCGCTGTCCGCTGAGCCGTTCCGGCCGCTGAAGAGGAAAGCCACATGAGCCAGACCATCGTCTTCTACGACGCCAAGCCCTACGACCGTCGGTTCTTCGATCTGGTCAACCGGGACCACGGCTACGACATCCGCTATGTCGAGACCCATCTCACGCCGGAGACCGTGGCCCTGGCCGAGAACGCCCGCTGTGTCTGCGCCTTCGTCAACGATGACTGCGGCACGGCGGTCATCGACGGTCTGGTCGAACGCGGCGTCGAGCTGTTGGCCCTGCGTAGCGCAGGTTACAACCATGTCGATCTCGAGGCGGCCTACGAACGGCTCCACGTGGTCCGGGTGCCAGCCTATTCCCCGCACGCCGTTGCCGAGCACACGGTGGCGCTGTTGTTGAGCATCAATCGCAAGATCCACAGAGCCTTCTATCGCACGCGCGATGCCAACTTCACCATCGATGGCCTGCTCGGCTTCGATCTGGTCGGCAAGTACGTCGGCATCATCGGTACCGGCAAGATCGGGC
The DNA here is from genome assembly GCA_964612995.1 of uncultured candidatus Brocadiaceae bacterium. Lineage (GTDB taxonomy): Bacteria > Planctomycetota > UBA11346 > UBA11346 > UBA11346 > SLQH01. Next base: position 12,938 of record CAZTGE010000046.1, on the reverse strand, counting down.
GTCTGGTGGCGGAGATCCTGCGTGGCTTCGGGATGGAGGTGCTGGCCTACGACGTCAAGCCGGATCAGGACTGGGCAACGGGCATCGGCGCGCAGTACGTGGACCTGCCGCAGATCTACAGCGATTGCCGCGTGATCAGTCTCCACTGCCCGTTGACGCCGCAGACCCATCACCTCATCGATGCCGCGGCGCTCGAGGCGATGGGCGAGGACGCCGTGCTGATCAATACCGGCCGCGGCGGTCTGGTCGATACCGCGGCGCTGGTCGAGGTCCTGCGCACCAGCGCGATCGGCGGCGCTGCGCTCGACGTCTATGAGGAGGAGAGCCAGTACTTCTTCGAGGACTTCTCCTCGCAGGTGATCAGCGACGATATCCTCGCTCGCCTGATCGGCTTCCCCAACGTGTTGATCACCTCGCATCAAGGTTTCTTCACCGCCGAAGCGCTCGAAGCGATCGCGCGGACCACCCTCGGCAACGTCGACGCCTATTTCGCCGATGCGGCCCTGGACAACGAGGTCTGCTATCGTTGCGACGGCCCCTGTGACAAGGGCGATCGGGGCCGGTGCTTCTGAGCCGGGGCCGGTTCGGCGCCGCGCGGCTGACGCAGGTGGCCGATGGGACCTGAACCCGTCGGCGTTCTGGTCCTGGGCCTGCTGCTGGGCGCCGCGCTGGCGCTCAAGGCCTTGTTCGCTCGCTGGTCGCTGCCGCCACCGGTGGCCTACCTCCTGGTCGGCCTGGTCTACGCTGCCGTTCGTGGGGGGCTGATAAGCGAGCCGGGACCCGCGCTGGCGCGAACCGAGGAGCTGTTGCGTCTGCTCGGCGAGATGGGCCTGGTGGTGATCCTGTTCCGCATCGGCCTGGAGAGCGATTGCTCCCGCCTCGTTGCGACTCTCGGCCGGGCGACTCCGGTGTGGATCGCCAATCTGCTTGTCAGCGCCGCCGCGGGTTACGCCGCCGGTTGGGCCCTGGGTTACGGGACCACCGTCAATCTGGTGTTGGCGACCGCGCTCTCGGCGACCAGCGTGGGGATCCCGGCTGCGATCTGGCAGGAGCGCGGCGTGTTGCGCTCGCCCCCGGGCGAGCTGTTCGTGGATGTGGCCGAGCTCGATGATGTATCCGGTATCGTGATCCTGGGCATCCTGCTCGCGGTGCTGCAGCATCTGGGCAGCGACGACGACATCACCGGCATCGTCCTGCGTCAGGGTGGCGTCTCGCTGCTGATCCTGGTCGGCATCGCCGGCCTGGCGCTGGTGTTTTCGCGCTGGGTGCGGCCGCATCTGATGGCGGCACTCAAGGCATGGGAGCGTGGACCGGATCCGGCGGTGAGCGTGGTCGCCCTCGTGTTGGTGGTCGCGGCGCTGACCGCGGTCGCCGGCCTGTCTCTGGCCATCGGCGCCTTCGTCGCCGGATTGGCCCTGTCGCCCGATCGGGAGACCTGCCGCGGCGGCAGCGCCTTCCGCACGCTCTACGATACCCTGGTGCCCTTCTTCTTCGTGGCCATCGCCATGCAGGTACACGGCGCGGCGTTGTCCTGGGCGATGGTGGGCACCAGCGGCGTGGTGCTGGTCGCGGCGGTGGGGGGCAAGATCCTCGGCACCACGCTGCCGGCTCTGCCCTTCGTCGGTCTGCCCACCGCTGTGACGCTCGGGATGAGCATGGTGCCCCGGGCCGAGATCACGATGATCATCGCGATGGCGGCGCGTGACCACATCGGCGATGCGCTCTATGCGGCACTGGTGTTCACCAGCCTGCTGACCGCGATCGGCGCCAGCCTGCTGCTGCCGCGGCTGTTTACGGTGCTCGAGCGCCGCGGCGCCATCCACCGCGATGCGGATGCCGGTTCGTGACCGTTCCCCGTTCAACCGCGGTTACGTCGGATGCCGCGCCTGTACATTTCGTGGGGTGCCAGTGCTTTCGGTTAACCGATCGCAACAGGAGAATCGTGCATGAGCGCATCTGCCAGTGAGGAGGAACGCCCGGATCAACCCGAGGATCAGGCGGGCCATCAGGAACACGGTGGCGATCACCACGGGGAGCGGGAAAACGATCACGGCCAGGGTGGACACGACCACGGTGGCAAGGGGCACGGCGGGCATCACAGCCACCATCAACACATGGTGCGGGATTTCCGACGCCGTTTCTGGATCAGCCTGACGCTGACCGTGCCGATGTTGTTGATCTCGCCGACGATCCGGTCTTGGACCGGATTGGGTGAGGTCACCGCCTTCCCCGGTGACCACTGGGTGCTATGGGCGCTGGCGACGGCCGTCTTCGTCTACGGCGGCTGGCCTTTCCTCAAGGGGTTGGGCAAGGAGCTGGGCAAGCGGCAGCCGGGGATGATGACCCTGATCGCGGTGGCGATCATCGTCGCCTATAGTTACAGCAGCGCGGTGGTCTTCGGCATCGGCGGCAAAGTCTTCTTCTGGGAGCTGGCCACCCTGATCGACGTCATGCTGTTGGGGCACTGGATCGAGATGCGCTCGGTGATGGGAGCGTCACGGGCGCTCGATGAGCTGGTACGGCTGATGCCAGCGCAGGCCCATCGGCTGGATGAGGACGGCGAGACGCGTGACGTGGCGGTCAGCGAGCTGCAGGCCGATGACCGGGTGCTGGTCCGGCCGGGCGAGAAGATCCCGGTCGACGGGGTGATCGTCGATGGCGCGAGCGCCGTCGACCAGCACATGATCAGCGGCGAGAGCGAACCGGTGAGCAAGGAGGTCGACGACGAGGTTGTCGGCGGCGCCATCAACGGCGATGGCAGTCTGACCCTGCGTGTGACCAAGACCGGCGGCGAGACCTATCTCGCCCAGGTGATCGAGCTGGTGCGCTCGGCCCAGGAAACGAAATCGCGCGGACAGGATCTGGCCAACCGCGCGGCGGCCTGGCTCACCGGCATCGCTCTGGGCGCGGGCCTGATCACCGTGCTGGTGTGGTACCTGGCCGTGGACAGCGAGTTCGCCTTCGCACTCGAGCGTGCGGTGACGGTGATGGTCATCACCTGCCCGCACGCCCTCGGGCTGGCGGTCCCGTTGGTGGTCGCCGTCTCGACGGCGATCGCCGCGAGCGGAGGACTGCTGATCCGCAACCGCGTCGCGTTCGAGCGCGCGCGCAAGGTCGAGGCGGTGGTCTTCGACAAGACCGGCACGCTGACCGAGGGGCGTTTCGCCGTCGATAGCGTGCAGGTCTTCGACGACGCCGACAACGAGCAGGCGCGTCAGGAATTGCTGCGCAAGGCCGCGGCGGTCGAATCGCACAGCGAACACCCGATCGCGCGCGCGATCGCGGAATCGGCCGAGAACCTGCCCGAGGTCACCGATTTCTCCGCCCTGCGCGGGCGGGGGGTGAGCGGCCGGATCGGCGACGAGGAGATCCGCATCGTGTCTCGCGATCATCTCGAAGCCGAGGGGATCGACTGCGATCACGCACAGCTGGATGAACTGGCGCAGGAGGGGACCACGGTGGTGGTGGTCGCGATCGGTGGCCGCGCTGTGGGCGCGATCGCCCTGAGCGACGTGGTCCGTGATGAGTCGCGCTCCGCGATCGATCATCTCAAGGCCAACGGTGTGCGCTGCATGATGATCACTGGCGACAACGAGCGGGTCGCCAGACGGGTCGCGGAACAGCTCGGGATCGACGAGTATTTCGCCGGCGTGCTTCCTGACGCCAAAGCCGACAAGATCGCCGAGGTCCAACAACGGGGTCTGGTGGTCGCGATGGTCGGCGACGGCATCAACGACGCCCCGGCCCTGGCCAGCGCCGATATCGGGATCGCCATCGGTGCGGGAACCGACGTGGCGATCGAGGCCGCCGACGTGGTGCTGGTCGAGGACGATCCGCGCGACGTGGCCCGGGTGTTCGATCTGGCACGCGCGACCTATCGCAAGGTGGTCCAGAACCTGTTCTGGGCCACGGGCTACAATGTCATCGCCATTCCCCTGGCCGCCGGCGTGCTCGCCGGGGTGGGGATCATCCTGCCGCCGGCAGTGGGTGCGATCATCATGTCGGTGAGCACGGTGATCGTGGCGATCAACGCGCGTCTGTTGCGGGTGTGAGCCGTCGTGCCGACGCGCCACGGGGCGCGGAGCGCCCGGGAGCTGCATCATGGGCGCATTGATATCGTTGTTGCTGATTCTCAGCCTCTCGATCCTGGTCACCCGGATCGCCAGCGTGGCGCTTGCGCATACCGGGCTCTCGCGCGAAATGGCGCGGTTCCAGGCGCGCTCGGCCTTCACCGGCGTCGGGTTCACGACCGGCGAGGCGGAACACATCACCACCCACCCGGTGCGGCGACGGATCGTGTTCACGCTGATGCTGCTGGGTAACGCCGGCGTGGTGACCGGCATCACCAGTCTGTTGTTGACCTTCATCGCGCCGCAGGATGGCATCGATGCCTGGATCAAACTGCTGCTGATCGGCGGTGGGGTGGCGGTGCTGTGGGTGGCCAGCACCAGCGGCTGGATCGATCGGCATCTGTCGGAGATCATCAGCCGGATGCTCGATCGGTTCACCGACTTCCAGATCCGCGACTACGAGAGCGTACTGCATCTGCGCAGCGGTTATCGGGTCTACGAGCTGCGCGTCGATACCGACGACTGGCTGGCCGGGCGTACGCTGCGTTCGTGCAACCTGCGCGAGGAAGGGGTCCTGGTGTTGGCGGTGCAGCGCTCCGAAGGTACTTTCCTCGGCGCTCCCCAGCCTGACACGACCCTTCACGCCGGGGATGTCCTCATCATCTACGGCCGGGCCGAGGGGGTACGTTCGCTCGACGAGCGCAAGCGCGACGCCAAGGGCGACAGCGAACACGAATCCGCGGTCGGTGCGCAACGCGGAGTGGTGGCCGAAGAGCAGGCCGCAGACGCACGCGGCGCGCAGGCCCGGCAGGATCCCAGCTCGCGTACGTCCGCGGGGCGCTCGGGCTCGGCCGATGGCGACGCGTCGCCGTCGTGAGGCGATACACACCTGTTTGCGGCCCGGCGCGGAGGAGTGTTGGTGCAAGTGTAGTCAGGGCTAGGCGTTGCCCCTCATCGGCGCCGCGCCGCGATCGCCCTGCGCTGCCTGCGGGCTATGCTTCGCGTCCGGTCGAACCGGTGCTCGGTTGTGGAAACGACCGCCCGGCCGCCCATCATCCACCATGTCCTGTCAACGACCACACTGGTCACTGAACCCGAGGAGACCCATCCATGACTGCCACCAAGCCGGCCCAGATCTACAAGTGCGACCTTTGCGGTAATATCGTCGAGGTTCTGCACGGCGGCTCTGAAGCCCTCGTCTGCTGCGGCGAGAACATGAAGCTGCAGACGACCAAGACCGAGGACAAGGGGGCCGAGAAGCACGTGCCCGAATGCAGCGTCGTCGACGGCAAGCTGCAGGTACAGGTCGGCTCGACCCCGCACCCGATGGAAGACGAGCACTTCATCGAGTGGGTCGAGGTCCTTACCGAGGATGCGGTGCAGCGAGTTCATCTCAAGCCGGGCCAGGATCCCAAGGCCATCTTCCCCGACGTGCCGACGAAGGCCACGGTGCGTGAATTCTGCAATGTGCACGGTCACTGGGAGACCAGCTTCACCAGCTGAGTTCCGGTCGCGTCACAGCCACGTCGGGCCGACGGTGGGATTCCCGCCGTCGGCCTGTGTGTTGTCGGCGCGTAACTACTCAGGGGCTTCGCCCCTACGGTCCTCACTGCGTGAGGACCTGCCCCTCTGGCTTTGTCGTGGTTCACCTGAATCTGCAGGCAGATTCAGGCGTGGGCGGATCGGCTGCGCCGAAACGTATCCGCCCTCCGGCGGCACTTGCTCCTCGGCCTGACGGCCTGCGGGGCTGCGCTTGCGCTCCACGGGTCTGGCCCCACTGGGGCCAGCTATCGCCTGCGGCGATACCCGCTTGCCCACCACTCGGTGCCAGACCCCATCGGGTGCGATGGGGCCCAGATATGGCTGGTGACTACTCATGCCCGATGGGCCTGAGTGGTTACACCCTGTATTGACAGCACGCCACGACTCTTCGCGACGTTGCTCGCGAGACAACTGCTGCAAAGCCGTATTGCACCGCCACTACAGGACTTCGCTCGCTCGGCGGATCCTCACGTAGCGCTGCTGCGCTCCGGTTCGCTTCGGTCGCGAAGCCCTGTATTGACAGCACGCCACGACTTTTCGCGACGTTGCTCATGAGGGATCCGGGCTAGGCGCGACGCGCGGCGAGATGCTTGCGCAGTTGTTTGACCGTAAGGGTGTTGATGACGTGTTCGCGGGTCAGCCACCCGCGCCGGGCGGCGTCGACGCCGTAGCGCATGAATTCGAGGCTGCTGGTGCTGTGGGCGTCGGTGCCGAGCGAGAACAGCGCTCCGGCCTCGCAGACCGCGCCGCAGAGCTCGTCGGGCAGGTCGAGCCGCATGGGTTGGGCGTTGATCTCGACGCAGACCCGATGCCGGGCGCAGACGTCGAAGACACGCTCGTGATCGAAGACGATCCCCTGGCGTTTGCCGAACATGCGGCTGGTGGGGTGCCCCCAGCAATCGACCAGACCAGAGGCGAAGGCCCGTTCGAGGCGCTGGGTCTGGGCTTCTTCGCCGAGTTCGAAATGATCGTGTATGCTGGCCACCACCCAGTCGAAGCGGCGCAGGGTCTCCGCGTCGAGATCGAGGCTGCCGTCCTTGCGGATGTCGACCTCGATGCCGGCCAGCAGCCACAGCCCGTCGAGCTCGTCATCGACCGCGCGCAGGCGATCGGCATGGCGTCTGGCCTGCTCGTCGTCCAGGCCCCCGGCCTGGGTCTGGGATTGCGAATGGTCGGTGATGGCGAAGAAACGATAGCCGCGATCCTGCGCGGCGGCGGCCATGTCTTCGATGCTGTCAGCGCCATCGCTGGCGGTGCTGTGCGACTGCAGGTCGCCGCGCACCTGATCGAGTTCGATCAACGGCGGCAGCTCACTCGCCGCCGCGGCTTCGATCTCGCCGCGTCCCTCGCGCAACTCCGGCGGAACCCAGTCGAGATGCAGCGCCTGGTAGACCGACGGCTCGTCTTTGCTCGCGATGCGTTCGTCACCGCTGAACAGCCCATACTCGCTGAGTTTGCGGTGCTGGCTGTTGGCGCGTCGGCGCAGGGCCAGGTTGTGTTGTTTGTTGCCGGTGAAGTACATCTCGGCCGCGCCGTAGGCGCCCGCCTCCACGAAACGCACGTCGACCTGGGGCCCGTCGACCAGACGTACGCTGAGCTTCTCGCGGCCGCGAGCGATGACGTCGGCGATCTCCAGCTGCTCGAGCAACAGCTCGCCGACCGCCGTGCGGTCGGTGCATTGGATCAGCACGTCCAGATCGCCGCAGGTCGGTTTGCGCCGACGGTAGCTGCCGGCCACCGTCCAGCGTTCGACCTGATCGCTCTCGGCGATCGCGGTTGCGATGGCGGCGACCTGGGCCTCGGCGCGGTCGCGCAGCATCCGGCCGCTGGCCTGGCTGGCGAGCTCGATCGCATGCAGCAGTTTCGCTTCGCTCTTCGCACCCCAACCATCGAGCTCGCGCACGCGATGGTCCTCGCAGGCCTGCCGCAATGCGGCGAAGGTTTCCACGTCGAGTTCGCGTTGTAGTTGCCGTACCCGTTTGGCGCCCAGGCCGGGAATGGCGAGCAGGCGGGTGATGGCCTCGGGTTGCTCTGCGCGCAGCTGTTCGAGCTTGGGGCAGGTGCCGGTCTTGACGATCTGGGCGATCTTCCCGGCGATGCTCGTGCCGATGTTGCGCAGGCGTGAGAGGTCCTCGCCCGCATCGACCTTGGTGGACAGGGATTCGCTGGCATTACGGACCGCCTGGGCCGCCTGGTGGTAGGAGCGGACCCGGAAGCTGTTGCCGCCGCGCAGGTCTTCGAGGTCGCCGATCTCGTCGATCAGATCTGCGATGCGATGATTATCCATATGTCGTGTAGTATAGCAGATCGAAGAGGTCTGCGCATCGGGGATGCGTCAGACAGAGCTCATCTTCAGTCTGCTGCGAGTCACTCTGCTCCTGTCGGATGGGGTGGGACGGGGCGTGGTGTACTGCCGGAATCGGCCATAGGCCCGGCGAAAAGGCCGGGATGTCCGGCGATCCCCGACCGGAAGGGGGAACGGGTGTGCGCCGCGCGTGCGTGGGGTCAGCTCCCTCGAAGGTGCCTGAGCGCCTGCACACACTGGTTACCGTGTCGCGATCCGGTTGTCCGGTCGCCGGAAATGGGGCGTGGCGGGTGGCGCGAAATCGTGATGCTGTCTGTCGGTGCGCTGGGGTGCATCCAGCGGAGTGACCGGAGGCGAGGATGCAGGGACACGACGCAGGGGGACCGGCTGGCGGCCGGAGGCCGCGCAATCTGGTGATGGTCTTCCCGGATCAGTTCCGCACCCAGTCGCTGGGCCTGTGGTCGGCGCCCGGCTTCGCCGGACACCTGCGCGGCGGCGGCGACCCGGTCCACACGCCGCATCTCGACGCCTTCGCACGCGAGTCGCTGGTCTTGTCGCGTGCGACCTCGACCGCTCCGGTCTGTAGTGCCTACCGGGGCATGCTCTTCTCCGGTCTGTTGCCGCAGCACAACGGGGTACCGCACAACTGCGGCCACGATCGCCCCGATTGCCATCTGCGCCCGGAGCTGACCTGCCTGACCGACCTGCTCGCTGATGCCGGCTACGCCACGGGCTACATCGGCAAATGGCACCTCGACTATCCGCACTGCTTCGACCCGGATCGTCCGGACTGGTATCCCGGCGGATGGGATGTCTACACGCCGCCCGAACGGCGCCACGGCATCGGCTTCTGGCACAGCTACGGCACCTTCGATGTACACAAGCGGCCGCACTACTGGAACGAGGTCGGCGAGCGTATCGATCCGGAGCGATGGTCCCCCGAGCACGAAGCCGACGTGGCCTGCGATTTCATCAGCCGTCAGGCCGTTGGCGCGGATCCCTTCGCGCTGTTCGTGGCGATGAATCCGCCGCACACGCCCAACGACTCGGTAGACGATTGCATGGCCGAGGATCTGGCCCTGTACGCACACAGGCCGCTCGACGAGCTGCTCGTGCGTCCGAACGTCAGCGGCTCGCCGGCGGAGCTGGCCGCGGCCCGCTACTACTTCGCCCAGGTGACCGGCGTGGACCGGTGCTTCGGCCGCATCCTCCGGGCCCTGGCCGCGGCGGGGGTGGCCGAGGACACGCTGGTGCTGTTCACCGCGGACCATGGCGAGTGCCTGTGCAGCCACGGCGTACGGGGCAAGAACCGGATCTGGAGCGAATGCTTCGACGTGCCGTTCCTGCTGCGCGCGCCAGGCCTGCTCGCGCCGGCGGTCGATGATCTGCTGCTCAGCCCGATCGACATCATGCCGACCCTGCTCGGCCTGCTGGGCCACCGTGCGATGGTCCCCACTGGCATCGACGGCCGTGATTACAGCGGGTTGTGGACCGATGGCCCCGCTCCGGCCCGGCCGGAGGCGGTGCCGTTCATGCGCAACGTGCCAGGTCCGCAAGACGCCAGCGGTCTGCACCGGGGCTTCCGTGTGGCCGCGCGCGGGGTGAAGACCCTACATCATAGTTTCGTCTGCGAGGATCTCGACGCAGAGCCCTACGAACTCTGTTTCGACGACGATGCCGACCCCTATCAGCAGCATCCTCTCTCGCCGACGGATGCGCCCGACCTGTTCGCGGAGCTGCGAGCGCGTCTGCCCGCGTGATTGCGGGGCTCAGCGGGCCACGGTGCTGGTGGTGCCCTGTTCGAGCAGCACGTCGATGATGCGCTTCGCGGCGCCGGGGCGACCGAGTGCCACGGCGCGCTCGCGCATCTTGGCCAGACGCGGTGGGTCGCCGAGCAGGGTGTGGACCTTGTAGGCGAGCGTGGCGTCGTCATAGGCCTTGACCGCACAGCCGTTCTCCAGCAGGTGGTCGGCGTTGCGTTCCTCCTGGCCCGGGATCGGCGAGGTCACCACCATCGGCAACCCCATGGCCAGGCACTCGGAGGTGGTCAGGCCGCCGGGCTTGGTGATCGCCAGATCGCTGCAGGCCATCAACCGTTCGATGGTGGGGGTGAAGGGGTGGGCGACCAGGCGCCCGGTGGCCCGCTCCTGGAGCCGCTTGAGCTTGCCGAGCATCGCGGCGTTGCGTCCGGCCAACGCGATGATCTGGAAGTTGCCGGGCAGGTCGAGCAGACGGGCGGCGAGGACGTCGAGCCCCGCCAGACCGGCGCCGCCGGCCATCATCAACAGCGTCGTGCGCTGCGGGTCGAGCCCGATGGCGCGGGCGCACTCGACGCGGTCGTAGTCGCGGGCGAATTGAGGCATGATCGGAATGCCGCTGATCTCGAGGCGTTCGGTGCGCAGTCCGCGCAGGCGCAGGCGCCATCCGACTTCGGCATTGGCCGCGAAGTAGCCGGTCATGTGCGGCATCAGCCACAGGCCGTGGCAGTCGAAATCGGTGATCACCACCCACACCGGTTTGTTCCAGGTTCCCTTGTCGAGCATCTTGGACAGGAACTGCGCCGGGAGGAAGTGGGTGCAGACGACATGGTCGGGGTCGAGCCGGCGCAGCCAGGTCTTGAGCTTGCGCGCGTTGAAGCGTTCCACGCCCTGGATGAAGCGGTTGAGGGTGCTGTCCCAGTTGGCGCAGTCGGTGCGGCGGTAGAAGTAGGCCCAGAGCTGCGGATGCTTGTCCACCAGCCGGATGTAGCCATCGGCGTAGGCCTTCTTGAAGAAGCCCCCTACCAGTTCCATCACGTCGAGATGATGGATCTCGACCGGCCGGCCCTGCTCCGCGGCGATCGCCGCCAGCGACTCTGCAGCGCGCATGTGGCCATCGCCGGCCGAAACGCTCAGCGCCGCAACGCGTAAAGGTCGAGTCATCTGCGCCCCCGTGTGGCGCAGCCTAGTGCGCTTCACGCAGGTTTCACCACCCAATGCGGGGCAAGCGGATCGCGGCGTCGGGATGGGTGGCGATTTCGCGAGTGACGGCATGATCGCCGGCGATGTCGTTCCCTGTCGCACTGCTCGGTCGGCACTTCTGGATCATCGCCTGGGCCGCGCTGCTATGCGGGGCGTTGTTCCCCTGGCCGTTGCCGGGCGGGCGGCAGGCGATGCCGGTGCTGCTGGCCTGCGTGTTGTTCTTCACCTGTCTCAAGGTCTCGTTCGTGCGCATCGGGCGCGAGCTGGCGGTCTGGCCGCGGATCCTCGCCCTCGCCGCTCTCAAGCTGCTGGTGTTGCCGCTGCCGGTGTTTCTGCTCGCCTGGTGGCTGGCGCCGGACTGGGCGCCTGGTCTGTTCCTGCTCGCGGCGATGCCGGCCGGAATGACCTCTGGCGCGTTCGCCGATGTGCAGCGCGGCAACGTGGCCCTGGCGCTGGCACTGATCCTGGTGACCTCGGCGCTGGCGCCATTCACCGTGCCGCCCCTGCTCGGCGTGGCCGGGCAGCTGACCGGCGTGGCGACGCGTGGGGCAGACATCGCTGTGATGGCCGCGCAGGCCGCGTTCCTCGCCGGTATGCTGCTCGCACCGCTGACCCTGGCCCAGTTCGTGCGCTGGCGGTGGCCGGGATGGATCGAACGCAAGCGCGCGGGCTTCACCACCATCGCCTTGGGCTGCAACGCGGTGCTGTTGTTTGTCGCCACCGTGGCGGCCCGCGATCGGCTCGCGGCCTTGGCGGTCGATCCCAGGCGTCTGGTCACGCTGCCGCTGATCGGGGTGGTGCTCGTCAGCGCCGTGTTCCTGGTCTGCGGGCGGCTGTTGCGGATCTGGCTCGCGCCGGCCGACGCCGTGGCCTTCACCTGCAATGCGGTCTACATGAACAACGGCCTGGGGATGGTCTTCGCCATGGCCTTCTTCCCCGAAGATCCGCGGTTGATGCTGCCCTCGTTGCTGATGGCCGTGCCGATGACCTTCACCGTCTGCCTTGTCGGGCGGTTGGTGGGGCGGCTGGACGGACCACCAGCCGAGGGCCCGTGATGACCAGCTACCATACGCCGGAACGCGAACACCGTTTCCGGCGTCCGTGCTCCGGCGCTGCGCGCAACAGGGGCGTGGCTACTTCTTGCTGGGAGCCAGCAGGGCGTTCATCCGGCGGCCTTCCTGGCGCGGCGGACGTTCGATCTTGGCGATATCCTCGAGCATCTTGGCGAACTCGTGGATCTTCGCGATCGCCACCTCGGGATGGGCGCGTTCGCGACCACGGAACTGGAGCTGGATGCCGACCTTGTAGCCTTCTTCGATGAACTTGCGGGCTTTGCCCGCCTTGATGTCCATATCGCCCTTGCCGGTCCCGGGACGGAGGCGGACCTCCTTGGTGTCGTTGGCGTGGGACCGCTTGGCCTTGTTGACCTTGTCCTTCTTCTGCTGCTCGAACAGGTATTTGCCGTAATCCATGATCCGGCAGACCGGCGGGCGGGCGTTCGGCGCAACCTCGACCAGATCCTGTTCCGCGGCTTGGGCCTGGCTGCGGGCTTGATCGGTCGGGACGACGCCGACCTTGGTTCCCTCTTCATCGATGAGCAGGACCTGGGGAACTCGGATCCGCTCGTTCATCCGTGCCCGGTTGTTGTCCGGCGGCGGCACGGGTACCCGCATTCTACGACGACCTCGCAAATAACTCTCCTGACAGGTCGGTGAGGCCTGCGGCGCCAGAATGTGCGATGCGGCGGCGCAGGCCGAGAAGAGATCGAGTAGCTGCTCGATCCGCCGGCAGTATCGTAGGGGCCCAGGCGAAGGCAAGCATCGACGCCGGTTGGCCTTGCGTCCAAGTGGGGCAGCGGGGCTCGGACTGCGTTCCGCGTTGGGCGGAGCGCCGGTGACAGCGTGCTCCGGCGAAAAAACGGAGCAACGGAGCGTAGCACCGCCGAAAACGCCAGCGCAGCTGGCGAGCGACGACCGAGTCGCGAGGGGGCAGCGCCCCCTCTGCCACAAACCGGAGCCCAGCCAGGCCTGGCTGGGCGACCGGCCGACCGAGGAGCGGTTT
>CAZTGE010000045.1:9434-28349 GCA_964612995.1 uncultured candidatus Brocadiaceae bacterium | reverse complement strand
AGACACGGAGAAATCATGAGAGGTTACCGTTGATGGTACGAGTAATGCCATCTTTAACCACTCAGGGGCTTCGCCCCTGAGTAGTTACGAACCAGGAACCCGGTCGCCACGACCGTCTATCGCAATGACACAATCCGGACCACTGGCGGTCGAGCCGCTCACCCCCCCCGCGCGCACGCCACCGGACCGGTGCGCCTCTGGCTGCGGCGGCAGGGCGATCGTGGCGACCAACCAGGCGCGGTCGCCCTTCGCCCACGCGCGGACCGCCAGCAGCGCCGGCATGGCGAGGACGCCGGGGACACCGCAGAACCAGCCACCGGGGATCATCGTGGCCAAAACCAGGGTGGCGGAACAGGAGGGCTCGCGACCCTGGATCAGAACACCGTGTTGATCCGCTCCAGGCGCTTGCGCAGGTGCGCTTCGTGGACGTCGGAGAACTCGATCACGTGTTCCTTGATCTTGCCGGCGACGAGCAGGTGGAGGTATGGGTTGTCTGGGCCGTATTTCTTGGCGATGATGTAGTTGTCGCGCCGGATGAAATCGTGCATCGCTTCGATCACCGTATCTATGGTCGCCGCGTCGGCCTCCCACTCACGCAGCAATCTGGCGAGCGCGTGGAGGTCCGGTTCGAGTTCCTTGCCGGCGAGGCTGCGGCCGAGGCGACGGATTTCTGCGGTTTCGGCTTCTGAGAGGGCAGGCATGACGAGGCTCCTTGCAGTCAGAGTGACAGGCTGGCCACCGCGGTGGCGAAAGGATCGGGGAGGATGCGCGCGAGCATGCGCCCCAGGCGCTGGCGACCGCGATCCAGTGCGCCAAGGCCTTCGGGCATCGGTTCGATGATGAAATGCTGCTCGTTCTCGCACGCGGAGGCGGGGAAGGTGCCGTCGGTGTTGGTGACATCGATCCGCACCGGATCCTCGCAAGGGATGCCGCCGAGCTCGGAGCGGATCGCTTCGACGCAGCTGGTATCGCTCCCGAAGCGCAATCTGACCGTCCGCATCCGGCTCGCCGGGGGGCCGACGCGTTCGAAGGCGACCGCATCGGCGATGCACCAGCCGCTGGTGTCGTCGTTGCGCACCGAGACCGAGGCGCCGGTCCCGGCCGCGAAATCCCAGGTGCCGAGCAGGTTCCAGCGACCGCCGTTGGTGCGTTGATCGACGGTCAGGCAGGCGCGGCCGCCGGCGTGATCGATGACCACCGGCACCGCCTGATCGCGGCTGTCCTTGGCGTTCCACCACAGGTAGAGCTTGTAGGAGCCGGATTGGGCGAAATCGGGCAGGAACTTGAACCGCGAACCAGAACCGCCCTGCGGATCGGCGTAGGCATAGTCATCGGCGTAGTAGCCGGGCACACCGCTGCTGCTCGACCAGGTGCCGACGGTGCTGGTCGCCGCGTCCGCATTGTCGATGATCAGGCTCATGCTGGTCTGCTCTCTCACGGCCCGGGTCTGGCGCAACAACCACGCGTAGACGTCGGGGTTGTTGTAGGTTTCGTTCCAGCCGCCGTGTCCGTTGCCTTTGAACAGGGTATAGCGCAGGTTCTCGCTCGTCGCACCGTCGGGCACGGCCATGCCGGCACGATGGCCGTCGCTATCGACGTACGACCAGCGCCAGCCCTGGTCGAGATCGAAATGTGCGGTGAGATCGGTGCTCGCAACACCGGAGTCGGACGGGTAGCTGTCCATCACCGGATCGGCCACGGCGCCGGCCACTTCGGTCGCGATGTGATCGAGCCAACCGCTGGTCCACGTGTGCGAGACGACGCCGTCGCCATAGCAATGCACCGCCCAGACCCCCGCACCGGCGATGTTGTGGTATTTGTAGTGATCCTGCGGTGGAGCCGCACCGCAGATCGGCACCAGGGCGGCGAAGCGGTCGGGCACGCGTTGGGCGTAGAGCCACACGCCGCCACCGCCGAGACTGAAGCCGGTGAGCGCGACCCGGTCAGGGTCGGCCCGACGTGAGGCGAGCACCGCAGTGAGGATGACATCGATCGCATCGAGGCTGTTGCCGGTGTACTTCTCGTTGGCGTCCTTGCTCAGCTGCGGGCCGATGATGATCGCCGCGCCCCCGTTGGCGTGGTCGTCGAAATCCCAAATGCTCGTCTTCTCATCGCGCGCGATGCGTAGCGGCCCGCTGCCGGCCATGCGGCCGAGCTCGCCAGTGTTGCCGGGGCTGGTGTCGCCCCGCTCGCCGGTGCCGCCGAAGAAGACGATCACCGGATAGCGCCGGTCGGGATGGTCGTCATAGCCGTGGGGGATGTACTCGGCGAAGCCGTGCGACAATCCGCCCGCGGAACCAGCCGGATGCAAGGTCATACCTTCGACCGGTGGCGGCAGGTCGAGGGCGGCGAGCCCGGTGGCACAGAGGGCGAGGGTCGCGCAGCGCGCGAGACGCACGTGCAGTGGGATGCGGTGCGAGCGGACGGAGCCACCGGCGGTCTCGGCACTTGGTCGTCCATGGACGTAGGCACACATGATGTCCTCCTTCTATGACGAGATCCGGGGACGCGGCGACGATGCTGCGTAGCCGAGTTCGGGCATTACCTGTGATGGGGGCGCGGTGGCCTTCTCCTTGCTCACCGGACACTTGCGAACACAGGCGGCATAGATGTGGATCACGGCCACGAATGCGGCCATGTAGGCGATGCTGACGCCGACCGCGGCCAGGAACGGGAGCCCCTGCATGGCCGGGAGGGCGGCGAGCGGGGCGTTGCCCAGGGTAAAGGCCATCAGCGAATAGCGGCCGAGACTGAGGATGGGACCGGTGCGCATCAGCGCGCGCTGCCAGCGTTGCGCCACCCACAACACCGCGAGGGCGTAGGGGATGACGATCGCATAGTAGGCGGGATGGTGGGCGACGCGCAACGTCATCCGGGTGTTGAGGAAACCCTCCGCGACCCAGAGCGGCCCGTGCTGGAGCGCGTAGACCGCGACCACCCCGCCGCAGAGCGCGATGGTCAGCCAAGGCAGACGGCCGCCGAAGAGCGGCAGTTCCCGCGCCTGACGTGCACGCAGGTGCTGCCCCAGCAACAGGCCGTAGAGCACGATGGTGAAATTGTGCATGGTCGAGCCGCCCACGCCGATGTGCGGGCGACCGATCAGGCGGCCCCAGAACACGCCCCAGGCGGACTCGCCGGGCGGCAACGGCAGCAGGGCGACCAGCGGATCGGCGATCCAGATCAGCGCCAGGAGCACCAGCGGCACTGCAGGGCCGAAACGCACGCGGCAGGCCAGCAGCGGGATGGCGATCAGCAGGGCCA
Organism: uncultured candidatus Brocadiaceae bacterium; assembly: GCA_964612995.1. Taxonomy (GTDB): domain Bacteria; phylum Planctomycetota; class UBA11346; order UBA11346; family UBA11346; genus SLQH01. The sequence goes on along the minus strand of CAZTGE010000045.1, from coordinate 25,088 downwards.
TGGCGTAGAAGCGCAGCACGCCGACCATCGGCGCGCCGGCGAACCCGGCCACCGCCGGCAGGATTTCGGGAGCGGCCATGTTGCCGCCGAGCACCGCGCAGACCACGCCGATGAGATAGCCGGTCAGGCACTGGAGCGAGCGCACCGCCAGGCGGGCGCTGACCGCCCGCCCCTGACCCGCCTGCCATTTGCGCACATAGACCAGTTCGAGCAGCACGCCGAAGATCATGAAGAACAGCGGGGCGCAGACGCGGAAGATGCCGTTGAGCGCCGCCTTGAGCGCCAGGTCGTCGATGCGATGGAGCACGGCGAAGGCAAGCAGGACGTGACAGCCGACCGCGCCGAGGATGGCGAAGGAACGCGCCGCGTCGAGAAAGGGCAGACGGCGCCCATGCCCCCGGTTGGGGGTGAGCGAGCGATCCTGTCCTGTCTGCATAGCGGCGTTCATCACCGGCTCCTCTGCAGGTGGCTCACTGGTTGGCGGCGGTCGTCTCGCGGATGGTGATCGCGTCGGCGGTGACCCACCCGTCGGCGCCGTCGCTGCGGATGACGATCGCCGCGCTGCCGTCGGCGGCGAAGTCGTAGGTGCCGAGGTGCTTCATCTCGCCTTCGTCGAGCGCGCCGCCGCCCGCCGGCTGGGTCTGGTCCACACTCAGGCTGGCGGTGCCGTCGGCATGGATCAGGTCGACGGCGACGTTGCTCGCCCGCTGTTCGTCATGGGGATGCTGGATGAAGACCTCGTAGCTGCCGGCGGTCGGGATCACCGGGGCGAAGGTGAAGCTGTTGCCGGCCGATCCCTCCGAGGCGTCATAGGCGTAGTCCGCGGCGTAGAAGCCGACCGATGCGGTGCTCGTCGGCCAGTCGCCAACGCTGCTGGTGTGCAGCCGGTCACGGTTGTCGATGGTCACCGCGAAGGGCGGCAGGCTGTCGACCTCTTCGAAACGGACCGCGTCGGCGATGACCCAGCCGTCGGTGCCATCAGTTGTGACCACCACCCCGCCGGAATCGCCGGCGTCGAAGGCGAAGGCTCCGAGGGGGACCCAGGTGCCGCCGTCGACGGTCATGTCGACGGCATAGGTGTAGCTGCCGTCGGCGTGGATCACCTCGACCGGGACGCTGATGTCGCGACTGTCCTTGGCCGCATACCGGATCGAGACCGCGAGCAGCGCGGAGCGCGGGAGCATGGGCATGAAGCTGAAGCTCTTGCCATCGCCCGTGGCGTAGGCGTAATCATCACCGTAGAAACCGGCGACACCGTCGCTGAGCGCCCAATCGCCGGTGGCGGCGGTCTGGGCGGTATCGCGGTTGTCGACGATCAGGTCGAGCGGACCGCCGCCGAGGTCCTCGACCTCCTGGAAACGGACGGCGTCGGCGATGGCCCAGCCCGGGCTGCCATCGGTACGCACCCGCACCGCGCCATCGGTACCGGCCGCGAAGTCGAAACGCCCGAGGTGGACCCAGATGCCGCCATTGATCTGCATGTCGACCACTTCGGTGGTGGTGCCACCGGCATGAATGATATCGACGTTGACCGCATCCGAGCGCGAGTCCTTGGCCGCGTAGCGGATGAACACATCGTAGGTCAGCGCCAGCGGGAGGTCGGGGCGGAAGGTCGCCGCGGTCGCCATGCCAGCGTCGGCGTAGCGGTAGTCCTCGCCATAATATCCCGGCACGCCGGAACTCGCCAGCCACTCGCCGTCATACTCCATGTAGGGCAGATCCTGATTGTCGATGATCAGATCGAACGGCCGCACGATCGCTTCGGGTTCGTACTCGACGAAGCGCACGGCGTCGGCGATGACCCAGCCGTTGGTGCCCGCGGTGCGCAGGACCACGCGCTCCTCGAGCCCGGCGGCGAGTTCGTAACGGCCCAGGTGCTGCCAGGTGCCGCCGCCGGTGGTCATGTCCACGCTGTGGGTGACGGTGCCGCCGGTGGTCTGCACGTCGACCGGCACCGCGTTCGAGCGCGAATCCTTGGCCGCGTACTGGATGTAGACGTCGTACTCGGTGGTGCGCGGCAGGTTGGCGCTGTAGGCGAAGGAGTCGCCGGTCAGCTCGCTGCTGTAGTGATAGTCGGTGGCGTGGTAGCCGGCGACGCTGGCGCTGATGTACCACTCGCCGACCGCCTCGGTGTAGGCGGTGTCGCGGTTGTCGACGATCAGGTCGACCGGATCCTCGCCCGGATCGGGCACGGGCACGAAGCGCACCGCGTCGGCGATGACCCAACCGCTGGTGCCGCTGCTGGAGATGCTCACCATACCGCCGTCGTCGGCGGTGAAGCCGTAGGTGCCGAGGTGCTGCCATACGCCGCCACCGACGGTCATGTCCACGCTGTGGTTGCTGGTGCCGCCGTCGTGGGTGACGGTCACGGGCACGGCGTCGGAGCGGCTGCTCTTGGCCGCATAGCGGATGTAGACGTGATACTGGCCGTCTGCGGGGATGGCGGCGCTGAAGCTGGCCGTGGCATCCGGCGCGAGCAGGTCGCTGGTGTAGTAGTAGTCGCTGCCGTAGTACCCGGACACGCCAGACGAGGCCTGCCAGTTGCCGCTGAGGGTCAGGCGGGTGGCATCGCGGTTGTCGAGGATCAGCTCGTCGGCGGCGGCTTCGATCGCGTCGATGGCGATCGGCCCGCCGAGGATCTCGAGCGTGAGCGTCGACCGGCCGCCGGGCAGGGTGACATCGGCGATCTCGACCGCGGTGAAGCTGGTCTCGTCGCCGGTGTCGGGCACGTTCACAGCACCGGTCACATCGCTGCCGGTGCCATCGCGCAGGCGCAGGCTGCCACCGCCAGGCGAGGCGACGTGGAAGGTGAGGTCGAAGATGCCGCCGTTGCGTACATAGACGGTGTAGGCGAGCCACTCGCCGGCGACCGCGTCGACCACCGCGCTCTCATCTCCGGCCAGGTCGACCTCGCCGACGTCGTCCTGGAAGGCGGCGCCGGGCAGGCCGCGATCGAAGCCCTCGGCTTCCAGCCGCCCGGGGAGCACCGTCGGGATCCAGGTCGGGATGTCGACGGTGTCCGAGCCCGTGTAGTTCCAGGTCAGGGTGGACTCGGTCAGCGGCCGGGTGCGGGTTTGCGATTTGCGCAGCAGCCAGGCCCAGGTGTCGATGTCGTTCCAGGCCGTCTTCCAGCTCGGGGTGTGCCAGGAGGTCGGCCACAGCGTGCACATCAGCTGCGGGCGGAAGGTGCCGTCGGTCACCGGCAGGTAGACCCCGTAATTGAACTCGTCACGCCAGATGAATTGCGGCGCGTCGAGGTCGAGCTCTGCGGTGCGGGTGATGCCGGCGTGCGGTGCGTCGGGGTCGTCGTAGTTCGGCGTTGGCGGCGGCGTGTAGCCGAGCCAGAAGTCGATCGTGGTCCCGGTGCGCGCGGCGGCGATGGCTTCCATCCACTTCACGCTCTGGCGGCGCGGGAAGCTGCCGTCGCTCCACGAATGGAAGGCCCAGACGTCGATGTCGACCAGGTTCTCCGGCGTGGCCGGGTCCATGCTGTTCTGGATCGGGATGATCGCCGCGAGGTAGCTGGGGTAGTCCTTGGCCAGGCGGAAGGCGCCTTCACCACCGTTGCACAGCCCGGTGGCGTAGATCGCCTGGGGGTCGGCACGGTAGTTGATCAACACCTCGTCGAGCACGGTGATCAGCGGGTCGCTGTTGTTCCAGGCGTTGTGGTACTGCGGGCCGATGATGATCGCAGGGAAGTTCCAACCCTTCTTGTTGATGTTGAACATCGGCCCGTGCTTGAGGGTCTTGTCGAGGTCGGCGGCGGTTCCGTCGCCCCGTTCGCCGTTGCCCAACAGCGCGACGACCACCGGGTACAGGCGTTCGCTGTTGGCCGGGTCGTTGTAGCCCGGCGGCAGGTACAGCGTGTAGCCCAGCTCGGCTGCCGTTGTGCCCTTCTCGACGTAGAGGATGGTGTCCTCTTCGGTGGCGTGGCCGATGCCCGCGACGAACAGCGATGCCAGGATGGCGATCGCCGTGAGAGTCGGGGAACGGAAGTGGCGGAAATGCATGTGAGAGGTCATGGCAGTTCTCCTCTTCGGGTATGGCCGGGGGCGGCTCGAGGGCTGTCCGGGACCGAGGTGATGGCGGGGGGGCGGGAGACGGCCGGTACATCGGACCGGCGCGCGTAGAGGCGCCACCACTGTGTCGTGGCGATGTGGGTGAAATGGGCGTCGAGCCAGGAGCCGTAGCGCTCCCACTTGAATGCACAGGTGCGCGCGATGATCGGACGGACCGGATCCATGATCAGATCGACCTCGGCAAACACCGAGGCGGGATCCAGATCCAGGCCGGGGCCGACGTTGCGACCGTAGTGCCAGTAGAGGCAGTCGCCGCGCGGGCTGGGCCAGGCCATGGCAAAGGGAAAGGGGTTGATGAAGTCGGTGCTCGCGACCACCGCCGGCTCGTCGCTGTGTGCGTCGAGCAGGGCGATGCCGTCGCGCAGCGCGTACCAGAACAGCAACGGATGGTAGGTCTTGCGATTCTGGACCAGGTCGGCGTAGAGCGCGTCGGCATCGACCGGCGGGCGCGCGACCAGGGCGAACCAGGTACCATCGAGCGTCGGGCTGACGGTGGCGGCGTGCCAGGCGTGATCGTCCCCGACCCGCACGCGGTAGGCGCCGACCTGCAACAGCGGCTGGGCGAGCCCGGCGCAGACCGCGGCGATGACCACCGCCGCGAGCAGGGCACCGCTTCGCCGCGCGCTCAGCGCGGCCGCGGGCGCGGCCGAGCCCGCGCTGACCAGGCCGAGAGCCAACGCGATCAGCAGCGGATAGACCGGCGAGGCGATCTCGCCGCCGTTGGTTGCGCTCAGACCCAGTCCGAGGACGGTGACCAGGGCGATGGCGATCCAGGAGCCGGGTACCGGGCCGAGACCGCGCAACGGATCGACGCTGCGCGAACGCGGCAGGAGCCAGAGCAGGCACAGCAGGGTGATCGTGGCGAGCAGCAGCGGGGCCTCGAGGATCTCGTCGCGCAGCAGGCCGAGCGAGTTCTGTTGATTCGAGCGCGCGACCAGCGCGAGGTCAGCGAGATACGCCCCGACGCTCGACCCGGTCAGCACCAGGGCGAGGCCGAAGGCGACGACGCAGCTGACCGCCGCCGTCGCCGGCACCAGCCATGGCCGGGCATCGCGCTGGAGCCAGGCGCCGAGGCCCAGCAGCGGCACCGCGGCCAGACCGTAGGTGAACTTGGTCCCGAGCAGGAAGGCCACGGCGAGACCCGCGATGCACCACTCGATCATGCGGGTCCGCGCCGTCGCCACGCGCGGCGGCACCACGGCCTGGAGCGCCAGGACCATGAACACGGCCCAGGCCACCCGGCTGTACTGCCCGGCGTAGGAAAGCCCTGCGTCACCGGCCATGCCGAACATGCCGATGGCGAGCAGATGCAGGATCGCCATACTCGCGACCGCCACCGCAGCCGCGGGGGCGAAGCGCCGCACACTGACCCACCAGACCCAGAGCGCGCAAGGCACCAGCAGCGCCAGCGGCAGCAGCGCCAGCGCGCGGGGGCCCGCCCCACCCAGGCGCATCAGCGCGCCGAGCAGGCCGGTGTAGATGAAGCCGACCGGGCTGTGGAAGTCGACGTGGGCAACCTGGCCGTTGGCGGTGCGCCAACCGGCGTCGAGCAGGATGAACGAGCTCCAGGGATGGCTGGTCGGTGGTACGTAGCCGACCAGCAGCACGAGCAGCCCGGCGACCAGGGCGATGCCGGCGAAGGTCAACCCGGCGTAGGTCCGCGCACCACGCCCCGACCCACCCAGGACCAGGGCGGTCACCATGCTGCGCCGATCATCGCTCGCGGCGATCGGCACCAGGCGATGGGTGGGAGCGGTGGCGTCGGGGGTCATGCCGCGGCCCTCCGCGGATGTTGGTGCAGCAGCGTCGCCCGGTAGTCCTGCGGGGGGTGGTCTGCGTGCGAGCGGGCGAGGTAGGCCCGCGGCTCGAGCGTGTAGCCGCCGACGATCTGCAGCGCGCGCACCGCCTGACGCAGCAGCTTGACGTTGCTGACCTGATCCTCTTCGCGCCAGGTGATGGGGAAGAAGCGGTAGCGCAGGCGGCGTTGGGCGATGGCCAGGATCAGGTGGTAGTTGAAGGTGAGGTCGTCGGCCAGGGTGAGGTAGAACCGGTCGGCCAGCGGCGCGGTAGCGAAGCAGTTGAGCCCGGAGCCGAGGTCGATCAGCGGGCGATGCGCGGCGGCCGAGAACAGCAGGTTGAAGGCCCAGTTGCCCGCGGTGCGCAGGGCGGAGTACCCCTCGCGCCGGGCACCGGTGCCGAAACGCGAACCGAGCAGGCAGTCAGCGCGCCGATGCGCGCCGCGTTCGAGCAGCGGGGCGATGTCGCGGATATCCGCCTGATCATCGCCGTGCAGGACCACCACGTGGGTGTAGCCATGATCGAGCGCGTGGTTGAAGGCGACCTTGTGCGAGCCACCGAGGTTGAAGTTCTCATTGTTGCGCACGAGGCTCACCGGCAGATCGAGTTGCGCGGTCGCGGCGATCGCCGCGGCGACCGAGCCGTCACGCGAGCCGTTGTCGATGATCAGCACCCCGGCGAACAGGCCTTGGATCGCGGGGTCGAAGCGGGCGAACACCCGGCCGATCTGTGGCGCGCAGTTGTACATCGGCACGAACAGCAGCAACCGATCGGCAGCGGGAGCCAGGTTGGCAGAGGCGTGGTCGGTCATGGCTGACTCTCCACGGAACTGGGTATATGTCGTGCAGGCCGACGCGTGAGCGGCCTTGCCGGGAGCGCGCTCGAGCAGGGCACCGGTGGTGTGTTCGACGGTCTGGCGAACGGGCCTGCTCATCAGGAGCCCCCTCGCAGATCCACGACCGGGTCGTCGGCGGCAGCGGCAGCCCGGATAGACCCGGCCGGGCGGGCGCCCGGGTCGGGGCGCCGACCGACCAGCAACAGCATGAAGAGGAAGTTGGCGCCAAATGTCAACGGCGTGACGATGATCTTGGCCCAGATCCCAGGCATGCCCCAGGCACGAGCGATGCCCTCGACCGCGATCGAAGCGGCGGTGATCGCCAGCACCTGATACGCGACGTAGAGGGCGAACTTGAGGTAGAGGAAGCCGCCGGCGTAACGGAAGACGTGGCGCACGCTGGCGAAGTAGACGAAAGTCACCGCGACCGAGGCACCGAGGAAGTTGGCCACGGCCAGGCGCAATCCGGCTTCGGCCAGGCTGGCGAAGATCGCGAAGTCGAGCAGCCAGCCGATGCCGGAGACGATGCCGAACCCGGTGATCACTCGGGCGAACCAGACCAACCAGACGGCGGCGGGACCGGCTCGCAGGCCTTCGCGAGGTTCGAGGGGGCAGGTATCAGACGGGCTCATCGTCCACCTCCCGCTCGACGATCTCGCGCCGGCCGCGCTCGCGCGCGGGGCTGCCGGTGTAGATGGTGCGCGCTGCGGCATCGTGGGTCAGCACCGCGCGCGCGCCGATCAGCGCGCCGTTGCCGATGGTGGCGCCGGGCATCACCACCGCGCCGAGGGCGATCCAGGCGCCACGGCGGACGGTGATCGGCGCGGTGCGCAGCCCGAAGGCCGGATCGCTGGGGTCGTGGCTGCCGGTGCAGAGATAGGCCTGCTGCGAAACGACCACATCGCTATCCAGGGTGATGTGGTCGAGGGTGTAGAGCGTGGCCCCGTCGCCGATCCAGCAGCGGTCACCGATGGTCAACTTCCAGGGGTAGTTGCACTTGACCGACTTGCGGATCAGCACGTCCTTGCCGATGGTCGCGCCGAACAGGCGGTACCAGAAGCGGCGCCAGGAGTAGAAGCAATGCGGGCTCGGCGCGATGAGCAGCGTCTGGACCATGTCCCAGAGCATGCAGGCGATCGGACCGCGTCCGCGGTCGAACCAGCCCTGATCGTACCGGCCCAGGTCGACCTCGACCGCATGGCCGGTGGTGGCCTGCACCGCCTCGGGGCTGGCATCCTGATCGGGAGTGATGGTGGTGGTCATCGGTCGGCTCGATGGTTCATGGTTGCGGCGTGTAGAAGCCCTTGAAGACGGTGAGGATGAGGATCTTGAGATCCAACCACACCGACCAGTTGAGGATGTAGGTCAGGTCGTATTCCACCCGGCGGGCCATCGCGGCGACGGTGCGGGTCTCGCCGCGGGCGCCGTTGATCTGGGCCAGACCGGTGATCCCCGGCTTGACGAAGTGGCGCCGCATCAGGAAGTGCACGTCGGAGGAGAACTTGAGGTTGTGCTTGATCGCGTGTGGCCTGGGGCCGACCAGACTCATCCGGCCGAGCAGCACGTCGAAGAACTGTGGCAGTTCGTCGAGCGAGGTCTTGCGCAGGAAGCGCCCGATCGGGGTGATGCGGCTGTCGTTGGCGGTGGCCTGGCGGAAGGAGTCCTGCGCGGAGGCGCCGTTGCCGCCGATGGCCTGGGGCGCGGAGCTCGGGCTCGGCTCCAGGTTGGTCTCCACGCCGCCCGCGAGTCGGCGGTCGAGGCGTGCCGCCGCGGGATCGCGCGCAATGGCCACCGGATCCTGCGGCAGGAAATCCTCGTTACCGAAACCGACGCCGGCGCCGGCGCCGACCGCCACCGGTTGCAGCTGCGCGTGCGCCGCGGCGAGCTGGCGCCGTTCGAGCGCCGGGCTGGTGCGGGTGGACAAGCTCATGACCCGGCCTGGCGAGGCGTACATGGTGCGGAACTTGTGGACCTTGATCGGTTGCCCGCCCAGGCCGTGACGCTCTTGGGTGAACAGAACCGGACCGCGGCTGGTGGCCTTGATCAGCAGGGCGACCAGCGCCATCACTGGAGCGAAGACGAGGATCGCGAAGGCGGAGAGGAGCTTGTCCTCGATCCACTTGATGACCATCGAGCGCTGGCTCAGCGGCGGGCTGCTGATGCTCAACACCGGGTGTCCGGCGAAATTGCCGGCCCCGGCATGGAAGAAGGACATGGTCGAGAGATCGGGCGCGTATTGGACCACCACCACCCGGTTGGCGAGATTGTTGGCCACGCGTTGGACCAGGCGGTGATCCTCGAGCCGGGCGCAGATCACCACCCGGTCGGCGTCTAGCTCCTCCACCAGCAGGCCGAGGTTGTCGAGGTCGTGCATCGGGGTGGACAGGCGCTGGGAGCGGGCGCGCGCCGTCGCGTCGTCGCGCTCGCGATCCCTCTTGTCCATCGCCATGGCCACGATCTCGATCTCGCCGTCGTGGAGGTGATGCGCACGGATGTGGGAGGCGAAGGCCATCAACTGGGCCGGGGTACCGGCCAGGATCACCCGCTCGGCATCGGCGCAGTTGTGCTTGCGGCAGTGGATGCGCAGCCACACCAAGAGCCGGGCCAGGGCCTGGATCACGGCGGCGGCGGGCAGCGCGGTGGCGAGGATCGCAGGGCGGAACAGGCCGGTCCAGCCGACGCTCATTCCGCCAGCCAGGGCGATGGCGCTGACCATGGTCATGGTCGTGAACACGGAGAGCAACCAGTTGCCGAGGTCGACCGGGCGCAGCGCGCGGCTGCTGCCGCAGAAGTCGAAGGCCAGCAGGGTGGTGAAGCCGAGCAGCAGCAGGCCCAGGGCGCCGTTGGCGGTGGTGGTGGGCGCGCTACCGGTGAACAGGAGATGGCTTCCGGCGAGGCAGGCGGTAACGACAACCGGATCGGCCAGGCCGAAAGCCATGATGCGTCGGAAGCTGATGTGATCGAGCGAGTGCATCGTGGGTCTCCGACCGAGAGGAGGAAGCGGAGCCCGCGGCCGGCGTCAGAGAGGTATGGCCGCTACCTGCGACCGGCGCCGGTCTCGAGTGGGGTGCTGTGTGTGACTGTCATACGCCTGCGGAAGGCGATGTGAGCGTCGCGTCGCCCATTGGGCTTCCGGTAATCACCAGCGCAAAAACAAGATTGTGTCATTGCTGGACTTGCGTAAACGCGATCAACTTTGTCAACTTTCAGTGGATTCACCATGGTGTACGCTTGGTCTCACCGTGGTTTCGCGCACCGCCCAGCGGAGCGCGAGGAGCGCTGGCGAGGGAACCGGGTGCGGCGAAGCCGCGAGGGGGCAGCGCCCACTTCTGCAGAACGGAGCCCAGCCAGGCCTGGCCGGGCGACCGGCCGACATCAGCCGCGGCGGTGGCGGGCGAGCCGTCGCCGTACCCGCGCAGCGAAGGTGTCGAGCACCGCGGCGCGGCTGAGCCGGTGTTCGACGTAGCGCCGAGCGGCCACGCCCATCGCCTGGCGCCGGGCCGGATCCGCAGCGAGGGCGAGGATGACCGCGCGCAGCGCGGCCGGGTCCTCCGGCGCGACGACCAGACCGCAGCCGACAGTGCGCACGATCGTCGCCAGCTCGGTGCTCGGTTCGGCGCAGGCGATCACCGGCTTGCCAGCGGCCATGATGTTCAGCAGCTTGGAGGGCAGGACCAGATCGGCGACCGCGCGCTTCTGCGGCAGGCAGTGGATGTCGCCGGCATTGAGGAACTCCGAGAGCCGCTCGCGCGGCTGCAGGTCCATCAACCGGATGCGGTCGAGGCCATCGGTCTTGCAGGTCGCCGCGATTTCGTCGCGCACCGCGCCGCTGCCGGCGAGCACCGCGTGCAGCCGCGGGTCGTCGGCGCAACCGGCGAGGGCGGTGACCAGCGTCTCCAGCCCCTGCTTCCGCCCCATGTTGCCGCTGTAGAACACCAACACGTCCTCGTCGTTCAGCCCCCATTCGCGGCGGTAGGCATTGGCCCCGGTCGCCGGCTGCACCGCGGTGGCATCGGCCCAGTTGGGTAGGAAACGGCAGCGGATGCGCGCAGGGTCCTTGGCCAGCAGGCGCCGGCGCATGCCACGGCCGACGGTGCTGAGCACGTCGACCCCACGCAGGATCCACCGCTCGATCGCGAGCATCGCCGCACACAGCGGGCGCGGCAGCATGCCGAGGTCGGCCGCGGCATCGACCTGCAGATCCTGGACGTGGTACTGCACCGGCACCCGCCACCAGCGGGCGAGCGCACGGGCCAGCACGCCGGCGAGAAAGGGCGGAGCGACGAAGAAACAGTAATCCGGCCGGCGCCGTTCGCGGGCCAACCGCAGCGCCAGCGCGATCAGCCAGCTCAGATCGAGGCGGATCCGCGCCAGGCCGCCGGGCGGGCCGTCTGGCACGAAGTGCGGCAGCCGGTGGACCGTCACGCCGCCGAGGGTCTCGTCGGCGCGGCCGCGGCGAAAGTCGCGACTGGCATAATCGGGGTGCACATGCCACCAGGGGTAATGGGGGATCCCGGTGAACACCTGCACGTCCCAACCGTGGGCCAGATGCAGGTAGCGCGCCATGGTGGTGGTATAGGCGCCGATGCCGGTCGGCTCGGGCTCGTAATTGTAGGAACAGAGCAGGAAGCGGGGGCGGCGGCGCATGTCATCCCGTCCGGGTTTCGAGTTCGGTCAGAATGCGCTCGGCGGTGAGCACGAAACCGACCACCTTCTTCGGCACGTCGATGTGCAGGGGCAGCATGCTCAGGAACAGTGAGGCCTCGCCCAGCCGCAGCAGTGTGCGCGGGAACCCGAGCTCCTCCATCGTCGCGATGAAGATCTCCTGCTGGTGTTCCAGCGGCGGCGCGAGCAGCTCCATCTTCAGGTGCAGGTCTGCGTCGAGCCGCAGCTCGAAGCGATCGTGATTGATCAGATCGTAGCAGCCGAGCACCGAGTGCGCGAGCTTGGCCGCGTCGTACCCCGCGTCGAGCCACAGGTCCGCTTCCTGATCAGCACCGCGCGGGTCGATGAACTTCATCACCTGGTTCTCGCGTCCGTAGAGGATGTTGCTGAAGCACAGGTCGCCGTGGGTCACCGCCTCCTCGGCCGGGATCGCCGGCATCAACCGTTCGTAGAGCCGGTGGTAGCGCGCGCCCAGCGCGTCGATCCCGCCGCAGTCGCTGTGTTCGCGCAGCAACCGCTCGATCGGCGGCCAGGCCGGATGCTCACACAGGGTCGCGAGCCGCGCCTCGAGCTTGCCGCGATAGAGCTGGTCGCGCCGTTGCGGATCGGGCGCCGGGCGCACCGGACGCGTGCGGAAATAACCGGCGATCCGGGCCATGAAGCCGGCGAAGGCCTCGGGATCGCAGGCGCCGTGGATCCATTGGATCGCCATGTCGGGTACGTGCAGCCGTTCGAGACGGTACCCGGCGCCGTCCTCCTCGTCGAGGAAGGCCAGCGGTTCGAGGAAATACAGGCGCAGGTGCCGCGGCAGGAACTCGTAGAAGTGGTACTCGCGGCGCATCTTGTCGCGATCGCTCGAGCGTTTGGTGACGTAGAGCTCGTCCTTCTCCATGCGGTTGAAGTGGCGCGCGTCGAAGGTGCTGCTGACCAGTTCGCCGAGGCTCTCGGCGCGGCCCAGGTCGCGCATGCCGGCGTGATCGTCGAGCACGCGCAGCTCGTCGCCCAGCTCGGTCTCGAAGCGGCTCCAATCACCGCCGGCGGTGATCCGCACGAGATCGGGGATCTCGTCCCAGGCGAGGAACAGGGCCGGCCCACCGCAATGGATGCCGGTCCCGGCGACGCGGAAGGAATCGCGGCTGTAACGCATCTTGGTGAAGAACACCCGCGCGTCTTCGTTGTTGTCGATCACCAGGTTGGCCGGGACCCACGCCACCCGCGCCCCGGCGAGCTCGTCCTGGCCGCGGCGCACCAAGGCCTGGGCGTCGATGTCGTCGGTGAGAACCTCCACCGCCTCGGCGCCCCACTCCGCCGCCACTTCGAGGAAGCGCTGGCGCAGGGAGCGCTTGCGGTAGACCAGCTGGCCGAAGTGCGCCACCCCGATGGCGTTGCGCAGCTCGCCGGGCACGGTCATGCGATCGTCGTAGACCACAATGTATTTCATGGCGCCTCCTTGCGCACGACACCGCGCCGCGCCAGCCAGCGCCCGGCCAGGCCGAGCGCCCCGATGATCACCACCGACACGAAGGCGTCCACGGTCACCAGCCGCACCAGCTGGGCCGCGCTCCCGTTCGCGGCCGGATCCCAGGTGTGCTGCTGCAGAGCGAGGACGTGGAACGGCGCGAAGGTCCCGAGGAAGCCGTCGGTGACCGGCGCCACCGCGCGGGTGGCGAGGGCCAGCGCGCAGAGTTCCAGGCCCCAGATCAGCAGGCTCAGCCAGCTGACCGTGGCCCAGCGCGTGCGCAGCACCCGGCTCGCGCGCGCGACCACCGCCAACAGCCGCTCGCTGAGTTCGAGCAGACGCAGGCTGGCCCGGCTGTTGTGCCGCGTGACCACGTAGCGGATGAGCAGGTGCAGACTCTCGGGCAGGACCAGGAACACGAAGCCACTGAGGAACAGGAAGGCCGCGCCGAGCACGAAGAAGGCGGTCGGGTCGAAGCCAGACGTGCGGTCGATCGCGGTGATGCTGGCGACCAGCACCATGAGCACCAGCACATCGAACAGCCGCTCGCTCCACACCGCCATCACCGCACGCGACGGGCGCCGCAGCAGACCGCCGACGGCGACGACGCGGTAGATCTCGCCGAGCTTGTAGGGGATCGCGTGGCTGACCGCCGCGGCCAGCAGATGGGTACCGACCACCCCGCGGACCTGGACGCGGCCGTCGTAGAGCAGCAGGAACAGGCGCATTCCGCGCACGAGGTGCGCCAGCAGGTAGGTCGCGGCCGCGGCCAGGCCCCAGCCGAGCATCGGCCACGCTGGCAGGCAGAGCAGCTCGTGGACCAGCCACCCAGCGGCCAGCACCAGGCCGGCGATCCGAACGGCCGTGCCGGCCCCACGGCGGTTCATCGGGCCCCCGTCAGCGCTTCGTATTCGGCCGGGGTGCCGAAGATCAGGGTCTGGTATTGCGGTTGCGGCAGGCCGGCGCGGATGTCCGCGCCGGCGCGAACCATCGCGGCATAGACGTCGCTGATGTAGCGTTCGTTGCCCGAACGGCCGCAGCGCCCCGCCTCGGCATGGAACCGCTCGCGGTCGGCGAAGGCGTAACAGCCGGTGGTGGCGTGAGGCGAGATCACTTCCTTCTCCTGGATCGCGGTGACCCGCTGCGCAGCGTCCACCGCGACGTAACTGTAGTCCGGGGTGTCGGCGGAAAAGGTGTCGATCCAGCCGTCACAACGCGTAAGCAACTCCCCGACCGCGTTCCAGTCACGCCCGATGATCAGCGTGTCGATATTATGGAAGACCACGCGGCGGTCGGGGCTCGCGCTGCGCTGCTCGAGCTGCTCCACCGCCAGCGCCGCGGTGCTGGCCTGGCCGTCGGTATCGCCGATGAACACCAGGTCTTCGGCGCCCACTCCGGCCGGGCGGACCGCTTCGAGGATCCGGTCGCGCACCGGGACATCGCGCTCGTTGGCGATCAGCACCACCCGATCGAAGGCCTCGCCGACCAGCATCGCCTCGACGATGCTCGCGAGCAACGGCCGCCCGTGCCACGGCAGAAGGAACTTCGCCTCGATATAGCCGGCCTCGCGAAAACGCCGGTAAAGCCCTGCCATGCAGAATACCAGGTCCATGATCGCCGCCCTTCCGCAAGTCGATACGCAGCACGGCCCCGCGTGTCAGCCTGGATCGGAGACAGGCCCTACGGCCACTACGACCACAGTGGGACCGCAGCTGCAGGTGAAACGAAAGTTACCGTCGTGGTGGCATCCTGCAGACGAAGCACTGCACCCTCTCAAGCCCCCTCGGCAAACAGGCGCGCGTTTTCTACGTCAACCGGCTGGGTCCGGACCGCCGCCGGTGCATGGCTTGTGACCCGACCGCCGCAGGTCTAGCGTAGGTGAGTCCCCCGACCGAGGAGCGTCATGGGTCCCCAGGTCCATCCAGACATCGCCGGCAATCTCGACCTGATCGACGAGCAGTACGCCCGCTGGCTTGCCGATCCGGAGACGGTCGACCCGGAGTGGCGCAGCTTCCTCGACGGCTTCGCGCTCGGCGCGGCCCAGCAGGACAGCTGCTCCGGCTCCGAGGTCCAACGCGTCGCGCTCGGCGCGGCGGCGATGGTCGCTGCCTTCCGCGCCCGCGGCCACACCTGTGCGACCATCGATCCACTCGCCGAGGCGATCGACCTCGGCCCGCTGCTGCCCGAGCGCTTCGGGCTCGAGGCCGCCGACCTCGAACGGCCCTGCCCTCCCTGCGGGCTGCAGTTCGACCCCGCGCCCGCGACCATCGGTGCGCTCGGCGCCGCGCTGCGCCAGGTCTGGTGCGCGACCATCGGCGCCGAGATCGATACCCTCGACGATCCGCAGCGGCGCGTCTTCCTCGAACGCGAACTCGCCGGCCCGAGCCGACCCGATCCCACCGCCGCGCCCGATCCGGCGGTGCTCGCGGCGCTCGCTCGGGCCGAACGCTTCGAAACCTTCATCGGCACCCGGCTGTTCGGCCGCACGCGCTTCTCGCTCCAGGGGCTGGAGTCGCTGGTGCCCGGACTCGAGCGCCTCGCCGCCACCGCGGCCGCCCACGGCGCGAGCCGGATCGAGTTGGGCATGGCCCATCGTGGCCGGCTCAACGTCCTCGCCCACCTGCTCGCCATCCCCTACGAGCGGCTGATCGACACCCTGCGCCGGGTGCGCGACCCCGAACATCCCGATCCCGCTGGTGATGTCCCCTACCACCGCGAGGCCGAGGCGACCCGCACGTTCGCCGGGCGCACGCTCACCCTGCGGGTCAGCGCCAATCCGAGCCACCTCGAGACCGTCGGCCCGGTGCTGCTCGGCCGGG
>CAZTGE010000045.1:0-9334 GCA_964612995.1 uncultured candidatus Brocadiaceae bacterium | reverse complement strand
GTCAGCGCCAATCCGAGCCACCTCGAGACCGTCGGCCCGGTGCTGCTCGGCCGGGCCCGCGCGACCCAGTCCCGCGGGCCCGGGACGGCCGGGGTGGTGCCGGTGGTCCTGCACGGCGACGCCGCCATCGCCGGTCAGGGCATCGTGCTCGAGGCGGCCCAGCTCGGCGGCCTGGCCGGCTACGGCGTGGGCGGCTGCATCCACATCGTGCTCGACAACGGTATCGGCTTCACCACCGCCGGGCCCGAGGGCCGATCGTCGCGCTATTGCACTGCGGTCGCCGGTCTGATCGGAGCGCCAGTGCTCCACGTCAACGCCGAGGACGTCGACGCGGTCATCTTCTGCTGCGAGCTGGCGCTGCGTTACCGCCAGCGCTTTGCCGCCGACATCTTCATCGACCTCGTCGGCTACCGCCGCTACGGCCACAACGAGGGCGACGATCCGCGCTACACCCAGCCGCTGGTGCAACGCCGCATCGCCACCCGACCGACGGTGGTCGAGGCCTACGCCGCACGCTTCCCCGACGGCGAACAACGCCGGCGCACGCTCGATCAGGCCGTGCTCGCGGAACTCCACGCCGCCTGGGATGCCACCCCCGCGAACCCACAAGCGGTCACCGCCGCACCGCCGGCCAAGCGGGCGCAAGCACCCGCCTGCACCACCGGACAGCTGAACGCCTGGTGCGCGACGCTGACCGCGATCCCCGATGGCTTCCACGCCCACCCCGGGGTGGAGCGGCTGTGCCACCGCCGTCGTGAGGCCTGGAAGCACGGAGAGGCGCTCGACTGGCCCTGGGCCGAGACCCTCGCCTTCGCCAGCCTCCTCGCCGAGGGGCTCGACGTCCGCCTCAGTGGCGAGGATTCCCGCCGCGGCACCTTCTCGCAACGTCATACGGAATGGATCGATCAGCGCAGCGGCGCAAGCCATTGGCCGCTGCGGCAGCTGGCCGCTGAGCACGCACGGCTCGAGGTGGTCAACAGCCCCCTCTCGGAAGCCGGCGTGCTGGCCTTCGAGTACGGCTACGCGCTCGACGCCGCGCCCGGCCTGATCGCGTGGGAGGCGCAGTACGGTGATTTCGCCAACGGCGCCCAGGTGATCATCGACGAATACATCGCCAGCGGGGCGGCCAAATGGGGTCACGCCTGCCCGCTGGTGCTGCTGCTGCCGCACGGTCTGGAGGGCGCCGGACCGGACCACTCCAGCGCGCGCATCGAGCGTTACCTCCAGCTGGCCGTGGACGACGGGATGACGGTGGTCCAGCCGAGCACCGCGGCGCAGTACTTCCATCTGCTACGCGCGCAGGCCCACCACGGCCGACGCCCGCTGGTGGTTTTCACGCCCAAGGGCAAGCTGCACGATTCCTGGTACGCCAGCCCGCCGGCATCGCTCGCCTGCGGCGGCTTCGCGCCGGTGCTGCCCGAAGCGGACACGCATGCGGCCTGCGCACGAACACTGCTGATCGCCAGCGGCAAGATCACCGCCGACCTCGCCGCGGCCCGCGAACGCGCGCTCACCGATGCGGTAGCCATCATCCGCCTCGAACGTCTGGCGCCCTTCCCCGCGCACGAACTCGCCGCGGCCGTGACCCGCCACGGTGCGGCACAGCGGGTCGTCTTCTGCCAGGAGGAGCCTATCAACCAGGGGCCGTGGCCCGCGATCGCCGAATCGCTGCGGGCTGCGCTCGATCGGCCGGTGACCTGCGTCGCCCGCCCCGCGTCCGCGGTCCCCGCGCCGGGTACGGCCGGCGCCTACCGCCGCGAACAGGACGCGCTGCTCGCCGCCGCCCTCGCCGGCGGCGCTGACAGGAGTTGACCGATGGACGTGACCCTACCCGCGCTCGCCGACGGCGACAACGCCCACAACCAGATCACCAGCTGGTACGTCACCGACGGCCAGGAAGTGGTCGAAGGCGACCCGCTCTACGAACTCGCCACCGACAAGGTCACCACCGAAGTCCCTGCGCCGGCCTCCGGCGTGGTGCGGATCCTCGCCAGGACCGAGGCCGAGCTCGCCGCTGGCGCGGTGATCGCACGCATCGAAACGCATGCGGCTGCGGGCCCACCCTCCGCGCGGGAGCCGGAGGCCAGCACCGTTTCCCCCGCGCCCGCCCCCACGCCTCCAGCCCACGTCACGGGCGGCACCGGGGCGCAGCCGACAAGCGCTCTCACCGCCAGCGGCACGATCCACCGCCGACCGCTGAGCCCCCTGCGCCGGGCGGTCGCCCGGCGTCTGGTCGCAGCCCAGCACGACTGTGCGATCCTGACCACCGTCAACGAGATCGACATGAGCGCCTGCCGCAGCTTGCGCGCCGGGTGGGACAACGCACGCGGTCCGGTGCCCGGTTATACCGCCCTGTTCGCCGCCGCGGTCGTTCGCGCACTGGCCTCGCATCCGATCCTCAACAGCCGCATTGAAGGTGGAGAGGTCCTCACGCCGGAGTTCGTCCATATCGGCATCGCCGTCGGCTCGCCGCGCGGCCTGGTGGTACCGGTCATCCGCAACGCCGAACGGCTCGATCCCATCGGCCTGCAGGAAGCGATCCAAGCCTTCGCCGGGCGCGCGCGCGAGGGCCGGCTGCTGCCGCGCGAACTCGAGGGCGGCACCTTCTCCTTGACCAACGGTGGCGTCTACGGCTCGCTGCTCTCCACTCCCCTGCTGACCCCGCCGCAATGCGGCAACCTGGGCATGCACGCCATCAAGGACAGGCCGGTGGTGCTCGACGGCGCGGTGGTCGCGCGGCCGATGATGTACGTCGCGCTGAGCTACGACCATCGACTGGTCGACGGCCAGGACGCGGTCGGCTTCCTGGTCCGGGTCAGGGAGTCGATCGAAGACGCCCCGGCACTGCTGGGCTGATCGCACGCCAGGCGACGAAGGAGCCCGTCCATGCGCTATCTCCACTGCGTGCGTTCCATCGACCCCCGCCAGGGCGGCGTGGCCAGCGCCGTGCGCGCCTTCGCCGCCACCGCCGCACGTCTCGGCGCCCATCCCGAGATCGCCACCCTCGATCCGCCAGAGGCCGATTTCTTCGACCTCCCCGGCGTCCGGGTCCACGGACTGGGTCCGGTCGGCAGCGTCTACGGCTATCGCCCGCGCTATTCCCGCTGGCTACGCGACCGCATGGGTGACTACGGCGCCTGCATCGTCGACGGGCTGTGGACCTACCACGCGCTCGGCTTCCGCACCGCCTGGCCCCGCAGCCGCCGCCCCTACCTCGTATTCCCCCACGGCATGCTCGACCCTTGGTTCCGCCGCGCCTATCCGCTCAGACACCTCAAGAAGAGCCTCTACTGGCCATGCAACGAATACCGGTTGTTGCGCGATGCCCACGCCGTCTGTTTCACCGCCGAAGAGGAACGCTGGCGCGCGCTCGGTTGTTTCCGTCCCTACCGCCTGCGCTCGCGCATCGTCTCGCTCGGCACCCCCGCTCCCCCGCCAGCGAGCGATGCGCAAGCCAGCGCCTTCGCCGAGGCCTGCCCTGCCGCTGCCGGCAAGCGAGTGCTGTTGTTCCTCGCCCGCGTCGACCCCAAGAAGGGCTGCGACCTGCTGCTGCGCGCCTTCGCCCGCCAGGCCCGCGGCCATGACGAGTTGCACCTGGTGATGGCCGGCCCTGATCTCGCCCACCGTCAACGCGATTACACGGTCCTCGCGCGTGAGCTGGGCATCGCCGATCAGGTGAGCTGGCCGGGCATGCTCGCTGGCGACGCCAAATGGGGCGCGCTGCACGCGGCCGAGGCGATGTGCCTCACCTCGCACCAGGAGAATTTCGGCGTCGGACTGGTCGAAGCCATGGCCTGCGGTACCCCGGTGCTGCTCTCCGACCAGATCGCCATCTGGCGCGAGCCCGTCGCTGCCGGGGCCGGCTTCGCCGCTCCGGACAACGAAGCCGGGGCCAACCGCGTGCTCGCCCGCTGGCTCGCGCTCAACGCCGATCAACGCGCGGCCATGGCCGACGCCGCACGCGACCTGTTCGCCGAGCGCTACCGCATCGAAGCCGCGACCCAGGGCCTGCTCGCACTGCTGGCCGAAGCCGCCGGCTGACCATCGCCGCGTGAGCCCGACCCGCTGGCAGGCCTGGCGATCGTTCTGAGCGTCAGCCGGGCGTCGGCCGGGCCAGGGCCTCGCCGAGGATGCGCATCGACGCGTCGGGATTCTCGCAGCTGCGAGGAAAATAATAGTAGAGCAGGTGGCCCCAGCCCTGGGCCCGCACTGCCGGCAAGCGGCGCTCCATCAATGGCAGGTCGCTCGCGCGCAAAGCGTGGTTTTCGATCAAGGCCAGCGGCACACTCCCGGCGGCACGTGCGGCGGCGATGAACCGGGGGCCGGCGTCGATCAGCAGCTTGCTCGGCGGCCCGTCCGCGCTGTCGTTCGAGCCACCATCGGCTACCGCCCAGGGGCGGCCGTCGCAGCCGAACTCGTCGAGCCCGGGCATGGCGGCCAGCGATGCCAGCAGGGTCGGATCGGTGTAATGGGCATGGACGAACAGACTGGTGCGGCAGACGGGCTTCAGCTCCTTGGCCCAGGCGTTCATACGGCCGAAGAACGCCACCTGCGCGGCCAGGTGCACCGCCGGGTCGTCGCTCCAGGCGGGCCCGAGTGCCCGGCGCGCGGCCGGGCTGTGGTCGACCGTGTCGAGCGCCTTGAGCTCATCCCAGACGATGCCGGCCACCGGCCAGCTGGTGAGCAGATCACGCAGCTGATCGGCGAAACTGTCGCTGGTCGCCGGGTGGTGGACGCTGGCCAGCGGGCCGAGGAACCCCATGTGTGGCTGCCCGTCCGCGCGCTCGCAGCACCTGAATCTACAGGCCGATTCAGGCGTGGGCGGATCGGCTGCGCCAAAACGTATCCGCCCACCACCACTCGACGCCAGACCCCATCGGGTGCGATGGGGCCCCAGGCATGGCTGGTAACCACTCATGCCCGATGGGCCTGAGTGGTTACAATCACGCTATTCCATTCCCCTGGAAAAGTGCGCATGACCATGCGCACTTTCCCCGAGCAATGGAATGGGGGCGTAGCGGGGGCGACTGCGCGCAGCGCAGAGCGAGCCCCCGCGAACAAAACGCGCAGCGCAGAGCGAGCCCCCGCGAACAAAAAGCCGCGCGGGCGTCGCCCGCTAC
This sequence comes from uncultured candidatus Brocadiaceae bacterium, assembly GCA_964612995.1. GTDB lineage: Bacteria > Planctomycetota > UBA11346 > UBA11346 > UBA11346 > SLQH01. The sequence continues at coordinate 4,214 of CAZTGE010000045.1, read as the reverse complement.
AATGTCCCTTGGGGTGCGGGCGGCGTCCGCGCTATGATCACGGCGCCAGACGGACAAGCGTCGACGGACGGCAGGTGCACGCGCGACCCGCGGCGACACGGAGCTTCGACAACCCCCAGCACGTAAGGGATCGTGCGCGTTGCCGGGCGCACACGGTCGGCTATATCCTGGCACGTGAGCATCGTGAACCCATGCATGCGTTGTGGCGCCTGCTGCAGCCACTTCCGGGTCTCGTTCCACTGGATGGAGGCCGACGACGCGACGCCAGACGGCGTGCCGGTGGAGCTCACCCGGCCGCTCGGCTTCCACCGCCGCTGCATGATCGGCACCGACCAGAAGCAGCCGCGCTGCATCGCCCTGCTGGGCACGGTCGGCCAGGAGGTCAGCTGTGCGATCCACGCGCGCCGTCCGACGGCCTGCCGGGAGTTCATCGCCTCGTACGCCCAGGGCCGACGCGAGCACCGCTGCGACGCGGTCCGCGCCCGCTACGGCCTGCCGCTCGTAGGCCCCGCAGACTGGCAGCCGGCGCAGCACGACGACGAATCGCCGCATGTGACCCGGCCGCCGTGCCGGGCGGACTGATCGCGCGTCCGCCCTCGCGCAGCGAGCGGGTCGGCCCACCGGAGTATCCCGGTTGCCCGGGCGGGCGGATGCCTATACCCCTCACGATGGGCAGGAACAAGAACGCCAACAGAGCCGCTCCGGACCTCAATGCCATTCTCGGCCGGATCCCCCGCCCGAAGCGGATGGTGGTGACGGCGGGCATGCCGTATGCCAACGGCCCCCTCCACATCGGCCATCTCGCCGGGGCGCATGTGCCCGCCGATATCTACGCGCGCTGGAGCCGCATGCTCATCGGGCCAGAGAACGTGCTCTTCGTCTGCGGGACCGACGATCACGGCTCGACCAGCGAGCTGGCCGCGGCCCGGCACGAGCGGCCGGTGGCCGCGTTCCTGGCCGAGGTCCACGAACAGCAGGAGCGGACGCTGGCGCGCTACGGCATCAGCCTCGATGCCTACAGCGGCACCTCACGCCCGGAGGCCTTCGAACGCCAGCAGGCTCTGCTGCAGGACATGCTCGCGGCGTGGAAGGCCAACGGCCTTATCACGAAGCGCACCACGCAGCAATGGTACGACCCCGAAGCCGGGCGCTTCCTGCCCGATCGCCTCGTCCGCGGCACCTGCCCCAATCCGAAGTGCGGCAACGCCGAGGCCTACAGCGACGAGTGCGACGTCTGCGGGCACCAGCACGAACCCACCGCGCTGATCGAGCCACGCAGCGCCCTGACCGGCAGCGTGCCGGAAATGCGTGAGACCACCCACCTGTTCCTCGACATGTGGCGCGTCTCGGAGCCCCTGCGCGAATGGATCGCGACCAAGAAGAAGGTCTGGCGGCCCTACGTGCAGTCCTTCGTCGCCGAGACGGTGCTGCCAGCGCTGCAGTTCGCCAAAGACGACGAAGAGGCCTACAAGCAGTTCGCTGGCGAGCTGCCCAAGCACCGACGCAAGTACGCCGCCGGCGGCAAGGTCCTGCTGCAGTTCGACGACAAGCCGGCGATGTCTGCGGCGCGCGACACCATCGCGGCGCACGGCATCACGGTCGCGGTGGCCGACGACTGGGCCCACCGCTCGATCAGCCGCGACACCGCCTGGGGCATCCCGATCGACCCCTCCGATCCCGAGCTGGCGGGCAAGACCCTCTACGTCTGGCCCGATTCGCTGATCGCGCCGATCAGCTTCAGCCAGGTCGCGCTCGACAATCGCGGCGAAGACCCCACGACCTGGCGCGACTACTGGACCGACCCCAACGCGCGCATCGTGCAGTTCCTCGGCCAGGACAACATCTACTTCTACATCATCATGCAGGGCGCGATGTGGATCGGTTCACAGCGCGAGATCGACCGCCTGCCCGAGCCGGGCGAGCTGCAGCTGACCGATGTCATCGCCGCCTACCACCTGATGGTCGACGGCGAGAAGATGAGCAAGAGCCGGGGCAATTTCTACACCGGCGACCAGCTGCTCGACGAGAAGGGCGCGAGCGCCGACCAGATCCGGCTCTATCTCGCCAGCCTCGCGCTGGCCGACCGCAACGCCGACTTCGACTTTGCCAGGTTCGCCGAACGCAACGCCTTCCTCGCCGGACCGATGAACGCCGCGTTCGAAAAACCCGTCTCCGCCTGCCACAGCAAGTTCGACGGCGTGGTCCCTGCGGGCGAACTCGACGCCAAGACCTACGCCGGCACCGCGCGTATCGTCGCCCGCTACTGCAAGGCGATGGACCGCGGCGACTACCCCAGCCTCCTCGGCGAGATCGAGAATTACGCGCGTTCGATCAACAGCCTGTTCGCGCGCTTCCGCCCCCACGACGACCGCCACGACGCCACCGAGCGCGCCAACGCCCTGTACAGCTGCTTCCACGTGCTCAAGAACCTGCTGATCATGCTCGCGCCCTTCGCGCCGCACACCTGTGAGCGCCTGCGCGCAACCCTGCGTCTGCCGGACAGCGTCTACCGCGTCGACGAGCTCGGCAGCTCGATGCCCGCGGGCCATGCGATCGGACCGCAACAGGAATATTTCCCCGCGGTCGACGCACCCTGAGGCGCGGATTCCCGTCGCGCCGGCTCAACGCTCCTGCAGCTCGGTGATCGCCGCATCGGCCTGGGCGATCTTCTCGTCGAAATGCGCACCGGCCAGGTCGTCCTCCGGGCGGCGCCTGACGAGGATGTCGCGATATCGCCACAGCACGCCCACGGCCGCGGCATCGCCGGTCGCGACCGCCAGCTCGACGAGACGCGAGCCGTATTCGAGTTCGCTGCAGCTCTCGGCGACCTGTTGCAGTTCGTCGGCAACGATGCCCACGGCCTGCGTCGCGGGGCCTGAAGAAGTGCAGGGCCACGAAACGGTCTGGCCCATGGCAGAGCGGTGCGTCGCTTGTTCTCGCGCATGCAGGCGGGGCAGGACCGCAACGAGGCATTGAATCTGTTGGCGCACTTGGTGCAGACGACAGTCCGTGCCATCACGTGGCCCCCGGCATTGCGCCCGACCCTTGAGCGGAAACCGCACCGCCGCCGCGGCGAGGGCCAGTCGCGCTACGACGACGTAGGGCTCCCCCGGAACCGGTCAGACTGGAATCCACAGCTCGTCCGGATCCTTCGCACTGAGCGTGAACGTACCCGTCGTCGGCCGCTCGCTGACCCGCGAGGAATCGCCATTGATGTCATCGTGAATCGCCGACAGCTCGACGGTGATGCGGTCCTCTGCGACATCCACGACGGTCCAGGTCAGATCGAGCCGCTCGGCGTGAAACACGAAAAAACCGAAGGCCTTGACCGCTTCGGGGTCGTCCGCAGACGCGGCGGCCATCCCGCCCTCACAGGTGAAACGATCGCCTGATTTCAGACCGTCGGCCACATTGTGATGGAAGCTGCAGATGTGCGCGACGTTCGGGAATCCCTGCGGATCGACGTTCTCGGTCTCGATGGAGATCGCCAGCCGGTCCTCGTAGATGGCGTATCCGCCCGATCTGAGCGCCATCACCTGATCGCCATCCTGGTGTGGGATGAGCAGATGGTTCAATTCCGGCATGTCGGACCCCCGTTCGTCACTGCACCCGGCATCTTGAGCCGACAGGGCTGCCGTCAATCGCCGATGGATGGCTGCGGCCGGATCCTGCAGCGTCCGTCCGGAGCGTTGTCCAGCGCCCGCACCATGCGTCCGAAGACGACCTGGGCCGTTGCGTGCGCGACGAGCACCTGGAACCCACACGGTCAACGCACATGCGGCAGGCACGCGCGGAGCAGCGGCAGCAGATGCCAGGGTCGGCGCGCGCGTTCAGTCCTGCACTGCCTCCGGCGGTTCGGCGAAACGCTCGCGTGGCGGTGCGTGGCCCAGCCCGATGCCCCAGTCGGCCGCATGAAGGGAACGTCACAGATGACGGGACCCTCAAAGGTCGCCGTGAAGCGTTCGCACGGCACACACCATGGACAGCAGGCCGGCCGACCGAGGGTGGTATCCGCCGAGAATGGGCCGTAGGGCGGAAGCGGCATCGCGAAGCGATAGCCGGCCCCAGTGGGGCCGGCGGCCGGTGGAGTGCGACGAGCGACAGCGAGGAAGCCGGGGTGCGCGTAATAGCGCGAGGCGGCAGCGCCCCCTATGCAAAACGGAGCCCAGCCAGGCCTGGCTGGGCGACCGGCCGACAGAGGAACGCTTTTCGGC
>CAZTGE010000044.1:18975-29103 GCA_964612995.1 uncultured candidatus Brocadiaceae bacterium | reverse complement strand
CTTCGCCCCTACGGTCCTCACTGCGTGAGGACCCACCCCCCTGGCTTTGTCGTGGATCGCCTGAATCTGCCTGCAGATTCAGGCGTGGGCGGATCGGCTGCGCCGGAACGTATCCGCCCACCACCACTCGACGCCAGACCCCATCGGGTGCGATGGGGCCCCGAATATGGCCGGCAACCACTCATGCCCCATGGGCCTGAGTGGTTACGCGCACTTTTCCAGGGGAGTAACTGCTCAGACCTTCCTGAAGTTATTTCTACAATTACCACAGAGGACACAGAGAACACGGAGAGAAGAAGGAGAGAATTCCAATCCGCCCTCTGTGCTCTCTGTGTTCTCTGTGGTTTATGAGGGCACAGGAATAGGCCTGAGTAGTTACCCAGGGGAATGGAATACACCGGCCGATGCTCAGTCGGATCCGTTGCCCTCAGCCGGATCCAGGCCGAAGGGACGCTCGCCCACCACGCGATGGAGATGGGTCGCGATGCCCGCCTCCTGGAATCCGGTGACCAGATAGGTACGTACGTCGCTACGCAGGTACCAGGCACCGAGCGAGCCCTTGACCCAGGCCGCGACCCAACACCGGATGTGATCGCGGTCCATCGCGGTGACCCAGATCTCCGGATCGTAGTCCTCGGTGTACCAGGTGCTCGCGTGGACGGCGGCGATGGCCAGGCGTTTGACCTCGGCGAAGTCGGCGTCGGGGGCGAAACAGAACTCGACGTGCGTATAGAGGTATTCCTCGCGGTGGGTCAGGTTGATCAGCTCCTTGGCCAGCATCACGCTGTTGGGCAGGATCAACCGCTGCCAGTTCCAGATCTTGATCACGGTGTGGGTCAGGGACACGTCCTCGACGCTGCCGAACTGGTCGTTGATGTAGAGCACGTCGCCGACGTGGATCTTGTCGGCCGCCGAGAGCACGAGACCGCTGATCATGTTCTCGACCAGCGGCCGGGCGGCGATGCCGACGACCACACCGCTGATGGCCACCAACAAGGAGACCAGCGCGGCGGGCACCTTGCCGAGAAAAGGGATCGCCACCAACAGCAGGCCGACGGTGACCAGTGCGATCAGGCTCACGCGGCGCAGCACCGAGAACCGCCGGCGGACCTTGTCGATGGCCTTGGCCCGCTGACTCTCCTGGATGTCCTCGCGCACCCGGGCCGATTTCGGCCGACGCAGCACGTCGAAGCGCTTGACCTTCGACATGAAGCGTTCGCGTCCACGCTGCAGCCGCATCATCCAGCGCCACATCAACAGGACCAGCAAGACGACTGCCACCGCCAGGGGCAAGACATAGGCGACGGTGGGCCAATGGATGCTCATCGGGCGTCCTCGTTCATCAGTGGGAAACGGCTGTGCTCATACGATCGATCGCCGGGGGCCCGGTTCAGGCGGTTCCGGTGCGAAAGCTGGTCGGCGTCACACCGATCACCCGTTTGAAGGTGGCGCAGAGGTGGCGGCTGGATGCGAAGCCGGTCTGGGCCGCGATCTCGGCCAGTGAGAGGTCGGTCCGCCGCAACAGGGCCTTCACATGGTCGATGCGGGTACGCAGGATGTGCTGATAGATCCCCGTGCCGATCTCCGACTGGAACCGACGCTCGAGATGCCGGCGACCGGTGCCGACCGCCTCGGCGACGTCGTCGACGCCGATGTCCTCGGCGAAGCGACGCCGGATGTAGGCCAGCGCGACGATGATCTCGGGGTCGTCGATGGCTTCGAAGGCGGTACTCAGACGTTCGACGATCCCGTTGGGCGGCAAGGTCCGATCGGGCTGCTCCAGGGGTTCGCCGCGCATCTGGCACAACAGCATCTCGCCCGCCTCGACGCCCACCCGTTCGAGCGGCAGATCGATCATCGACACCGGCGGGGCGAGGCAGGCACAGAGGTCGTCGCTGTCGCTGCCGGAGAGAATGGCCACCGTATCGGGCACCCGCAGCTCGCAGGCGCGGCAGGCCGCGAGCGCGTCACGGGCCACGTCCTCGCCGAGCACGAACATCGCCAGCGGCAGCGGCAGGTCGGCGAACAGGCGGGCCAGATGCGATACCGGCTGGCCCGGATCGATGGCGAGCTCGCGGACCCGAAAGCCGTGTTCGGTCACGCGCCGCGCGAAGCCCTTCTGCCGATTGAGCGAATAGCGCATGCCGGTGCGCCCGACGAAAGCGAAATGGGAGAAGTGCCGATCGAGGAAGTAGGCCCCGGCGAGCGCGCCGACCGCGACATCATCGAGGATCACCCGCGGCAGCGGGGTCTCCAGCCGGCTGGAGACATTGACCGCCGGCCCACCCCATTCGCTGAGCAGCCGACCGACGGCGGGATCGTGGACCATGGCGATGATCCCGTCGATGCCCTGCTCGATCCATCGGTGGATGCCATCGCCGGATGGCGGGGCCATGCAGAACTCGATATCCAGGTCTGGCAACAGGGATTGACGGATCCCAGTGAACACCCGGCGGCCATAGCCGAGCGTGGTGTCCATCAACAGGCCGACGCGTCGCATCATGATCCTCCGGTGAACAGGATAACGCCTTGTCGCGATCCGGGAACCCGTCGCATGTCACGCCGGGGGCGCGTCACGCCGGCTTGTACCACGCATGGCAGGGTTTAGCCTCCGGCGCATCGCGATCCACGGAGGGAAACCCACGCCCATGCCGCCGACTTCCGCCCCTCTGCTCGCCGAATACGGCAGCCCGCTCTACGTCTACGACCTCGAGACCGTCCGCGAGCGCGCCGACGCCCTGCGGGCCGCGTTCACCTATCGCCCGCTGCGCCTGCTCTACGCGATCAAGGCGAATCCCTGCCCGCCGGTGGCCCGGACGCTGATCGCAGCCGGCTACGGCATCGACGCGGTGAGCCCGGGCGAGGTCGCCTTGGGGCTCAAGCTGGGGCTGGACCCGGCCGACATCCTCTACACCGAAAACAACATGACCGACCTCGAGATGGCACAGGCGATGGATCAGGGCGTGCTGATCAACTGCGGCAGTCTCGACCGCCTCGAACGCCTCGGCGTCACCGGCGCCCGCGAAGCCGCTGTGCGCTTCAACCCCGATGTCGGCGACAGCGAGCACGCCAAGACCCTCACCGCCGGACCGCTGACCAAGTTCGGCGTCCATCACAGCCAGGTCAACCAGGTGCGCTCGATCGAGGAGCGGACCGGGATCCGCGTCGTCGGCGCGCACATGCACATCGGCTCCGGCTCGCTCGACGCCCAGGCCTTCATCGCGGCGATGGAGGTCATCCTCGCCACGGCGATCCAGCTGCCCAACCTGCGCTTCATCGATTTCGGCGGCGGCATCGGCGTGCCCTACCGTCCGGACCAGCAGGCGATCGATCTCGCAGAGCTCGGAGCTACGGCAGACCGGATGATGCGCGCCTTCTGCCGGCAGTATGGCCGGGAACTCGAGCTGCGGCTGGAACCGGGGCGGTTCCTGGTCGCCGAGGCCGGCACCCTGTATACCACGGTGACCAGCGTGAAGACCAATCCGGCAACGACCGCCGCCGCCGCGCGCACCTACGTCGGCACCGACACCGGTTTCAACCACCTCGTGCGGCCCTGCATGTACGGCAGTTATCATCCCATCACCAACATCACCAATCCAGATGGTCCGCGGCAACGGGTCGACGTCGTCGGCAACATCTGCGAGTCCGGCGACGTCTTCGCCCGCGACCGCGAGCTGGCCGAACCGCGAGTGGGTGACGTCCTCGCCATCGGCTGCGCCGGTGCCTACGGCATGAGCATGGCTTCGACCTACAATCTGCGCGACCTGCCGGCCGAAGTGGTGGTCGACGGCGTCGAGGTCCGCCTCGCGCGCAAACGCACGCCGGCCGCAGAGCTGATCGACGCCTGGGAGTGGTGATGCTCGAATCCCTGCCAGAGATGCTCGAATCCCTGCCAGAGATGTCCCACCTGCCGATCGCGGTGGCGGTCCTGCTGCTCCTCGCGGCATTGGGGCTGTTGATCAGCCGACGCCTGATCCTGCCCGTGATCCGGCACATGACCGCCCGCAGCAGCGCCCACTGGGACGACCACATCGTCAAGCACGGCTTCTTCAATCATCTGGCCGCGCTGGTACCGGCGCTGATCTGCTATTACGGCGCATTCCTGATCACACGCCTCTCGCTCACAGGCGGCATGACGACCGCCTCGACGATCACCGCCCGGATCATCAGCAGCGTCGCCCTGGCATCGATGGTGGTCATCGCCGCCCGCTGTATCGCCTCGCTGCTCAACGCCGTAGGCGAGGTCTACGCGCATGGCCCGCGGGCGCGCCAGCGACCGATCAAGGGTTACCTCACGATCGTCAAGATCCTGATCTACGCCGCGGCCGGCATCACCGCCTTCTCGCTGCTGATCAACAAATCGCCAGTGATCTTCCTCTCCGGACTCGGCGCGATGACCGCGGTGCTGCTGCTGGTGTTCCGCGACACCATCCTCTCGCTGGTCGCTGCGATCCAGCTGAGCAGCAACGACATGCTGCGTATCGGCGACTGGATCGAGATGCCCGACGCCGAGGCCAACGGCGATGTGTTCGATATCGCCCTGCACACGGTCAAGGTCCAGAACTGGGACAAGACCATCACCACCATCCCCACCCACATGCTCATCAGCAGCAGCTTCAAGAACTGGCGGGGGATGCAGGAATCGGGTGGCCGGCGGATCCAGCGCTCCATCTACATCGACATCGAGACCATCCGCTTCCTCGACGACGAGGACCTCGACCGCTTCGGCCGCTTCGCCCTGCTCAAGCACTACATCGCCTCGAAGCGCGCCGATATCGCCGCCCACAACAAGAGCGCGCAGTACGATCCGGACACCATCGTCAACGCCCGCCGGCTGACCAACCTCGGCACCTTCCGCGCCTGGGTCGATGCCTACCTGCGCGCGAAGCCGGAGATCAACCAGGAGATGATGTTCCTGGTCCGCCATCTCCAGCCCACCCCCCAGGGCCTGCCGTTGGAGATCTACGTCTTCGCGGCGACCACCGCCTGGGCCGCTTACGAGGCGATCCAGGCCGACATCTTCGACCACATCCTCGCCATGGCTCCCGAGTTCGGCCTGCGGGTGTTCCAGTCCCCCTCCGGCAGCGATATGCGCGCGATCGCTGGTGCCGGTGGCGCCGGTGGCGCCGGTACCCAGGCCCACCCCGGCTGAAGGCCGCGCGTGTGTGGTGGTCCGGGTACGCCTTGCCGAGCACCGGATTGCATCGCACCACCGATGGCATGTAATCCCTTGCACAGACAGGTCCGGGCTCCCGGACCCTTGGAGGACCGCATGAAGCACCTGCTCGCGACCACCTGCATCACCCTCGCGCTCGTCGGCTGCGGCGGTGGCCAGCGCGACGGCGGCGAGGACATGTCGCCCCCGATGGACGACGACGGCGCCCCGACCAGCGTCGGCGCGGTGGATGGCGCCGACGGCGCCGCGGACATGGCCGACGCGAGTCAGACCGGTGCCGCCGCTCCCCGCCCCTGGGATCCGCTCGCCCGCGAAGCGAACACCCCGATCGACAACGGGAAGTGGAGCGTCGACTACGCCGACGGTCAGACAGCGGTGAGCGGCTCCTACGCCGACGGGGTCAAGGTCGGCACCTGGGTCCGCCACCACCCCAACGGACAGAAGTGGGAAGAAGCGCAGTACGAGGACGGGAAGCTGGTCGGCACCCTGAAGCGTTGGTACGCCAACGGCGAGAAGGAACTCGAAGCGCAGTACGCCGACGGACTCAAGCAGGGCGCCTATGCCAGCTGGCACGACAACGGCAAGCCCTTCGAGCAGGGCGCCTATGACGCGGACCAGCGCACGGGCGAGTGGAAGTTCTTCCACCACAACGGGCAACTGCTCGAAGTCGCCACCTGGCAGCGCGGGACCAAGCGCGTCGACGAGATCAACCTCGCCGATGGCACCACCATCGTCGACCCGGTCACCGGCGATCCGGCCCAGGCTCGCGGCGACTGAGTCCGCCCGCGGCAGCGGCCGCAGCTCCACTCCCTGCTTTGTTCTCCACACCCGATGCGCATAATCGAACCGGGTGTCTGCATCAGCAGCAGGAACGAGGAGCGCTCATGTCGTCAACGATCCGGTTCGATGAGCAGATGATCACCGGCGATCAAGAGATCGATGCACAACACCGCGAATGGGTCGACATCGCCAACGTCCTCATGGCGATCGAACGCCCCTCGGCCGCGGGCATCGCCTTCACCGACGCCGCGTTCCGCCTTGTCCGCTACAGCCGCCACCACTTCCGCACCGAGGAAGCGCTGATGGAACGCATCGGCTACCCGCGGCTCGATCAGCAGCGCGTCGACCACGCACGCATCATGGCCGTTCTCGAACGCTGTTTCGACGATAACGCCGACCAGACCGCCTTCATGCGCGACATGAAACGGCTGCTGTGCGAATGGGTCGACAGCCATCTGCTCGAAGAGGACATGCTGCTACGCGACTTCCTCCAGCAACGCGAGCCGTCCACGGAAGGCTGAGCAGCGAAAGCATCCTCCTCGCGCCCCAGCTCCCAGACACAGCGGTTCACCCAGCCGACGGACAGCAGGCCGCTGGCCAGGGACCCAGAAGCCTCCGTGTCGTGGCGGCCTCCCCTCAGTCTTGTTCCCCCGCCAGACCGCACTGGCGGTCGAAAGTCAGGCTCCTGCCGGCGATGGTGACGGTATCGCCGGCGACCTCCGGCGCTGCGTCGCCGCCGTCGAGCGTCACCACCCAAGCCGGGGTCGCATCCAGCTCGCACCGGAACAGACGCATCCCGTCGCCACTGCAGGCAACCTCACCCGCGGCGGCGGGACCGGCACAGACGCCCACCAGACGCACGCCGTCGCTGCCGGAGAGATCGACCCACCAGCTGCTGACCCCGTCGCGATCGTACCAGGCCACCGCATGCGAACCGTCCGCCGCCTCCTGGTAGGCGATCACCTCGGGCTCCCGGAGCACGAGCTCCGCCTCGACCCGCCGATCGCCGGCGGCGATGCGCAGCGCTGCGGTGCCGGTGTTGAAACGGTAGTACCCGCGCGGACCGGTATCGAGCCCGAGCGACACGCGCAGGTCGTCGGCATCCTGCCAGCGGTCGCGGGCATGGATGTAGCCATGCACGCGATCCGCGAACACCCGCGGCAACACGCTGGCCGGGTCGACAGGCTCCTGGTCCAACGGCCAGTTGACGAAGGCGTGGAGTGCGCGGTGTGGATAGGTCAGGATATCGTGGCTGTCCTCGCCGGGGGCCAGCCAATCGGCGCGATCGGCGCGGGCCTGTCGGCCGGCGATGCAGTGCTGCCAGGTCCACAGCAAGGCGGGGCGCAGAGCGGGGTCGATCGCACCGAAGCCTGCCGCGAACTCGCCGCCGTGCGACAGGCCCCAGGCGTCGTAGTCATCCCCGCCGTAGGTGCCGTGATGCGTGAATACCGGCCCCTCGGCGCCGGCGGTGATCAAGTGGATCCAGCGCAGGGTCAGCCATGCCGCGTTGGGCCGAGGTCGCAGGTAATCGCGCCCGTCGGCGACCCGCATGGCCTGGAACAGCGCGATGAGCCCGGAATTGGCCGCCAGCCGTGAGGGGTGGTGCCCTTCCGAGAAACCGCCGTGCTCGCCGAAGCCGTAGCTGAGCACCCGGACGATGCCCTGATGCGCGCCATCGAGCCAGCGTGCGATCGCCGTGGGATCGGCGTCGGGATCACCGCGCAGCGCGAGCGCGACCAGACCCGGCCCGCCGATGTAGGCTCCGTAATGGTTGGACCCCGGCGGGTAGCCGTTGGCGAAGAGCATCCGATCGATGGTCCAGCGCCGCTCCGGATCGCAGTCGTCGTAGTCCTGGAGCCTGCGTGCCACCGTGCGCCGCTGCTGCGGTGACCAGACCTCGTAACACAGGTCGTAGGTCAAGGCCGCACCGGCGAGCACCGGACCGATGCGCAGACCGCTGACACCGGTCCAGGCGTAACGCTCGTCGCGGTCCGGAACCCCCTGCCACAGCAGCTCGAGCGCCTGGAACGCCAGCTCGGCATGGCGCTGCTCGCCGGTGAGCACATGCAACAGCGCATAGCCGCTGCAATGCCAGGCGGTAAAGGCGCCACAGCCGAGCTCGGCCGGACCGCGCGCGTTCTTGTTGACCGTCGGATGGGGATTGCGTTCGGTCGGCAGACGCTCGCCGTCCTCGCCCAGAAGCAAGCGCAGCCGCCGCACCATGGCGCGACCGCCAGGGGTCTGACTGCGCTCGCGCAGCTGCGGCAGGTCCTCGCGGCGGAACAGCAGTCGCGGGTGCTCGCCCGGCGCCACCGGCCGGTGTCCGTCCACCGGCTCGAACCACGGCGCGTCGTCCTCCTCGTAGCGCCAGATCGCCGGCGGAACGTCCGCTGGCCGCGCTGCGGTGATCGTGCCGCTGAAGCCGCCGTTACGCGTGACCGGAGCCTCCGCGCCGGGCCAGGTGATACTGAAGCTGCCGGCGACCCGATCGCCCGCGCGGCACCCGCTCAATCGCCACCGGCTACGCCCTTCCTGGGCCGGCAGATCGCAGGCGGCGCTGACCGGGCCTTCGCCTTCGACGACGAAGGCATCGGCATCGATGTGGGCGTCGAGCGGGTCGAGGCGATGGAAGCGCGCCGCGCGCTTGTGGAAGGTCTTGCCGAGTTCGATCCCCTGCAGCCTCCCGCCACGCAGCACGACCCGGCCGGTGTAGCAGGGCTGATCCTCAACCGGCCCCGACTCGCCGTAGGGAATCAGATCGAGGACCAGATCGGCGTCGAGCGGAAGCGATGCCGCAGGCGCGCACAGCTCGGCCGTGGCCTCGCCACGACGCTCTTCGCCACCGAAACTGGAGACGAAACTGCCGGCGCTCCCGTCGAGCGGCACATCGACCTCGACCGTGAACTGGATCGGACGGCGATCCTTCGGCAGCCACCGGTCCGGCTGGGCAGCGATGGCGACCTGTCCGGTGAGGCGTTCTCGGTGGTGAGTGAGCGCGGCGTTGGTGACCACATGGGTCGCACCGTTCCAATGGCTGATGCTGGCCAGCCCGTGGGCCCAGGCGTCGCCCTCGAGTTCTCCCGAGATGATCAGGTCCTGCCGGTGCTTGCCCTGTCCGATACCGGTGCAGGTGATCCTTACGCCATGCCGCATGTCACGCCCTCCTCTGCGGGCGCATCGGACCACCGCTGGCGAAGCGTGTCAATCGAGCCGCCGGCAGCGGCGAGTGCGGATGACAGGCCCTCAGCCGTCCTTGCGCTCCTGGTATTTGCGGACCATCTCCTCGAGCTCGGCGCGCTGCTCCGGGCTCAGCGGGTCGACCAGCGCGGCGCGACGCTCGATGGTCATCTGCTTGCGATGCGCCGCGGCATGCTCTTCCTCATCCAGCTGCCACTGATGATGGATCCGGGCCTGCTCGACCTCGTGCTCGGTCCGGGCAGCACGTTCGGCCTTGGCCTGTTCGATCCGCTGTGCGCGAGCAGCGAGCTGCGGCTTCCACGTGTGCACGATGTAGGCCACCCGCTGTTCCAGGTCGACCCCTTCGAGCTCGCCCGACTGACGTTCATGGCGCGCGACGATCAAGGCGTGGTCGGCGAGGTCCTCGGTCGTGGTGTTCTCGTCGAAGATCTCCGGCAGCGGCAGGTCGAACGACGGCATGTCCTCGTACTCGCCAACGGTCAGACCGGGGACCGGCGAAGGCTGGGCCCGGCGTTCGGCCTCGGCCTGCGCCGCGGCCGCCGCCTCTTCGCTCATCCCGCTGTCGGAGCCCTCTGCGGCCGTGATCGGCAAGGCGAGCACGGTGGTGAACAGACAGACGATCAAAGCGCGCATGGATCCCTCCTGGAATACGGTTCCAGTGCATGTCTCGCCGTGGTCCTGACAAGAGCCAAGCCGGCACCGCGGCCATGCTGCATCAATCACAGGCGCATCGCGCGGGCAACGCGGGCAACGCGGGCAGGGCGACTCAAGGCTCGCACATGAGGGCCATGCCTCGCCTCCACCTGAGTCACTATGGCCCAAGCACCAAAGATGGCCGGGTGGTTGGACGCAAGTGGAGGCGACGCAAGGCATGCCGACCTGGTGATTGGCGCTCCCGGGGCGAGCTGTGAGTCGCCCTGGCAACGCGGGCAAGCTGACCCTTGAGCCCGCGTGCGGGTCTGCGAGCATGCGCA
>CAZTGE010000044.1:0-18875 GCA_964612995.1 uncultured candidatus Brocadiaceae bacterium | reverse complement strand
GGCAACGCGGGCAAGCTGACCCTTGAGCCCGCGTGCGGGTCTGCGAGCATGCGCAGCATGATGACCGTAGCGTCGAGGAGCACCCATGGCCGAGTATGAGCGCGCCGAGCTGGCCGAATCCGTCACCCGACTCAAGCGGGAGATCGCCCGGGTCATCGTCGGCCAGGACGAGGTGGTCGAAGAGATGCTCATCACCTTCGGAGCCGGCGGTCACGGCCTGCTCGAAGGCGTCCCCGGCCTGGCCAAGACGCTGCTGATCAGCTCGTTGGCCGCGACCACCAAGCTGAGCTTCAACCGGATCCAGTTCACCCCCGATCTGATGCCGGCCGACATCACCGGCACCGAGGTCATCCGCGAGAACAAGGCCAGCGGCGAACGCGAGCTCGCCTTCCTTCCCGGACCGGTGTTCGCGTCGGTGATCCTCGCCGACGAGATCAACCGCACCCCACCCAAGACCCAGGCCGCGCTGCTCGAGGCGATGCAGGAACGGCAGGTCTCGGTCGGCGGCGCGGTCCGCCCGCTACCACGTCCCTTCTTCGTGCTCGCGACGCAGAATCCGATCGAGCAGGAAGGCACCTACCCCCTGCCCGAGGCCCAGCTCGACCGCTTCCTCCTGAAGATCGTGGTCCGTTACCCGAACGAGAACGAGGAGCTCGAAGTCATCACCCGCACCACCGGCAACGCAGCGGTCGACCTCGAACCGGTACTCGACGGCGTGCAGCTGCTGGCGCTCCAGCGCGAGGTCCGCGCCACCCCGGTGGCCGAAGGCGTGGTGCGCTACGCCCTGGCCCTGGTCCGGGCCACCCGCGCGGTGGCCGATGGTGGCCACGCCGATCTCGCCCCGCTGCTGCGTTGGGGCGCCGGCCCACGCGCCGGTCAGGCCCTGGTGCTCTGCGCCAAGGCCCGGGCGACCATGGCCGGCCGGGCCCATGTCGGTCTCGACGACATCCGTGCGATGGCCCGACCGGTCATGCGCCACCGGCTCCAGACCAGCTACGAGGCCGAGGCCAAGGGCATGACCACCGACGACATCATCGCCCGCCTGCTCGAGCTGGTATCCGTTCCTGCCGGATCGCTCGAAAAGGATCCGGCTATCGCCGCCACCCTCGGTGAATGATTCAAGGAGCCCAGCGCGTGAGCGACCCGGTCATCGCGTTCCATCATAGCCGCGAGAACGCCGGCAGATTCTTCACCGATGACGATCTCGATTGCCTGAGTCAGGTCGCGCGGCTGCGTTTCCTCGGCAGCAACGAGTTCGACCAGATCGCCGATCAGCTCGCGGATGCCCAGGTGCTCACCGGATCCTGGGGCATGCCCAAGCTCGATACCGAGCTGCTCGCCGCAGCGCCGCAGCTCGCGGCCGTCTGCTATGCCGCCGGCTCGGTCAAGGGCTTCGTCACGCCCGAGGCCTTCGAGCGCGGAATCCGCGTCACCACCGCGATGCACGCCAACGCGGTACCGGTGGCCGAGATCACCCTCGCGCTGATCCTGCTGGCCAACAAGAACTGGTTCGCCTGCCAGGACCGGATCCATCGCATCAGCGAAGGTGCCGATCCACGCCGCACCTGGCGTTCCCTGCGCGAAGACGACCATCAGGGCAACTACGGCACCAGCGTCGGCCTGGTCGGCCTCGGCGCGATCGGCCGGCTGGTGCTCGAGCGCCTGCGCACCACCGATCTCACCGTCTTCGCCTATGACCCCCACCTCGGGGACGACGCGATCACCCAGCTCGGGGCCGAACCGGTGGCCGAACTCGAACAGTTGGCCGCCCGCAGCCAGGTACTCAGCCTGCACGCGCCGAACATTCCCGCGACCGAAGGCATGATCGACGCTCGGATCCTGGCCGCGATGCCCGACGGAGCCACCTTCATCAACACCGCTCGCGGCAAACTGGTCGACGAGGCAGCCCTGATCGCCGAACTCGAGACCGGTCGCATCTGCGCCATGCTCGACGTGACCCACCCCGAGCCGCCCGAACCCGACAGCCCGCTGCTCAGCCTGCCCAACTGTTGGCTGACGCCGCACCGCGCCGGCTCCTCGGCCGGCGAGGTCCGGCGCATGGGCCGCTATGCCACCGAGGAGATCCTCCGCTTCCTCGCCGGCGAACCGCCACGCCATCCGGTCACCGCCGACATGCTCGAAACGATGGCCTGAGCCGCAGACCGGCGGGTCCCGGCCCGCGCGGCCTGCCGCCACGACGCCCAGCCCCAACACCGACGCCCAGGCCCAGCACCGCTCACACCGCTTCGGCCAGTTCCACCAGCGCCTCCACCAGCTGCTCACCATCACCGCGTTCGCGATTCCAGGAACGCCCTGCGGCGATCTCGTATTGCGGATGGTCGTAGGCCGATGCATCGGCCCAGTAGCCGGTCCAGCCATTGGCGTTGCTGACGATCACCACGGGGCCGTCGATACGCGCACGCAAGGTTGCGCCGAGGCTGGAGAAAAGCTCCACCGGGGCCGCGATCAGGCGCAGCACTCCGATGCGCCAGACGCTCAGGGCGAGCTCGGTCTGACCGACCCGCCGCGTGAGGCTGGCGATCCGCAGGGGCGTCGCCGCGACAGGCCGCCCCCCCGAACGCGCGAGCAACGCCACCTGGGCCGCGGCGGCGCGGGCGACCACCATGACCTGATCCGGGTCGCCCTGGGTGGCGATCCAGGGATGCACATCGCCAGCAGGGCCGAGCAGGAACTGGGCGCGGCAGTCGGTCTCCCAGCTCTCGAGCAGGGCGTTGGCCACTCCCGGGTAGTCCGGGGAGACCACTCGCGAGGTCTTGCCCAGCACCACCGGATGCACGCCCAGAGCCCAGAGCAGCCAGCGCGCCGGTCCGCCCTGCTGCTCGAAGACCAGCACGCTGAGAGTCTGATCGGCTGGCGCCGCGGGGCGCAGATCCACCTGTTCGCTCGGGTTCCAACAGTGCTGCATGCCCTGCGCACCACTCACCCGCCGGGCATAGCCCAGCCCGGCATCGGCCTGACGCCAGCGCAGCTGCACCGGAACCAGCAGTCCGGCCGCACGGGCGGCCGCGGCGCGCACCGCGCACTCCAGCCGGGCGAGATAGGCCGCGGCCGGTTCCTGCGTGCTCGCGGCCTTCTCCACCGGCAGGGCCGAACGGACGTAGGCGTCGACCTCGGCGTCTGGGAGCCAGGGCCCGGAGTGGGTGTGGGTACACGCGAGCAGGACCCGATCGGGATCGGTGGCGACCGCATCCGCGATAGAACGGCGCAGATGGGCGGCCAGACCGGGTGAGAGGATGCACAGATCCAGCGAGCAGATGACCGCCGGGCCCTGGGCATCCGCGAGCACCAGACACCGGGCCTGCAGTGGCGCGATCGCACCCGCGTTGCCCGGCGGCAGGCGTTCCTGGCGATAGGCATAGCCGAGCAGGTCGAGTTCCGGGCCCGGAGTGATGTCCTCGACCGCCGAGCCGAGCCGCAGTTCATCCATCGTCGCCTCCCCGCCGCCGTAGGCGGCGACCGGATCAGCCTGGATCCCCCTGCCGCACGGGCAACCGCCGAGACGCGACGCTGCTATTCGTCGCCGCCGACCAGACCGGCGCGGAAGGCCCAGTAGAGCAGCTGCAGCAGCGCGGTGACCGCTGCGGCGACGTAGGTCAGCCCGGCAGCGGTCAGGACTCCGCTGACCGCTGCGCTCTCCTCGCCGTGACCGACGATCCCGATCTGGGCCAGCCGGCGCTTGGCGCGCGATGAAGCATCGAATTCCACCGGCACGGTGATCACCGCGAACAAGGCCGCGGCGCCGAACAGGATCACTCCGCCCAGGGCCATGTAGTAGGCGACACCGTGCTGATCGGCCGCCGCCTGCTGTGCACTGCCCATGAACATGCCGATGATCACCAGCCACAGACCGAGGTTCGAGCCGATCCCGGCGATCGGGACCAGAGCGCTGCGCAGCATCAGCAGGGCATAGCTCTCGGCGTGCTGGATCGCATGGCCGACCTCGTGGGCCGCCACCCCGGCCGCGGCGGCGTTGCGGCCGCGGTAGACCGCGGGGCTCAGGACGAGGGTCTTGTTCAGCGGGTTGTAGTGGTCGGAGAGGAACCCGCGGTGCTCGACGATGTCGACATCGTGGATTCCGGCATCACGCAGGATACGCGCGGCGATCTCGGCACCACTCAAGCCACTGCGCAGCCCCACCTGCTGACCACGAGCGAAGCGCGATTTGACCAGCAGTGCGGCGCCGCCGGAAAGCACCAGGCCGATGACCAGGATCAGCAGGTAGAGCGGATCCATGAAAGCGAAGAAGGGTAACATCTGCAGCCTCCTGAAGCGCCCGGAGCTGGTCCGGCCTCCCGGCTCAACGCGACCCTCCGCGCTGGCCGGAGCGGACCATTCTGGGTCGGAATGACCCTGCCCGCACGCCTTCAGTGCTCAACCTAGCACGCACCGGACCAAAACCACGGCGCCGCGCCCCGGTCCGGCGGCTGCTGCGCTCACTGTCCTTCGCCCGCCACGACCGCCTTCCCCTGCTTGCGCCGACGATGCTTGAATACTGTATGATACGGAATCTCGAGGTTGCGGATCTTGTAATGCACCATCCGCGCGGTGATGCCCAGATCGGACGCCGCCCGCACCACCACGCCATCGTTGCGCTTGAGCGCGTCCATGATCATGTCGCGCTCGAGCGCATTGACCATGTCCTTGAGGCTGGAATGCTCTGTCTCCGCCGCATCGCTCGGCATCTGCAGCGTCGGCGGCAGATCGCGCCCATCGATGACCTCCCCGCGGGCGACGAGCACCGCGTATTCGATGCAGTTCTCGAGCTCGCGGATGTTGCCGGGCCAGTGGTAGGCCATGAGCATGTTGATCGCCGTCGTGCTGATGCGGATGATCGGCTTGTCCATCACCGCCGCGTTCTTCATCAGGAAGTGGTTGGCCAGGGCGAGCACGTCGTCACGGCGCTCGCGCAGCGGCGGCAGCACGATGGGGAAGACGTTGACGCGATAGTACAGATCCAGACGGAACCCGCCGTCGGACACCGCCTCCTCGAGATCGCGGTTGGTCGCCGCGATGATCCGCACGTCGGCCCGACGAGTGGTGTTCGAACCGACACGCTCGTATTCACGCTCCTGCAGCACCCGCAGCAGCTTGACCTGGGTCGCGGGGCTGAACTCGCCGATCTCGTCGAGGAACAGGGTGCCGCCCTCGGCTTCCTCGATCCGTCCCTGCCGCGACTGCGTCGCTCCGGTGAACGAGCCCTTCTCGTGACCGAACAGCTCGCTCTCGAGCAGATTCTCATTCAGCGCCGCGCAGTTGACGCGGACAAACGGGGCCTCGGCGCGTGCCGAGGCGTAATGGATCGCCGAGGCGACCAGCTCCTTGCCGGTGCCAGATTCGCCGCGGATGAGCACGGTGACCGCGCTGCCGGCGACCTGATGGATCTGCCGGTAGACCGTCCGCATCAGGTTCGACGAGCCGACCATGTTCTCGGGTCGGAAGTGCTCACCGAGCGCAGCGCGCATGCGCAGCTTCTCCTCCTCCAGGTGCGCGTGTTCCATCTCCTCGCGCCTGCGGCCAGCCACGTCGTAGGCGACCATCGTCGCCGCCACTGCCAGGGCCTCGGCCCGGACCTCGAGTTCCTCCGGTGCACACAAGGGCACGTCCGCATTGAGGGTGCCCACGATCTCGGCCCCCAGCTTGATCGGGACACAGACGAAACCGCTGTCCTCGAGCCCGCTCGCCTGCCGTCGATGCAGGCGGTCGCGGAAATCCGGCTCGTTGTGGATGCTGGGGATCACCGCGGGAGTCCCACTGGCGAGCACGCGACCGGTGATCCCCTCGCCGCTGCGATAGCTCACCTCCACGGGTGAGCCCGCGCCGGTGTCCGCGGCCACCAGCTCCTCGCCACTGGCCGCGAGCAACATCAGGGTCGCTCGCTGGTAGATCCCCGTCTCCTCGAGCAGGGCGAGGATACGACGCAGGACCTCGCGCTGGCCCGCATGCGCCACCAGCAACTCCGCGACCCTGGCCAGGGCACGCAACAACCGCGCACGTACCGAGGGGCCAGCGGCTCCTGTTGTCCCTTTGGTGGTCTCAGTGCCCATCGTATCTCGCCTCCATGGATGCGGTCGGTCTCGCAGCAGACACGAGCATCAGGCGTGCCACCCGTCAGACGGCGGCCAGCGCCGATGCGGCGTTGCCAACCGGCCTTGAATCCAGGAAAAACCGCCAATTTCGTCGACTCTCACCTCTCAGCCGCGCATATTTGTCATTCTAACCTAAGCACTTTTTGAGCAGTCGCTTAGCATCGCTCCGGCTCGCCGACATCCAGATGACCGCTCCGGAGTACGAAAAATCCGTCAGGTACCCCGGCAACCCCTCGCCCGGCCAGGTGCAGCCGCAAAGCCTTACAAAAACTGGCCTTACATGAATTCGCGAGGTCGCGCCCAGCGTTTGGCACGTCGCGCGCCATGGCTTCAACGACCCCAACCCCCCAGAAAGGGAACCAATCATGCGCAAGGTCGCCATCTACGGCAAAGGCGGGATCGGCAAGTCGACCACCACCCAGAACACCGTCGCCGCCCTCTCGGAAATGGGCAAGCAGGTGATGGTGGTCGGCTGTGATCCCAAGGCCGACTCAACCCGCCTGCTCCTCGGCGGTCTGGCACAGAAGACCGTGCTCGACACGCTGCGCGAGGAAGGCGAAGACGTCGAACTCGAGGACATCTGCAAGACCGGTTTCGCAGGCACGCGCTGCACCGAATCGGGTGGCCCCGAACCCGGTGTCGGCTGCGCCGGCCGCGGCATCATCACCTCGATCAACATGCTCGAACAACTCGGCGCCTACGACGAGCAACACGATCTCGATTACGTCTTCTACGACGTCCTCGGCGACGTGGTCTGCGGCGGATTCGCGATGCCGATCCGCGACGGCAAAGCCCAGGAGATCTACATCGTCTGTTCCGGCGAGATGATGGCCATGTACGCGGCCAACAACATCTGTAAAGGCATCGTCAAGTTCGCCCAGGCCGGGGGCGTGCGCCTCGGTGGCCTGATCTGCAACAGCCGCAAGACCGATAACGAGAAGGAACTGATCGAGGAACTGGCGCGCCGCCTCGGCACAAAGATGATCCACTTCGTCCCCCGCGACAACGACGTCCAGCGCGCCGAGCTGCGCCGCAAGACCGTCATCGAATGGGACAAGGCCTGCCCCCAGGCAGACGAATACCGCACCCTGGCTCGCAATATCGACACCAACGACATGTTCGTCGTGCCCACGCCGCTGGCGATCGAAGAACTCGAATCGTTACTGATCGAATTCGGCATCGCCGCCTGATCCCGCTCACCACATCCTCGCCCAGCGAAAGGAACCCACGCATGAGCATGTGCATGGTCAGGGCTATCGTACGCCCGGAAAAGACCGACGAAGTCCTCGCCGCCCTGATGTACGCAGGCTTCCCCTCCGTGACCAAGATGGACGTCTATGGCCGCGGCAAGCAACGCGGCGTCAAGGTCGGCGAGGTCCACTACGATGAACTGCCCAAGGAACTCCTGTTCACCGTGATCGACGAGAAGGACCAGGACTTCGTGATCGAGACGATCCTCAAGTCCGCGCGCAGCGGCAGCAAGGGCAACGCCGGTGACGGCAAGGTCTTCGTCTCCGATATCAGTGCCGCCTACACCGTCAGCTCCGGCGAGGCCACGCTATGAAGGAGGTCATCGCCATCATCCGCATGAACAAGATGAATGAGACCAAGAAGGCGCTGGCCGCCAAAGGCATCGCCTCGATGACCGCCCGCAAGGTGGTCGGTCGCGGCAAGGGGCAGGTCGACTACCTCCTGCTCGACGGTGCCAAGCACGGTTATGAAGAAGCGATCAACCAGCTCGGCCCCGGCCCCAAGCTCATCCCCAAGCGCCTGCTGATCATCGTCGTCAACGACCACAATCTCGAGAAGACCATCAAAACCATCATCTCCGTGAACCAGACCGGCAATCCCGGCGACGGCAAGATCTTCGTCGCCGACATCGCCGAAACGGTACGCATCAGCAGCGGCGAACGCGGCTGCGATGCCATCCTTGAACAAGGGGAGACCATCCCCGTCGCCAGCTCGAAGGAAGGCTGATCCCGATGACCGACCCTACGCCCGAGCACGTCAAACAGGAATTGATCGAGATCTATCCGACCAAGGTCGCGCGCAAGCGCGCCAAGCACATGCAGGTCAACGACCCTGACAGCCGCCCGGAAATCACTGCCAATGCCCGTACCGTTCCGGGCATCATCACCCAACGCGGCTGCACCTATGCCGGCTGCAAGGGCGTGATCCTCGGTCCCACGCGCGACGTGCTCTCCATCACCCACGGCCCGATCGGCTGCGGCTACTACTCATGGCTCACCCGGCGCAACCAGACGCGTCCGGAGAGCGACGCCGATGACAACTACATGACCTACTGTCTGTCGACCGACATGCGCGAAGAGCACATCGTTTTCGGTGGCGAAAAGGCCCTGCGCGAAGCGATCCAGGAAGCCTACGACTGCTTCAAGCCCAAGGCCATCGCCGTCCACGCGACCTGTCCCGTCGGCCTGATCGGGGACGACATCCACCAGGTGGCCAGGGAGATGAAGGAACAGCTCGGCATCAACGTGTTCGGCTTCTCCTGTGAGGGCTATCGCGGCGTATCCCAGTCGGCCGGCCACCACATCGCCAACAACCGCATCTTCGAGGAAGTGGTCAGCCACACGGCGCCCACCGCCGACATCCCCAAGCCGCAGGGCAAGTTCAAGGTCAACCTGCTCGGCGAGTACAATATCGGCGGCGACGCCTTCGAGATCGAAGAACTGTTCGAGCGCATCGGCGTCACCCTGGTCTCGACCTTTTGCGGCAACTCCACCTACGAAACCATGGCCCAGGCGCGCCACGCGGACCTGAACCTGGTCATGTGCCATCGATCGATCAACTACCAGGCAGACATGCTCGAGACCGCCTACGGCATCCCGTGGACCAAAGTCAACTTCATCGGTGCCGACCAGACGGCCAAATCGCTGCGCAAGGTTGCCGCCTACTTCGGCGACCAGGAGTTGATCGACCGCACCGAGGCAGTGATCGCCGAAGCGATGAAGCCGGTCGCGATCGCCCGCGAAGACATCGTGGCTCGCACCGCGGGCAAGCGCGTGATGCTGTTCGTCGGCGGCTCACGCGCCCACCACTACCAGTACCTGTTCAGGGAGATCGGGATGGAAGTGGTCGCCGCCGGGTACGAGTTCGCCCATCGCGACGACTACGAAGGCCGCGAGGTGCTGCCGAATATCAAGCTCGACGCCGACAGCCGCAATATCGAAGAACTCAAGGTCGAACGCTACGACCCGGAATTCCGCGAACCGATCGACGAAGACAGAGCCAACGCCGCGCTGCGCGCGATCGACGGCCAGGGGCTGCGCGAATACGAAGGCCTGATGCCGACCATGGAACGCGGCACCCTGTCCATCGACGATCCCAGCCAGCACGAGATCGACCAGCTGATCGCGCTCTACACGCCCGACATGATCTGCTGCGGCATCAAGGAGAAGTACGCGATCCAGAAGCACGGCGTGCCCTCGCGCCAGCTGCACAGCTACGACTACGGCGGTCCGTACGCAGCCTTCCAGGGTGCGATCAATTTCTGGAAGGACATCGACATGATGGTCAATTCCCCGGTATGGTCGTTGATCGACGCGCCGTGGGACAACAAACCCGCCCCGACCATCGAAGCCACCCTCGTCAGCGCGTGAAACGCGGAGAGGAAACCACCACCATGACGTTGTTACGACACACCGATGCCGAGGTCAAGGAACGCTCTGCGCTGACCATCAACCCGGCCAAGACCTGCCAACCGATCGGCGCGATCTACGCCGCGCTGGGCATCCACGGCTGCCTGCCGCACAGCCACGGATCCCAGGGCTGCTGTTCCTACCACCGCAGCCAGTTGACACGGCACTACAAGGAACCGGTGATGGCCGCGACCTCCTCGTTCACGGAGGGGTCCTCGGTCTTCGGTGGCCAGGCCAATCTGATCCAGGCGATCGACAACATCTTCACCATCTACAACCCTGAGGTCATCGCCGTCCATACCACCTGCCTGTCCGAGACGATCGGCGATGACATCGTCCAGATCGCCCAGAAGGCGCACGAGAGCGGGAAGATCCCGGAAGGCAAATACGTCTTCCATGCCAACACCCCCTCATACCAGGGCTCGCACGTGACCGGATTCGCCAACATGGTCAAGGCGATGGTCGACTACTTCAGCGAACCCGTACAGCGCCACAACCGCACGATCAACCTGATTCCGGGGTGGGTCGAGCCAGCCGACATGCGCGAACTCAAGCGGATGGTCGCTGCCACCGGCGTCACGGCGATCACCTTCCCTGACACCTCCGACGTGCTCGACGCGCCGATGACCAGAGAGCACAAGCTGTTCCCCGACGGCGGCACGACCATCGACCAGCTGCGCCAGACCGGCGCGAGCCGCGGCACGCTCGCGCTCGGGCCATCGAGCTCCGGTCCGGCCGGCCGCGCGCTCGACGTCAAATGCAAGGTCGAATGCGAGGTCTGTGAGATCCCGTACGGCCTGCGCGCGACCGATCGCTTCCTGATGGCCCTGCGCGAACTCAGCGGCTGTGCGATCCCCGACAGCATCGCCGGCGAACGCGGACGACTGGTCGACCTGATGTGCGACATGCAGCAGTATTTCTACAACAAGACCGTCGCGCTGTGGGGCGATCCCGATCAGCTGGTGCCGTTGACCGAGTTCTGCATCGATCTGGGCATGAAGCCCAAGTACGTGGTCACCGGCACCCCGACGCGCGACTTCGACAACCGCATGGAGCAGGCGATCGACGGCCGCTGTGAGGTCACATGGAAGGCCGGGCGGGGTGCGGACATGTACCTCATGCACCAGTGGATCAAGCGCGACGGTGTGGACCTGCTCATCGGCGGGACTCACGGCAAGTACATCGCCCGCGATGAGAACATCCCGATCGTACGCCACGGCTTCCCCGTGCTCGATCGCATCGGTCACCAGCACTTTCCCACCGTCGGCTACCGTGGGGCCACCCGCCTGGCCGAGCAGATCCTCGATGCCTTCATGGACCGCCAGGATCGGGATGCGCCCGAAGAGCGTTTCGAACTGGTGATGTGACCGCAACCGGCGATCGAGGCTCGCCCCCACCCCCCCGATCGCCGGCACCGGCTATGAATGGAAGGAACCCGGCCATGCCGCCGCGTCGCGTCGACCACCCAGAACCCGATACCCCCAGCGCGGGCGCCGACCTCGCACTGCTCGAGGATCGGCGTAAGCAGATCGTCACCGCCGGCGGGGGCGACACGGTGGCCTGCTCGCGCAAATCGACCGCCGGAGCGGTATCGCAGCGTGCCTGCGTCTTCTGCGGATCACGGGTGGTGCTCTACCCCGTGACCGATGCGCTGCACCTGATCCACGGTCCTATCGGCTGCGCCGCCTACACCTGGGACATCCGCGGCGCGCTCTCGTCCACTCGCGAACTGCACCGGCTCTCGTTCTCGACCGACATGCGCGAGACCGACGTGATCTACGGCGGCGAGCGCAAACTCGGCGCGAGCCTGCGTGAGCTCATCGCCCGGCATCGACCCGCCGCAGCCTTCGTCTATTCGACCTGCATCGTCGGCATCATCGGGGACGACGTCGAAGCGGTGTGCCGTGGCGTGGCCGAGGAGACGGGCATACCGGTGATTCCTGTGAACGCACCGGGGTTCGCCGGAACCAAAAAAGATGGTTACAAGGCCGCGTGCGACGCCCTCGGCCGTCTGGTCGGCACCGGTGAGATCACCGGCATTGCGCCGCAGAGCATCAATATACTCGGCGAATTCAACCTCGCTGGCGAGACCTGGATGCTCAAGCGCTACTACGAGCGCATGGGCATCGAGGTGGTGGCCACCATCACCGGTGATGCGCGCATCGCCGACGTCCGCCGCGCCCATGGCGCCGCGCTCAACGTCGTCCAATGCTCCGGATCGATGATCCATCTCGCCAAGGCGATGGAACAGCGCTACGGCATCCCGTGCATCCGCGTGTCGTATTTCGGCATCGAAGACACCGCGACAGCACTCTACGACGTCGCACATCACTTCGCCGATCCCGCGATCCTCGACCGCACGCGCTCGCTGGTCGGTGACGAGGTCGGCGCGATCCAGGGTCGCCTGCGCGAGCTGCGCCGTGCGCTGCAGGGACGCACCGCAGCCATCTACACCGGTGGCGCCTTCAAGGCCATCAGTCTTGTCCGCGCACTGCGCAGCCTCGGCATGCGCACAGTGCTGGCAGGATCGCAGACCGGCAACGACGAGGATTACGCCCAGCTCGCTGCGATCTGCGATCCCGAGACCGTGATCGTGGACGACATCAACACCCTCGAGCTCGCCCGGTTCCTCGAACGCACCCCGACCGACCTGTTCATCGGCGGGGTCAAGGAACGCCCGATCGCCTACAAGCTCGGCGTCGCTTTCTGCGATCACAACCACGAACGCAAGCACGCCCTGGCCGGGTTCACCGGCATGGTCAACTTCGCCGAAGAAGTCCACCGCAGCGTGACCTCGCCGGTCTGGCGCTTCCGCCGTCGCAACACCGCGGTAGCGCACGAGGAGCCTCGCGCATGAGCCATCTGATCACCCGACCCAGCGGTGCGGTGAGCACCACCAATGCCTGCAAGCTCTGCGCCCCGCTCGGCGCCTGCCTCGCGTTCAAGGGCGTCGAACGCGCGGTCCCCTTCATCCACGGCTCGCAGGGCTGCTCGACCT
The DNA here is from genome assembly GCA_964612995.1 of uncultured candidatus Brocadiaceae bacterium. GTDB lineage: Bacteria > Planctomycetota > UBA11346 > UBA11346 > UBA11346 > SLQH01. The sequence goes on along the minus strand of CAZTGE010000044.1, from coordinate 6,111 downwards.
ACATCCGTCGCTATCTCATCGGCCATTTCCGCGAGCCGATGGACATCAGTTGTTCGAACTTCTCCGAGGAGGCCGCGGTGTTCGGCGGCGCCGAGGCCTTCTGCAGCGGCTTGGCCAACGTCAACGCGCAGTACCGCCCGAGCCTGATCGGCATCGCCACCACCTGTCTCGCCGAGACCATCGGTGAGGATCTGCCGCTGCTCCTGGCGCGGGCGCGCGAGCAACTCGGACCGGATGCGCCCCCGTTGATCGCGGTCTCCAGCCCCAGCTACGCCGGCACCCACGCAGATGGCTTCCACCGCGCGGTCCGTCGGCTTGTCGAAGGCCTCGCCGTGCCCGGCGCCCGGACGAGCCACGTCAACCTGTTCCCGGGCATGTTCTCTCCCGCTGATCTGCGATGGCTCAGCGACCTGCTCGCTGCCTTCGCTCTGCCCGGCTGCGTGCTGCCCGACTACAGCGACACCCTCGACGGCCCGACCTGGGACCGCTACCACGATCTGCCGCCCGGCGGCACCCCCATCAGCGATATCGCCGCCACCGGCAGCGCCGCGGCGAGCGTCGGCCTCGCTCTGGCTCCGGCCGCGAACGACGACGCCGGCACCTACCTCGCCGAACGCTTCGCCGTGCCCTACCACCGCCTCGGCGCTCCGGTCGGCATTGCAGCGACCGATGCCCTGCTCGATACCCTGTCCACCATTGCCGAGCGCCCGGTGCCCGATCGCCTGCGCGCGCAACGTGGCCGGTTGATCGACAGCTACGTCGATGCGCATAAATTCTGCAATGGCCGCCGCGCGGTGCTCTATGGCGATGAGGACCACGTCGTCGCGCTCGCGCGATTCCTCGCCGAAATCGGCATCCGACCGGTGGTCTGCGCCAGCGGCGCTGCCTCCGGCCTGCTGCGCACCGCCCTCGCCGACCTCGATCTCGCCACCGTCACGATCATGGACGACAGCGATTTCAGCGAGATCGAAACCGCAGCGCGCGCGCAGAACGCAGAGCTGGTCATCGGCCACAGCAAGGGCTACGCCCTCGCCCGAGCGCTGGAGATCCCCCTGGTCCGTGTCGGCCTCCCGGTCTCCGACCGCATTGGCGGCGCGCGTATCCGCAACCTCGGCTACGACGGCACCCAGGCCCTCTTCGACCGCATCGTCAACGCCATCATCGAGCGCGAACAGGCGACCAACCCCGTGGGCTACATGACCTACTGAGTTCGTCCGCCACCGCCCAACACCAGGAGTCATTCCCGTGACCGCGCCGCACACGCCCCCCACAGACCGCCCGATCCATCCCTGCTTCGAAGCCAGTGCCCGCCACACCCATGGTCGTCTCCATCTGCCTGTGGCTCCGCGCTGCAACGTTCAATGCAACTTCTGCAACCGGCGCTACGATTGCGTCAACGAGAGCCGCCCGGGCGTGACCTCCTCGATCCTCACCCCGCACCAGGCGCTGTGGTATGTCGAGCGGATGGTCGAGCGCGATCCCGCCTTGAGCGTGATCGGCATCGCCGGACCGGGCGATCCTTTCGCCAATGCCGAACGCACGATGGCTACGCTGCGCATGGTCCATGCCCGCTTTCCGCAGCTCGCGCTCTGCGTCTCGACCAACGGGCTCGAGCTCGCGCCACACATCCCCGAGCTCGCCGCGCTCGGGCTGCGGCACATCACCATCACCGTGCTCGCCGCCACCTACGCGACCGCGGGCCAGCTCTACCGCTGGATCCGCACCGAGCAGGGGATCGAGGTCGGCACCGCCGCCGGCAGTCTGATGCTCGAACGGCAACGAGCCGCGATCGCCGCGTGCGCCGCGGCCGGCATGACGATCAAGGTCAACTGCGTGGTCGTGCCCGGCATCAATGACCATGAAGTCGAAGAGGTGGCCCGCAACGCCGCCGCATGGGGCGGCAGCATGTTCAATCTCATTCCCTTCGTGCCCGCCGCAGGCAGCGCCTTCGGCGACATCCCGCCGATGCCGGCCGAACAGGTGGCCGCCCTGCGCACCGCCGCCGAGGCGCACCTGCCGCAGATGCGGCACTGCGCACGCTGCCGCGCCGATGCCGCCGGCCTGATCGGCTGCTCCAACCATCCCGACACCGTTTCGCTGATGCAGGAGGCCGCCACCATGGAACCAGAGCACGACAGCACCGGACACCCCTACGTCGCCGTCGCGAGCATGGAGGGCGTACTCGTCAATCTCCACCTCGGGCACTGCCGGAAATTCCTCATCTACGCCCCCGAGGACGACTGCTTCCGGCTGGTCGACGTACGCGAGGCACCAGAGCCGGATACCCCCGATCGCTGGCAGGCGCTCGCTGCGGTGCTGCACGACTGCCGCGCGGTGGTCGCCACCGATGCAGGCGGACCGCCACAGCGCACCCTCGCCGAGCACGGCATCCGCACTTACGGTACCGAAGGCATGATCGCCGATGTGCTCGAAGCGGTGTTCGCGGGACGGGAGTCCGAACTGCGCCCCCCCGTCTGCCGCAGCAAGAACTGCTCGGGCGGCTGCTCCGGCGCCGGCGGGATGTGTGCCTGAGCCGGCCATGTGTCGCACCATCGACCTGATCGATACCACGCTGCGTGATGGCGAGCAGGCGCCAGGCCTCTCGTTCGCTCTCGACCAGCGCCTGGCCATCGCCACCGCGCTCGCCCGAGCCGGCATCGATGAGCTCGAACTCGGTGTCCCCGCCGCTGGCGAGGCAGCCATCGCAGCGATCCGTGCGGTGGTCGCGCTCGCCCTGCCCTGCCGCACCAGTTGCTGGTGTCGCGCGCGGCAGGGCGACCTCGACGCGGCGAAGCAGACCGGCACCGACGGCGTCCATCTCAGCGTTCCGGTCTCCGACCGCCAACTCGCGGCCATCGGCCAGGACTGGCCGGGCATCACCGCCCGGCTCGCACCGCTGCTGATCGAGGCGCGCAAGGACTTCGCCTTCGTTTCGCTCGGTGCCCAAGACGCCTCGCGCGCACCGCTCGAACGCCTGCGCATGCTCGGCGCCCTGGCCAGCAGCCACGGCGTGGCACGACTCCGCCTGGCGGACACCGTCGGCATCTGGACCCCTGAGCGAACGGCCCGCGTCTTCCGCGCCCTGACCGCCAGCGCGTCGCTGCCCGCGCTCGCCTGCCACACCCACAACGACCTGGGCATGGCCACCGCCAACAGCATCACTGCGGCTGGCGCCGGCGCGCGCAGTCTCGATGTCACCGTCCTCGGCATCGGCGAGCGCGCCGGCAACGCCCGCCTGACCGAAGTCGCGACCGCCTTGCAGCACACCGGGCAGACCCGCTGTCGCTTCGACCTGCGCCAGCTGCCGCGCATCGGTCGTCTTGTCGCCGCCGCCGCGGGGCGCACGATCGCTGCGGATCGGCCCCTGCTCGGAGCCAATGCCTTCCGCCACGAATCGGGCATCCACGTCGCCGCGCTGCTCCGCGATCCGACCACCTATGAGCCGCTCGCTCCCGGCCTCGTCGGGCGTGTCCGGGCTCCATTCGTGCTCGGGGTCCACAGCGGCACCGCCGCCGTGCGCGATGCCTGTCGCCGTCATCGACTCCCCGCCACCGAAGCCCAGCTGCCCGCCCTGCTCGCCACCGTGCGTGCGCACGCACAGGATCGCGGTCGTGCCTTGAGCGGAAACGAATTCGTCGCCCTCGCCCGCGGCCTCGGCCTGTGCCAGGCAGGAGCCGCATCCGAGTCACCCGCATCGGCTCCGATGCCTTGAGCCAGGAGGATCCATGGCCATCACCAAACCCACCTACCACTTCCTCGTCTGCAACAGCTACCGCGTCAGCGGCGAACCGCAGGGCGTGTGCAACCGCAAGGGCGCGGCCGAGTTGTTGCAGTTCATCGAGAACGAGTGCATCGACCGCGACATCGATGGTCTGGTCACCGCCACCGGCTGCCTCAAGGCCTGCGAGAAAGGACCGATCCTGGTCATCTACCCGGGTACCGCCGAGGCCGCGCTCGAGGCACCGGTCTGGTACGGCAGCGTCGACGAACAGGCCTGTGAACGCATCCTCGACGCACTCGAGGAAGGCGGCATCGTCGACGACCTCGTGATCTGATCCATGGGCGACACCTTACCGGGTGCCGCCTCCGACCAGGAGCCACCGTGTACACCCTGCGCACCGCCACCACCAACGACATCCCGGCACTCAGCGACCTGCTCAGCCAGCTGTTCGCCATCGAAACCGACTTCACCCCCGACGATGCGCGTCAGCGCGCAGGACTGCAGAACCTTATCCACCGGCCCGAACGCAGCCGCATCCTCTGCGCCTGCGATCCCGGCGGCGCGATCGTCGCCATGGCCTCGATCCAGATCCTCGTCAGTACCGCACAGGGTACCCCGGTAGGCCTGATCGAGGATATGATCGTCGACCCGGCCCACCGTCACCGGGGCATCGGCCGCATGCTGCTCGATGAACTCGAGGCATGGTCGCTTCAACGCGGGCTGACCCGGCTACAGCTGCTCGCCGATGCCGACAACAGCGGCGCGCTCGACTTCTACGACCACTGCGGCTGGTCACCGACCAGACTGGTCGCGCGCCGCAAACTCCTGTAACCCGGGCGGCGCGCCACGGCGACAGACCCTTCCCGTCACAAGCGTACCGCCGCTGCGACCCGTCTCCTCGCGCGGCCAGCCTGCAGCAGGGCGACTCAAAGCTCGCCCCGGGAGCACCGATCCCCAAGTCGGCATGCCTTGCGTCGCCTCCACCTGCGTCCAACCGCCCGGCCCTCTTTGTTGCTTGGGTCATAGTGACGCAGGTGGAGGCGAGGCATGGCCCTCATTTGCGAGCTTTGAGTCGCCCTGCCTGCAGCACCCCATCCCTGGCCAGCCCGCGACCGCCTGCCATGATGCAGCAGGAGCCGACCATGGACCGCGCCTGCTTTGCCAGCGACAACTATGCCCCTTCCTGTCCAGAGGTCCGTGATGCGCTCGAGCAGATCGACCACGGCGCCGCCATCGCCTACGGCGACGACCCGGCCACCGCGCGCGCTTGTCGCGATCTCACCACGCTCTTCGAGCACGAGTGCGACATCTACTTCGTCTTCAACGGCACTGCGGCCAACAGCCTGGCCATCGCCAGTTGCTGCCGCAGCTACCACGCCGTGATCTGTCACGAACTGGCCCACATCGAGACCGATGAATGCGGCGGCCCCGAGTTCTTCGCCAACGGCGTCAAGCTCCTGCTCGCTCCGGGCGACGACGCCCGCATCGATGCCGACGAGCTCGAAGGTGTGGCCCGGCGCCGCACCGACATCCACTTCCCGAAGCCCCGTGTCCTCAGCCTGACCCAAGCGACCGAGCTCGGCACCGTCTATACCCCTGACCACCTCCGCTCGCTATGCGATCGCGCGCATGCGCTCGACATGCGCGTCCACATGGACGGCGCCCGCTTCGCCAATGCATGCGCCGCGCTCGACTGCTCCCCGGCTGATTGCACCTGGCGCGCCGGGGTCGACGTCCTCTGCTTCGGCGGCACCAAACAGGGCATGCCGGCTGGCGAAGCGGTCATCTTCTTCGACCGCGCCCTCGGCAACGAGTTCGCCTGGCGCTGCAAGCAAGCCGGCCAACTCGCCTCCAAGATGCGCTATCTCGCAGCACCCTGGTCCGCCCTGCTCACCAACGACGCCTGGCTGCGCCACGCCGCACACGCCAACGCCTGTGCGGCCCGCCTCTCCGCTGGCCTCACCGCCCTGCCGGGTGTGGAGCTCATCGCACCAACCGAGGCAAACGAGGTCTTCGTCCGCCTGAGCGACGACCTCGCCACCGGCCTCCGCGCCGCCGGCTGGCGCTTCTACGACTTCATCGGCCTCGGCGGCGCCCGTTTCGTCTGTGCCTGGAACACCGAACCCGCCTGGGTCGACCAACTCCTCGCCGACGCCAAAGCCAGCTGCGCCTGAACCGCCCCAAGCTCCAACACAGACGGCGACCAAAACCCGTCCCCCCACCCGAAACCAAGCCACCAGGGGCACCGGGGGACAAAGTCCCCCGAATCACGCCAGCGCCCCACCCACCAACGCCGAACACCAGCACACCCTCACCCGAAACCATGCCACCGGGGCCCAGGGGACGAAGTCCCCGAATCACACCAACACCCCCAGGCCCAAACCAAACCC
>CAZTGE010000043.1:0-29185 GCA_964612995.1 uncultured candidatus Brocadiaceae bacterium | reverse complement strand
GCCTGCGCTCGTGCCTCAGCGGCCTGACGCTCCCGCTCCGCGGCCTCCTGCTGCGTGCGCGCCTCGGCTTCGGCCTGCGCCTGCGCTGCGGCCGCCTGACGCTCGCGCTCCGCGGCCTCCTGCTGCGTGCGCGCCTCGGCTTCGGCCTGCGCCTGCGCCGCTTGCTGCTGCTTGCGCGCCGTGGTCGTATCCGTCGCAAATGCGGCAGACGCAGCCGGCTCGGGGAACAGGCCCTTGATCCGCTTCGCGCTGACATCCCGCGGCATGTCGACCCGTCGCACCCGGGTTTCGGGGTCGATCTCTTCGGTTCGAGCGAAGGTATGCAGCTGGGTCGGCGTATAGGGCCCCATCTCACCGTGGGGCATGACGATCATCCACACCGCCTCGGACTGGGGTGGCAGCGCGGTGGGGACTCCTGCCGGTGGGGCAACCGGCGCCGCGGCCGGCTCTCGCCGGGAACGTTCGTAGGCCGCGATCTGGGCCTCGCTGAACAGTCCCTTGATGCGGCGGGCGGAGTTGGTGCGGTCGAGGTCGATCTTGCGTACCCGAGTGCCCGGATGGATCGTCCCCGCGGCCGCCATCTGTTTGAGCTCGGAAATGAGGTAGGGCCCCGTCTCTGCGCCATCGACGAGAACGAAGAAGCGCATCGGTTCGCGAGCGCTCGTGGCGTCCGAACTGGCGCGCACCGGGTCGACGCCACTCGGGCGGCCAAACAGCCCGCGGACCTTCGCTGCCGGAACCCCAGCGGCCTGGTCTTCGCGCCGGACCACGCTCTGCGGCGTTATCCGACGGGCATCGGCCAGCTGCTTGAGCTGAGCCGTAGAGATGGGGCCCTGCTCGGATCCGCCGTCGACGATGTACCAGCGCTTGCCCGTTGCCATCGGCTGCCTCCACCTGCCTGCGGCCACCGGCCGGTGGCCGCGCCTGTCAGGTCGTTGATACCCGGTTTTCCAGTCCGTCTGCCATCGGCCAGCGAAAACGGGCGCTTCCTGCGGTGATCATCGCTCTGCCCGTCCTGCCGATCCGCTCTGCGCCTGAGAGATATCCCCGCTGGCTGCGCCAGGATGGACCCCCTCTCAGGCTGTCCGTTCGGCGGTCCTTATACCGCCCGCAGCGCCGCGCGCCCCTGGACCTTCGCCCCGGATGATGCCATCATGTGAGACGCACAGCCGGGAAAACCCAGCCGGCAGAGTTACTCAGGGGCTTCGCCCCTACGGCCCTCACTGCGTGAGGACCCACCTCTCCTGGCTTTGTCGTGGTTCGCCTGAATCTGCTTGCAGATTCAGGCATGGGCGGATCGGCTGCGCCGAAACGTATCCGCCCACCACCACTCGACGCCAGACCCCATCGCGTACGATGGGGCCCCGGATATGGCTGGTGACCACTCATGCCCGATGGACCTGAGTGGTTGCCCGGAGGATACGTCAATCACTCGTTGGCGGCTCGAGGAACTCGATCTCCGTACGCTCCTCGCCACGAGCGACCCGGAACTGGTCGTAGCTGCAGGTAAACCAGCGCGGCGAGTCATCGTGCAGGTAACCGAGTCGGATGAGGCAGTCGGGAATCGGTTTGGCCCCGCCGACCAGATTCGCGTAATCGCACAGGCGCTGGCGATAGCTGCGGATGGCCAGCGCCACCGGCTCCGGCCGACTCCGACGTGGTGGCAAGCGCTGGCGCAGGAGCATGTACCAGATATCGCGCTCTCTGGCGTAGGCGCGCCAGTGGCGGTACTGGGCGTTGTTCTGGCTCGGCAGCCGTCGGGGCACCACGATGGTCGGAAGGGCGCTCATGCGGAGGTGCGTCGGTACTCCAGCAGGACCTTCTCCGCGTCGTCGCTGCGCACGTCGAGCACCTTGTCGAGCTTGGTCACCTTGAACAGCGGGCTCAACTCCTTGCCCACGCCGGTGATGGCCATCCGCCCACGATACTCGACCACCTTCTTGTGCACCGCGATGATCTTGCCCAGCATCGCGGAGGAGAGCTGCGAGACCTGGCCGAGGTGGATGATCAGACTGATGCGCGGGTAGAGTTCGAGCTGCCGCAACAGCTCGAGCCCGATATCGTTGATGGTCGCAGCATCGGTCAGTCGCGACTTGGTCACCGTCGCCAGGACCAGGTTCTGGTAGGCCTGCACGGTCAGATGCTCACTCGCCATGCTTCGGATCTCCGCCAGCGGCCGCGATCTCGCGGCCCAGCAGGGCCACGCGTCCCTCTTCATGATAGGAGAGCTCGTCAAGCCAGTCATGCATTATCATCAGGCCGCGCCCATGCTCAAGCAGCAAGGACGCAGGGTCGGCGGGATCCGGCAAGCAATCGGCGCTGAAGCCTTCACCACTGTCGCGCACCAGCAGCTCCCACCGCTGCCCCCAACGCCGCAGGGTCAGATGCACCATCAATGCCGGATCGCCCTCGTTTCCGTGGAAGATCGCATTGACCAGGACCTCCTCGAGAACCAGGTGCAGCCAATGGCGATCTTCCTCGGCGACCCAACGCCGTCCGAGCAGTTCCCCGGCGAGCTCTTCGATAAGCTCGGCCTTGCGATCGATCCGAGAAACGCAGCGCCACTCCCGCACCACCTCGCCGCGCTCCGGCGCTGGGTCCGGCAACAAGCTGATATCCACCGCCAGACGCTGGGCCACCACCAACGTCAGGTCGTCGGCCGGCGCCGTGCCAGCAAGGTGCTGCTCGACCGCAGCGACGATCCGCTCGACCACCGCCGCGCCACCGGATCGTGCGTGTGTGGCGATGGTGGCGCGAAGCCGTTCCATGCCCCACTGTTCCCCGGCGGGATCGGCTACCTCGAATATCCCATCGGTACACGCGACCACCAGATCGCCGGGATCGAGCCCCGTGACGTGGACCGATTCGTAGGCGACATCACCCAGCGCACCCATCAGGAAGCCCGTCGACTGGAGCTGGTCGAAGGTGCCGGCCTCGCTCCGGTAGACCAGGGGCGGCTCGTGCCCGGCCGCAACGTAATCGCAGCTACCGCCACGCCCGAGCCGGCACAGCAGCAGCGACATGAAGGCGTCATCGGCCAGATCGCGCTCGAGAATGGTGTTCAAGCGGCGGATCAGCACCGGCGGCTCCTCGATCAGATCGTGCAAGGCACGCAAGCTCGCGCGCGCCGTGCTCATGATCAAGGCCGCGCCGACGCCATGACCGCTGACATCACCGACGATCAGATCGAGCTCGCGCTCGCCGACCAGCACGTCGTGGTAGTCGCCACCCGTCTCCTCGCAGGGCTGCTGCCAGGCGAACAGGCGCCAGCCGGCGTGGACCGGCAAGCGTGCCGGCAGCAGCCGTTGCTGGATCGCGCGGGCGACGACCATCTCGTTCTGCAGCCGTTGCCGCTCACGATCGCTGGCGATCAGCTGCGCGGTGTCGATGGCGACCGCGGCATGGGCGCACAACGCGCTGAGCAGGTCCTCGTCGTAGACGCTGAACTCGCCATCGTCGCCTTCGCCCTCGCGCTTGTTGAGCGCTTGCAGCGCGCCGATCACCGCGTCGCCGCGGCCGATCAGGGGCATGCACAGGACCGACCGGGTGCGGTAACCGATACGCCGGTCGTTGTCGGGGTTGAAGCGCGGGTGGTCATAGGCATCGGCGATGTTGATCGCCTCACCCGAGTCGACCACCGCACCGACGATGCCGCTGCCACGCGGGATCCGGATCGGATCGGCATCCTGGGCCACCTGCGTCCACAGTTCGTCGCGCGCGGCGTCGACCAGGAACACGCTGCAACGATCGGCCCGCACCAGGCGTTTGGTCGCGTCGAGGATCAGGGAAAGCAGCCGCACCAGATCGTGCTCGGCCGACATCGCCCGCGACACCTCCAACACGGCGTGCAGGTCCCGCGCGGAAACAGTCGCATGGGCCCAGGATGGCGTCTCTTCGGCAGACGGATCGCTGCGACCCATACCCCAGCAATACTACAGGCCGAGATCCAGGTCCAGGTCCAAGTCGCCACCGCCCGAGCGCGACGGCGGGCCGCGCTCGTCAGACGCCGCATCCCCCGCGGGGCCGGTTCCCGCGATCTCGGGGATGACCAGGCTGTGGCCGATGGGCAGGACCATCGGATTGACGCCGGGGTTGGCGTCCCGGATCCGCTCCCAGTACCTGTCGGTGCCGTAGTAACGCTGGCTGATCGCGCCGAGGGTGTCGCCCGAGGCCACGGTGTGCTGTCGCCCGCCGCCCTGATCGGATGCGCGCGAACGGCTGCTCGAGCTCGCCGACCCACTCGCACTCAGACCGGGCAGATCGGGGATCACGATCCGCGCGCCCGCCTGCAGCAGACCCGGATCGGCGATGTTGTTCGCCGCGGCGATGTCGCGCCAGCGCTTGGAGGTACCGTAGTACCGCTGGCTGATGTCGCCGAGCACCTCGCCCGGTTGGACCACGTGGGTCTTCGCCCCCGGCGGAACGGTGACCCGATCCCCGCCACTGGCGCGGGTGGGGCCGGAACCGGGAGCCGGCAGGCTGATCACGTCGCCGGGCATGAGGGCGTAGGCGTCGATATCGTTGAGATCGACCAGTTCGCGAAAGTGCTGGGCGTTGCCGAGCACGTCGCGGGCGATGGTCCAATAGGATTCGCCGCGCTTGACCACGTAGCGCCGTCCACCGTCGATCCGCTGCCCCTGCATCGCATCGGCGACCACTCCGCTGAGCGCGGGGATCTTCAGCCGGGTGCCTTCGACCAGGGCGATCGGGTCGACATCGTTGGCATCGCGGATGGCGCGCCACTTGGTGCTGGTCCCGTAATATTTCTGACTGATCTCGCCGAGCGTGTCGCCGCGGGCGACGACGTGCCTCTGCTCGCTGGTGGCCGCGGCGCGCGCGGCCCCGCCGTCACTGCTGTCCGCGCCCGAATCGCTACGCTCGACGTCCTCGTCGACATCAAGGTCGAGGTCGAGCGCGCCGTCTCTCGCCGGTGGTTCGTCGTCGCGCCCGGTGCCCGGGGGCGGTTCGACCCGCGTCAGGCCGTCGTCGGTGTCGTCGCTCTGGCCATCGCCGCCGAGCAGGTCGCCGCCGAGATCGCCAGGCAGATCGCCGGAAAGGATGTCGTCGTCGATATCGACCGCCGAGAGGTCCGGCTCGCCGTCATCCGGGTCGAGGAGATCGTCATCTCGCGGCGGCGGCAGGCCGAGCCCGGCGCCGGGACCGGAAGGGAGCTCATCATCGGGAATCACGTCCTCGCGGCGGACCTCTTCACGCCTGATTCCGGATGTATCCGCGCCGGGCGGCATGGTGCGCGCTTCGCTGACGTCGTTGCTGGTGTCGTTGCTGGCCATGCGCGAACTGTCGGCCGCGGGATCGGGGCTGTCGTCCCGCGGGCCCCAGGCGGCCAGCAACACCGCCAAGCATCCGAGAAGGACGAGCGTCGCCAGGGTCAGTTCCTTGGATACGGCCATGGCCGACTCCTTGTTCGGGGGACGGGAACGACATGTGCTGCCCAGCCCGTCGTCGATGCTAAGGCCGGCATGCCGCGAGTCCATGCACAGCAGGCCAGTCCCGGCCCTTGGACGCCACACCGGGGCCAGGGGTTCCCGACCGATCCAGGGTTTACTCCTGGCGCCTACGCCTTCACATGCCGGCGTGATCCGCCTCCTTTCAGGAGTTCTGGCCGCCGACGGGGCCGAGCAGATGGCCATCGACGAGGCCCTGCTCGATGTCGCCACCGAACCGACCTTGCGCCTGTACCGCTGGCAACCGGCCACCGTCTCGCTCGGCTACTTCCAGGATTGCGCGCGCATCCGCGCCGCGCTGCCTGCGAGCATGCCGTTGGTCAGGCGCATCACCGGCGGCGGGGCGATCTGGCACGACCACGAGATCACCTATGCCCTCGTCGGCACCCTCGGCCAGAACGGCCTGCCCGAGCGCACCCGCGAGATCTACCCCTTGCTCCACGGGGCCGTGCTCGCCGCACTGCGCTCGCGCGGTGCCGCGCTGAGAATCAGCGACCGTCAGCACGGCGACCGGCGCTACCACAGCGATCCGCGCTGCTTTGCAAGCCCAGCGCCACATGATCTGCTCGCCGCCGCCGGCGCCAAGGTCCTCGGCAGCGCGGCGCGCACCCGCGGTCAACGGGTTCTGGTCCATGGCAGCCTCAAGCTGAAGAGCAATCCCTGGGACGGTCCCACGGTCGCCGGCTGCGGGCTCGACCCCGAAGCGGCCGCGGAGAGCCTGCGCACCGGGCTGTGCAACGCACTCGGCGTCACGCCGGCCCCCGGCGTGCTGACCGCCGCCGAACGCACCAGGGCCGACGAACTGCGCGCAGCGCGCTACGGCGGCCCCGACTGGGTCGAGCACCGCCGAGGCCCCCCCGCCTGATCCGCCCGCGCCGGGCTCACTGGCCGCGCAGAGCGTCGATCTCGTCTTCCAGCGCCTGGATGTGGACCTGCATCTCGCGGATCAGCGCGCGATCGGTCGCCGCGAGCCGGGCGAAGCGGCCCTGCCATTCGTTCTGCGCCTGCAACAGGCAGCTGCGGGCCTCGCCGAGCAGCTCGCGCAGCTCGGCGTTCTCGGCCTCGCGCTGACGCGTCTGCTCCTGCCACCGCGCCTCGGCATCGAAGTACAAGGCACGCTCGCGCTCGAGCTCGGTCTCGCGCTGAGCGAGGCGTTCGCGGACCTCGTCCGGGCTCTGGGCGCCGGCCGCCTCGAGCAGTGCACCGCGCGCGCTGCGCTCGGCGTCGAGCTCGTCCTCGAGGGTCTGGGTACGATCGCGCAGGCGATCGCGGTCCTCGACCACCTCCTCGAGCTGCGAACGCATCGAATCGCATTCGGCCGCAGTGGCCGCACGCTGCGCCGCCTGGGCCGCATCCTGCTCGCCCTCGAGCGCTTCGAGCCGTTCCTGCAGCGCATCGCGACCGGCACGCAGCGCGGTCACCTCTTCGCCGAGGGGCTCGAGCTCCGCTACCCGTGCCTCCAGTCCCTCGGCGCGCTCGACTGCGGCCTCCAGCTGGTCTGCGAGCTCCGCTGAGCGCTGTTCCTGTTCGTCGAGCAGACCCGCGAGCGCCTCGCGTTCGCGCTGCAGCTCAGCCAGCGCGTCGGAGCCGCTCTCAGCATTGGCCTCGACCCCCTCCAGCCGCGCGGCGAGCTCATCACGCCCGGCGCGCAGCGCCGTGGCCTGCTCGTCAGCGGCATCCAACTCCGCGCGCAGGCGGTCACGCTCGGCCTCGGTCGCCTGCAGCGCCTCGCGCGCCGTGCCCAGCTCAGCGAGCTGTTCGTCGGTCAACCGCGCGGCATCCGTGAGCTCGGTCGCCTGCAGCTGTGCGGCATCGCGTTCGGCGCACAACGCCTCGCGTTCGGCCTGCCACGCCGCCTCCTGTTCGGCGCCCTGCTGCCGGGCCGCGCTGAGCTCGTCGGACAGTGCGCTCGCACGTTCGTTCAGCGCCGCCTCTTCCGCCTCCAGCTCGCCCACTCGCGTACGCAGGTGCTCGACCTCACGCTCTACCTGCTGCAGCGCGGCACGTGCCTCGCCCAGCTCCGCGAGCTGCTCGTCGGCCGACCTGGTCGCATCCTCCAGTTCGGCCAGACGCATCTGCAAGGCGTCGCGCTCGGCGCTCAAGCCGTTGCGCTCCTCCTGCCAGGCACCTTCCTGCTCGGCCTGTTGCTGACGCACCGCGGCCAACTCGGCCTCCAGGCCGGCGACCTGCTCCTCGAGCGCGCGGCTCGCGGCCGCGTACTCCTCGGACAAGGACCGGGCCTGGTCGCGCTCGGCGATCAACTCCTCGTTCGCGCGCTGGTGCTCGTCACGCGCGGCGGCGGCTGCCGCCTCCTGCTCCCGCGCCTGCTCGAGCTGTTCCTGCAGCGTCACGACCCGACCGCCCGCCTCTTCGAGCTCACGCTCGAGCGCTGCGATGCGTTCGCCAGCCTCGGCGGCCTGCTCGGCCGCCGCCACCGCCTCGGCCGCGAGCCGGGTCAACTCCGCGTGGTGCCGGGCCGACTCCGCGCGCACCGCCTCGAGCTCGGTCCCGCCGTGCTCGTGGGCCTGCTCGAGCTCCGCCACCCGTTGCTGCAAGGCCGCGACCTCGGCCTGGGCGGCCGCGGCTTCGGACCGGGCCTGCTCGGCCGCGGCTTCGACATCCCGACGCTGGGTCTGCTCGGTCTCCAGCTGGGCAGCCAGATCGGCGGCCCGAGCGCCAGCGTCGTCACGCGCCTGTTCGAGCGCCGCTCGGGCGGCCTGCGCCTCGGCCAGCTCACCGGCGAGCCGGTCGGCGTGCAGCTGCACCGTCTCCAGTTCGCCCTGGACCCCAGCCAGCCGCTCCTGCACGGCGGTGTGTTCGCCGGTGAGACCCGCGCATTCCTCGCGCGCGGCGGCCAGCTGGGTGTCGGCTTCGGCGCGCAGGGCCTGTTGCTCGGCGAGTTCCGTCTCGAGCGCGGCGATACGCTGGTGCGCCGCGTCACGCTCGTCCGCGCTGGTGGTGGCCCGCTCTGCGATCCCGGCGTGTTCGTCGCGCGCCGCGGCGAGGGATTGGCGTTCCCGTTCCAGCTCCGCTGCCAGCTCGGCGAGCTGCGCCTGGGCCCGTTCGAGCTCCTGGCGCGCGTCGGCGAGTTCCGCGTCGCGGATGCTCAGGTCGGATTCGGCACCGACCAGCTTGTCGGCCGCATCGGCGAGCTGCTGCTCGGCGCGTTGCGCTTCAGCAAGCAGTTCGTCGCGCTCCCGCTCCAGTTCCGCACGGCGCGACTCGTGCTCGGCGAGGCTCTCGTCGAGCTGGGCGACACGTTCCTCGGCCGTCGCCAGCGTCGCGCGCAGTTCCTGCTCACGCTGCGCAGCGGCGGCCTGTTCCCGTTCGAGCCCCACGACTTGTTCGCGCGCGCGCTGCAGCGCGTCATCGAGTTCCTCGGTCTGTTCGCTGGTTTCATGGCCGCGCGCTTCGAGCTCGTCGTAGCGAGCCTGCAGCGTGGCGAGTTCGTCACGCGCGGCATCGAGTCCGCGTTCGACGGCGAGGTTCTCGACCTCGGCCTCCTCGACCCGCGCCTCGGCACTGCGTGCACGTTCCTCGAGCGTCGCCAGTTCCTGGCGCAGCCCCTCGACAACGCGCTCGAGCTCCGCGTGTTCGCCGCGCAGGGCTTCGAGCGCCGCCTCGCGCCCGGCGCGTGCGGCCTCGGCCTCGCGTGCCGCTTCGTTCGCCTCGTAACATTCCTGCTGCAGTGCATCGAGCCGCTCCGCGCTCTCGCTGCGTTCGCGGCCCTGGAGGTCGCGCTCGCGCTCGAGCTCCTCCAGGCGCTGTTCGACCTCGGCCACCTGATCCTCGGCACTCTGCCGCTCGAGGCGCAGGGCGTCGAGCTCGGCCCGCGCCACGGCGAGCTCGGCGGCCGCAGCGTCCTCGGCCGCGCCCGATTCAGCGGGAACGGCGACACCGGCTCCCGCCTCGAGCTCGGGCACCAGGATCAACAGCACCCGCTCGATCGCGGTGGCGATGGGGCCGATCTCACCCTCCGAACGATCGAGCGCCGCCTGCAACGCCGCGTTCGCCTCTGCCAGCTCGCCGCCATCGGCGGCCGGCCGGCCACGCGCCAGGCGCAGCACCTCACCGGCAAGGCTGCGGACCTCGGCCAGATCCCCATGGCGAGCCTGGTTGATGCCCTCGATCACCTGGCGCACCCGCGTGGCCTGGTCCTGGGTCAGGCGCTGGTTGGCGTCGAAACGGTCCTGGAGCTCGCGCAGCGCCTCGCGCAGGCTGACGTTCTCCGCCATCGTCTCTTCGAGCTGCTCGCGCGCGGTCCGGGCGATGTCTTCGGTCGAGGAGCGGAGCTCCTCGTTCTCGTCCATGGTCTCGCTGCGGACCTCGTCGGCGCTCTGCACCATCTGCAGCATCGCCTGCATCCGTCCGCCGGTACGCTGGATCACCCCCTCGACCTCGCCGATCAGCGCGGCGGCCTCCGCGAGACTGGCGAAGGGGTTGTCCTCGGGAAAGCTGCGCGGGGCAAAGCAGCTGATATCCGGTGCCAGACCGACCGCCTCGAGGCCCGCGCGCTCGGTCTCGATCGCCCGGGCGCGAAGGTTCTCGAGCGCCAGGCTGAGGTTGTGCACCGCGTCGCGCAGGACCGGCGAGTCGGCGAAGGCGCCGGTGCCGCTGAGCTCGTCGGCCACCGCCTCGATCACCTGACGCGCGACGCTCACGTCCTCGAAGAAGTCCCCGCTCTCCTCGGCGCCGAAGAAGCGGTCACCGAAGTAGTCGTGGTCGATATCACGGACCGCGTTGACGATCTCGTTGGTCCGGGTCAGCTGTTGGGCCATGTTGCGCCGCAGCTTGAGGACCTCGTCGCGGTGCTGCCTGCCGGAGTGCTCGAGCTGCTCACACCGCTGTCGCGCCTCCTCGAGCTCCTGCTCGCGAGCAGCGAGATCCGCCGTGATGTCGTCGCGTTCCGAGCGCACCTGATCGAGTGCGCGCTGCAGATCGGACTGGGGCATGCGGCCTTCCTCTATGACATCGCGGATGGGATCCGGTCCCGATCCGACCTCATGATGGTGCCATGTTGCCGCTCCAACTGCAACGGCAAGCTGGCCACCGCACGCTCCGGTCGCTCAGGCAGACCCGCCGCGCCGGCTGCGCAACGGACGGAACGCCCGCGCTCTGGCCGCGGCCTCCTGTTGGCGACGGGCCAGGGCTTCGGCCCGACGCATGAGTTCGGTCTGGACCGCCACCGCCTGGTCGTCTGTCGGCGGGTGGCAGCGAGCGTAGCTACCATCGCTGGCCAGGGTCCGCGCGCTGCGATTGTCGGCCAGCATCAGGTCGAGGGATTCGTCGAGTCGGGCCTGGAGCGCTGGATCGAGGATCCGCACCAGGCATTCGACCCGGCGGTTGAGATTGCGTCGCATCCAGTCGGCCGAACCGATGAGGTAGACCGGCTCGCCACCGTGGGCGAAGCGGAAGATCCGGCTGTGTTCGAGATAGCGGCCGACAATCGAACGCACCCGGATGTGCTCGGAGAGCCCGGCCACCCCGGGGCGGAGGATGCAGATCCCCCGCACCACCAGATCGATCTCCACCCCCGCCTGACTGGCAGCGTAGAGCTCATCGCAGATGCCGTCGTCAAACAGGCTGTTGAAGCAGGCGGTGATCCGTGCCTCGCCGCCGCGCCGCGCCACCGCGGCTTCGTGGCGGATCAGCCGGTTGAAGGTGTCGCGCGCCGCGACCGGCGCCGGAACCAGTCGCAGCCATTCGCGGCTGACCGAATAGCCGGTAAGCTGGTTGAAGATCGCCGCCACCTCACGCCCCACCGCCTCGCTGGCGGTGAAATAGGACAGGTCGGTGTACAGGCGGGCGGTGCGGTCGTTGTAGTTGCCGGTACCGATGTGGCAGTACCGCCGGATGCCTTCGATCTCGCGCCGGATGATCAACAGCAACTTGGAATGCACCTTGAAGCCGACCAGGCCGTAGATCACGTGGGCACCGGCCTTTTCCAGATGCCGCGCCCATTGGATGTTGCGCTCCTCGTCGAAGCGCGCCTTGAGCTCCACGAGCACAGTCACCTGCTTGCCCGCGCGCGCGGCGCGGACCAGGGCCTGGATGATCGGCGAATCGCCGGAGACCCGGTAGAGGGTCATCTTGATCGCCAGCACCTCGGGATCGCTCGCCGCGCGTTGGACCAGATCGACCACCGGACGGAAACTCTCGTAGGGATGGTGCAACAGCCGATCGCCAGCGGCGATGGTGGCGAAGGGGTCGCCCCATCCCGGATCGTAGGCGGTGAACGGGCGGTACTGCAGCTCCGGGGCATCGAGCTGGCGATCGAGCCCCATGAGGAAGACCAGATCCAGCGGACCGTTCACGTCGACCACCGCGTCCTCGTCGATGTCGAGTGAGCGCATCAGCCAACCGCGTAGCTGATCGGGCGCCCCCGCGCCGAGCTCGAGACGCACCGCGCGACCGAAGGCACGGTGGCGCAGCTCCTCCTCGATCTCGGTGAGCAGATCGGTGGCCTGATCCTCGTCGATGTCCAGCGAGCCGTCGCGGGTGATACGGAAGGTGCAGCTGCCGACGAGAGTGTGACCCTCGAACAGATCGCCGACGTGGGCCGCGATGACCTCCTCGAGCAGGGCGTAGCGACCGCTGCGCCGGCCGAGTTCGATCAGGCGTTGACCGGGCGGAGCGGTGACGATCGCCCGACGCCGCTGGTCGTTCTCTGCACTACGCAGGAGCACGGCTACATGCAGCGCGCCGTTGGCCAGCACCGGGAAAGGCCGAGCGGGATCGACCGCCAGCGGGGTGAGGATCGGCTCGATTCGATCGCGATAGCGCACCCGCAGATCCTGGCGTTCCTCTGCGGTCCAATCATTGACGGACACGATGGCGAGCCCCGCCGCGGCCAGCGCCGGCTCGATCGCCTCGCGCCAACAAGCGTACTGCTCGTCGGTCTGCTTGCGTACCCGGGTGTGGACCTCGTCGAGCACCCGCGGCTTGGGCTGGGCAGAGAAATCCGGGTCCGGCTCGCCGGTCAGGCCCTGCAGGCGCGGAATGCGCACCATGCAGAACTCGTCGAGATTGCTGGCGACGATACCGAGGAACTTCGCCCGCTCGAGCAGCGGATTGCGGTCGTCTTGCGCCTCTTCGAGCACACGGCGGTTGAACGCCAGCCACGAGAGTTCCCGCTGGAAGTAGCGCTGCGCGGCCATCACCGCCCTCCTGATGCACCGGCACACCGGAGCGCCTGCCGCGTCGCACGCGTACGCAGCCGCGCACCGGGAGCCGCTGTCCGCTTGCTGACGACGCTCATTCGCCCTCTCCCGGCAATACCACCACCCGCAGGCCCATCATGTCGGTGAACAGGCGGGCCTTGTCCTCGACCGACCACCGTTCCAGGGTCACGTCGCGGCGTTCGACCAGCAACAGCAGGGTCTGGCCCTCGACCCGGACGGTCACCGAACGGATGCGCTGGCAGCGCTCCACATCGAGCGCGTAGGCCAGACGCAGGATACCGGCGAGGATGCTCACCAGCACGCGCGAGGCGCGTGGCAGCCGGGTGAACTCGGCGTGGCGATAGACCGGCGAGGAACGACGATGGTAGCGCGCCACCAGCGCGACCACCTCCTGATCCTCCTCGCGCAGGCCGGGTATGTCGGCGTGGCGGATGATGTAGTAGGTATGCTTGTGCCGCGAGCGCACGTTGATGTGCGCGCCGACATCGTGCGCCAGGGCCGCGAATTCCAGCAGAGCGCACTCACGCGAACCCAGCCCGTGCAGGGCGCGGGTCTGTTCGAATATCTGGCGCGCGAGCCGGGCGGTGTTGTTGGCGTAGGCCCGTGGCGTGCCATAGCGCACCGCGAGCTGACGGCCAGCGGCGAGCAGTTGCTTGCGCCATTCGCGTTCCGCCCGACGGGGATCGATATCGAAGCCCGCCAGCAGGCCGTCGCACAATCGCAGCCGGGGCACATGGACCTGATCGGCGCCGTTGATGCGCGCGAGGTGGCAAATGATCGCACCGGCCGAGAGCATCTCGTCGGCCTCGACCGGGTCGGTATCGATGAAACGGGCGCGTTCGGCCCGAGTCATGCCGATCTGCTCACGCCGCCAGTTGGTGATGGCCTCGACCGGGTAGGCGGGCACACCGGCATCGATGCGGTTGAACAGCCGCCAGACCAGATTGCGCGGCTCACGTCCGGTGACCACCAGCGCAGGGTGGCGCACCGAGGGCAGCCGCCGCATCATCACCCGGGCTGCACCGTTGCAGTAGCGGTCGACGGCGCCGACGAACTCGACCGACTCGATCAGGCCGGCGAAATTCTCGATCGTGCGGCGGGTGCTGAAGTGCTCGTCGATCGAGTGCACCAGTTTGCCGCCACGGATCAACCCGACCACCGAGGTCCCGCCACCGATGTCGAGCGTGAGCACGTCGCCGGAGAAGCAGAACCCAAACTGCCCGCAGACCTGATCCAGGGCCTGGAAGTAGAGCTGGGACTCCTCGGAGGCGTCGATCACCCGCACCGTCAGCTCGGCCTCGACGCGCAGCCGTTCGAGGATCACATCGGCGTTGGCCGCCTCGCGCAGCGCGGACGTGGCCACCGCCATGACCTCGGTCACCCCGTAGGAAGCGACTGCAACCTGCATGCCGCTGATGATCCCGACCACGTGATCCATCGCACGACGGCTGAGCGTCCCCTGGGCGAAGCCGCCGGTGAGGTCGCAGGCGGCCGACATCTCGTCGAGCACCCGATGCCCTTCCGGGCGCACTTCGGCGATCACGCACCGGACCTCGGTCGAGCCGCAATCGATGACTGCGACCGGGCGCGGATCGCTCGACGATGATGCCGCAGCCATCAGCTCCGCCCCGGACCGGCAGCTGCGGTCCAGGCGGCTCCCGCAGCCACGGCGTGGTCACCGAGCGCAGCGGTACGGATATCGAAGGCGCTCGGCGGCGCGAAGAAGGGATAGCGCTCGAGGTACTTGCGCATGCGGCGGATCAGTACATCGCCGAAACGCTCGCCCAGCCCCCCGCCAAGGATGAAACACTCCGGATCGGCGACGGCAGTCACGTTGACCACCGCCCAGGCCAAGGCGCGCGCCATCAGCTTGATCGCCTTGCGCGTCGCCTCGCAACCGTCGTCATAGGCGCGACGGATGGCTTTGCTCTTGAGCGGTCCGCCACCGCCGGGATCGAGTAAGCAGGCCACCTCGGCGGCGGTGAATTCGCGCACCAACTGCTCCAGGCCGACCTTCGAGGCCACGGTCTCAAGGCAGCCGAGCTGGCCGCAACCACACTGCCGCTGCCCGAACGGCGCGGGAACGTGACCGATCTCGCCGGCCATGCCGCGCGTACCGGCGACCACCGCGCCATCGCGGATCAACGCCCCGCCGAGACCGGTGCCGACGAACAGGGCGAAGGCCGAGGCGACGTCGGTGGCACAGCCCTGACGCGCCTCTCCAAGCGCGCCCATGTTCACGTCGTTGCCCAGAACGACGCGCACTTCCGGGCAGAGCGCCTCGAAGTCCGCAGCCAGCGCGGTCGGGCCCCAGCCGAGGTTGGTCGCGCCGAGCAGCTCACGGGCGTCGGCACTCACCGGCCCGGGCACGCCCATACCCAGCGCGTCGATATGCCGACCCCAGGACAGGCCCGCCGCATCGACCGCGTTGCGCGCGACCTCGACCAGCCGACGCAGGACCGCGGGATAGCCATCGTCGGCCCGGGTCCGCTGCTTGTCGCTGCCGAGTACCCGCCCATCCGCAGCGAAGACCACGCCGAGAATCTTGGTACCACCCAGGTCGATGCCCAATCTATACGCCATGGCAGCGATGATGCGGTTTCCCCGGCCGACGCAACGGAGCGTAGGGCACCATGCACGCCCGGACCCAGGCCCGGCTTGGCATCGGCCAGCGAGCCACCACCATCCGCCCATGCGTATCTGGGCCATCTCCGACCTCCACCTCGCCCTCGGCGTGGACAAACCGATGCACGTCTTCGGCGAGCACTGGCGCGAACACCATCACCGCATCGCCGCGGCGTGGGATGCCGCGGTGGAGGCGGACGACCTCGTGCTGCTCCCCGGTGACCTCAGCTGGGCGACCAAGCCGCACGAGGTGGCACCCGACTTCGCCTGGCTGGCGGACCGCCCGGGCGAGAAGGTGCTGATCAAGGGCAACCACGACTACTGGTGGCCCACCTCCCAGGCCAAGCTCGCCAGCCTGCTGCCGCCGCGGACCCATGCCTTGAAGAAACGGGCCTGTCGCATCGCCGGCTGCGGCTGTTTCGGCGCGCGCGGCGGTGACTTCGCGCCCTTGACCGTCTATGGTGACAAGCGGTCGCAGGCGGACATCGATCGCGCCCTGGACAAGGAGGAACGCGAGCTGCGGCTGAGCCTGGAGCAGCTCGCTGCGCTCGAGGCCGACCCCACGCTCGACGGGCCCGGCAACGGCCTGCGCCTGTGCCTGTTCCACTACCCGCCCATCCCCGCCGGCCGGCGCGCCAGCCGCTTCACACCGATCATCGCCGCCTCCGGGGCCGCCCTCTGCGTCTACGGCCACCTCCACGGAGCGGGCACGGAGATCGAACGGGTCGAGGGGCACATCGGTGGCGTCGACTATCGGTGCACCTCTTGCGACCTGGTCGGCTTCGCTCCGGTGCTGCTGCGCGATCTGGCCGCAGCACCGAGCGGTGGCGACCCGGCGATCCCAGCTTGACAGACACTGGCGGGACGTAGCCTGCGCCACGCTCACCGGCTGAAGGGGAGGCTGAAGGGGACATCCATGAAGATCTACATCCGCAGGTCCGCGGTGAAGAAGCGCCGGCTCACCGGCTTCCGCACCCGCATGCGCACCCGCAGCGGCCGGGCGATCATCAAGCGCCAGCGCAACCTTGCCGCCGGCAAGCCGAAGAGGAACAAGCGCTGCTGAACCGCCGCTCGGGCATTGCCCCGAAACGCATACCTGCACCGACGGGCCGATGTCATATCGGCCCGTCGTCGTTTTGTCGGCCCGACGCGAGGATCAGCCGACCGAGCGAAGTCCTGTAATGGCGGTGCGATACGGCTTTGCAGCAGATTTCTCATGAGGGATCCGGACTAGCCCAGCCGCCGCTCGAGCCGCTCGTCGAGACAATGCACCGCCACCCGATAGCGCGCATCGAGCCCCATCAGTTCCTGCCAGATCGCGACCTGATCCCGGGTGCAGGGCCGCACCACCAACCATGGATCCATCGTGTCGTAGATCTCGCCGAGCAAGGCGATGAAGGCGAAGGCGAAACGCCGGTCCATGGCATCGGCGGGATCGGGGCGGCCTTCGTCGTCCTCGTCGAAGGCCACCACCATGCGATCGGGGTCGAACAGGCACAGCCGCATGGCACCCATGCTGAAGGCCTCGGCGTCGATGCCGAGGCAGTAGGCTTCGCAGAATCGCAGCAGCACATCGTGCAGGTCGCCGAGCGTGTCTGCCGGTCCGATGGCCAGCTCGATCGGCTGGCTCCGCCCCTCTGCGTCCTCGATCTGCACCCGCGCATGGACGCCGTTGGGATAGTCGGGGCGCACCGCGGCCATCACGCATCCTCGGGGCCGGTGGTGCCGGGCGGTCGGGGGGCGTCGACCTTCGCCTCGTCGCCACCGATCGACGACGGCGGCACCATGCAGGGCTGGCCCGTGGCCTCGAGCACGGCGCGCCACAGACTGGAAGCCGGGTTGATGTTCTTGCGCTGACCGTCGATCAACCCCAGCGGCACATGCGTGAACTTGCCGTACCAGCGGCCGACGAGCATGTCGCTCTTGCCGGCCATCGCCGCGTGGACCGCGCACTGCCCGAGACGGGCGCAGAACACGCTGTCCGCGGCATTGGCCGGCGCGGAGCGGATGGTGTAGCTCGGGTCGATGTACTTGACCGTCGCTGCGGGGAACTCCCGCACCAGTTCGGACTTGATGTACGGTCCCACGTCCTGACGGATCTTGTTGCCCGAGGCGTCGCAGCGTTCAGTCGCATCGGTGAACAGATGCTTGCTCGTGCCTTCGGCGACCACCAGCAGCGCATGGCCCTGCCAGCGCAGCAGGTCCGCGACGTGGCGGAACAGCCCGTATTCGCCCGCGAGCTGGACCGGCAGCTCCGGCACCAGGGCCACGTCGACGTCGCTGCTGGCCAGCGCGGCGTGGGCGGCGATGAAGCCGGCGTCGCGGCCCATGAGCTTGACCAGGCCGACCCCCTGCCGTGCGCTGCGCGCCTCGACGTGGGCGCAATCGACCACGCTCGCCGCCTCGGCCACGGCGGTATCGAAACCGAAGGTCTGATCGAGCCAGGGGATGTCGTTGTCGATGGTCTTGGGGATACCGACCACCGCCAGACGCATGCCCCGTTCCCGTGCCGCGAGATGGATGGCATGGCCGCCGCGTTGGGTGCCGTCGCCACCGATGACGAAGAGGATGTCGATGCCCAGACCCGTGATCCCGTCGAGCACCTCGTCCATCGACGGGAAACCGCGCGAGGAGCCGAGCATGGTCCCGCCGTCCTTGTGGATGTCGAGCACCTCCTTGGGACTCAACTCGATCGGCGCGATCTCGACGTCGGTCAGCCCGGCGTAGCCGTAACGGATGCCGAGCACCCGTCGCACGCCGTAGCCCTGGACCAGACTGTTGACCACCGCGCGGATCACGTCGTTGAGTCCGGGACACAGTCCGCCGCAGGTGACGATGGCGGCGGTGGTATCCGCAGGCTCGAACAGGATGTGCTCGCGCGGGCCGGCGCGCTCGAAGGTCAGCTCGCCGGGCTGGCGACCGCCATCGGTGAAGGTCGCATGGACACAGACCCGATCGGCATCGCTGCGGTAACGCACCGGGGCGCCCGCGTCGTTGCCGGCGTAGCGCAAGGGCGTGGGCGAGCGTGCTGGTGCGATACTGGTGATAGCGAAATCGGATTGCTGCATCTCCGGCCTCCCAGCTGGAGTATGCGTCGCGCGCCTGATCACGGAACCCCCGAGTCGCAGGCGGAGACTCGGGGCGCTGCCCCCTCTGAAAAGAGCCGACCGGCCGACAGAGGAGCGCTTCTCGGCGATGATGGGCCGCAAGGCCCGCCGAGAACGCCAGCGCAGCTGGCGAGCGACGACAGAGGCGCGGGGGGTACGCGGCGAAGCCGCGAGGGGGCAGCGCCCCCTCTGTAAAAAAACCCTCAGCGCCAGCTGACGTGGAAGCGACTGCCCTCGGCGTCGGACTGGGCCAGCTGCACGTCACCGCCCTGACGGCGCAGACACCGGCGGGCGACCGCGGCTCCGAGGCCGAGTCCCCGGGTACGACCGGTGACGAAGGGCTCGAACAGGCGCGACCGGATGGACTCCGGTACCCCCTGGCCCTGGTCGATGACCAGCACGCTGCGGTCCACCGCCTGGAGATGGACGGTAGCGCCAGCGGGGGAGGCCTGGATTGCGTTGCGCACCAGATTGAGCAGCGCCTGGCAGGAGAGCTCGGGGTCGCCCTCGGCGTAACCGGCCCCACCGGTTTCGATGCTCACCCCTGCCTGCTCGGCATCGCGGGTGGAGAGTTCACAGACCCGGCGACACAGCTGGCCGAGGTCGAGCGGACGACTGCGCGGCTCGCTCTCGCGGGTGTAATGCAGCAGGTCGCTGACCAGCCGCCCGAGCCGGTCGACCTCGCCGAGGATGATGTCGATCGATTCGCGATCCTCGCGCGCAGTCACGCTCTCGCGCAGCAGTTCGGTGTTGGCACTGATGCCCGCGAGCGGGTTGCGCACCTCATGGGCCACGGTCGCGGCCATCCGCCCGAGTTCGGCGAAGGGACGCAAGCGCGCCAGTTCCTCCTGGAGCTCACGCGGGTCCTCGCTGGGCGGCCGTTTGCGGTCGGCAGCGTAGAAGGCGGTCTGGCTCTCACAGGTGGAATCGGGCATCGTCATTCCCATATGCATCACGGATCGACAGCGCGGATAATCGGGTAGCCAGTATAGCTCCGTGGCCGGGCGAGGGTCAAGCGAAAGGAGGCGAAGGTTGGGGGGCTTTTGTCAAAGGGGACGCTGCCCCCGCGCGCCTTCGGCGAAAACCATCCCTCGGTCGGCTGGCCTCCTGTCCATGATTCGTGCCGCTCGAACGCTTTACTTCTACCTTTGAGGACCCCGTCATGTTCCATTCCCCTGGAAAAGTGCGCATCACCATGCGCACTTTTCCAGGGGAATGGAATTGGGGGCGCAGCGGGGGCGGCCCTGCGCAGCAGGGAGAAGAGCCCCCGCGAACAAAAAGCCGCGCGGGCGCCGACCGCTACAATGCCCCTTGGGCTGCGGGCGGAGCCTGCGCTATGGGTGGCTCGCTGTGTGGCTGTCTGCTCCGGTCACCCGTGGCCTGGGTTGTTCGGTGGCATGAGGGCTGGTCGACGAATGGTCGCCGACTCGTATCGGGCGGGGCCCAAGAGCTGCGTGCCACTCCCGATCGGTGCCTCCCTATCTCGCAGGGCGACTCAAAGCTCACCCCGGGAGCGCCGATCACCAGGTCGACATGCCTTGCGCCGCCTCCACCTGCGTCCACCGCCCGGCCATCTTTGGCGCTTGGGCCATAGCGACGCAGGTGGAGGCGAGGCATGGCCCCATTTGCGAGCTTTGAGTCGCCCTGCTCCATCTCGCTCAAACGGCGTTGATTGTCGGGTGCCGTGGCGTAACTTCCATGCTGCACCTGCGGCAAGGAGCCCGTGATGGCCAAGGTCACACTGCTGTTCGGCAACGACCTGCAAGGCGAGTACAATCTCGACAAGCCCGAGCTCACGGTGGGCCGAAGCCGCGACTGCGATATCCATGTCGACAATCTCGGCGTCTCCCGCCACCACTGCAGTCTGATCCAGGCCGATGGCGGCTGGAAGATCGTCGACAAGGGGTCGAACAACGGGACCTTCGTCGACGGGGAGCGGGTCGACGAACGCCTGCTGAAGGACCAGGACCGGGTGGTACTGGGCAAATTCAGCCTCGTCTACGATGCTCATGGCCAGGCCACGGAGCAGGCCACCCAGGGCAGCAGCGCCGCCGGCGCCATGGGCAGCGAGATGACCATGTTCGTCGACCCCGAGGCCATCAAACAGATGCAGCAGAAGATGGCCGGAGGCGACGGCAAGGCGCCGACCACCGAGAAGACCTCCGCGCCACGGATGGTACTCGCGGTGCGCCAGGGACCGCGCGAGGTCAACTGCGCGCTGATCAAACCCGAGACCACCATCGGCAAGGGCATCGAATCCGACCTGCCGGTCAAGGGCCTGCTGGTCAAGCCGATGCAGGCCAAGGTGGTCCAGGTCGGCTCGGGCTTCCGCCTGATCAGCCTCGGCGGCATGCGTTCGGTGCGGGTCAACGGGCGCAAGGTCAACGACCACATGCTCCAGCCCGGCGACGTGATCGTGATCGCCGGCACCCAGATCACTTTCAGGCAGCTGTGACGGACCCCTCAAAAAGCCAAATGCGCCCATCCGCAGCGTCCGGAGCCCAGCCAGGCCTGGCCGGGCGACCGGCCGACAGAGGAGCGGTTTTCCGCACACGCATCGGCGGTGGCGCGCTCGCCGTGCTCGTGCTGCTGCTCGTCGCCTGCGGCGGCAAGCGCGAGTCGGATCCGTTGATTCCGCCGCCGGTGGCCTTCCGCCCCTGGACCATCGAAGACGTGCCGCTGCCTCCCGGCTATACCGTCGACGATGTCTCCGACCAGCTCGCGATCACCTTCGCCGGCGGCAAGGCCCGCCGGATGGCCTGCCAGCTGCAGCAGATCGACCCGGATCGTAGTCTTGCCGCCGACAAACTGCTGTCGTGGTATGGTCGGGTCCTGCCCGGCCAGGGGTGGCGACCCGTGAGCGAGCAGATGCGCAGGCACAGCCAGGTCTGGCGCAAAGACCGTGCTGATGGGCTCAGCGAAACGCTCCGGCTTGAGACTGGACGCGCGCGGAAGCGCGCCATCATACGCATCTTCCTGGGTCCCGGCCGCGATACCTGAGCCGGGCGTGGCGTCCACTGACGTCGCGACGAACCGACGGAGGACAACCATGGCGGACGGCCCGCAGATGCCCCAGCAGGATCTTTCCAGCTACTCGGATCCGGTCTACGACCGCCTCGAGCAGGTCGCCCACGGCCTCGGTCGAACCTGGTGGCTGTATGTCGTCGCCGCCGTGCTGGCGGTGGTGATCGCCCTGGCCATGCGTTCCTTCTTCGACCTCAGCCCCAGCGCCGAAGCCTACCGCCTGCTGCGCAACGCGACCGACGAGGGGGACGACGCGCTGGCCGCGTTCGTCGACAACGCCGAACTCCCGGCCGAATACCGCGTCCACGCCGCGCTGCAGGCGGCGCAGACCGAGCTGATGGCGGGCCGCACCGCCGCGGCTGGCGAGCTGCTCGAGCAAGCCGCGGCCCTGGCGGGGCAGAGCGAGCACCGCACGCAGGTGCTCGAACTGACCACCGGCCTGTCCCGTGCAGCGATGCTTGAGGACGCTGGGCAGAGCGAAGAGGCGATGGGCATCTACGAGGACGTGGAGTTGCGTGCCGGGCGCGACAACCCGATCCAGGCCATTCTCGCCGGCGTCGGTGCGGTCCGCTGCCGCGAGGCCCAGGCCCAGGCCAAAGCGGAGGCCGCCGGCGCCAGCGCGGATGTCGACGAGCGCGAGGCGGCGATCGCGGAGGCGCGATCGCTGCGTGAGCGTTCGATCGAGCAGCTGCGCGACCTGCGCGACCAGCCGAGCCCGATCCTCACCCGCTACGTCCGCTACAACCTCCTGCGCCTCGAACGCCAGGCCCCGCTCAGCCCCATCGCCCCGGAGACGCCGGCTGACGAAGATGGCGGAGCCGAGGCGGAAGCAGAAGAAGCAGCGACGGACACCGAGCCCGCGGAGGACCAGCCGGCCGATGCTGCCAGCGAGACCGATGCGCAACCGACCGCCGACGATGCGGACGATGCGGACGACGGCGCCTGAAGCCGAGCACCAACCCGGATCCCTCAGGAGCAACGTCGCGAAGAGTCGTGGCGTGCTGTCAATACAGGGCTTCGCGACCGAGGCGAACCGGAGCGTAGCAGCGCTACGTGAGGATCCGCCGACCGAGCGAAGTCCTGTAGTGGCGGTGCGATACGGCTTTGCAGCAGTTGTCTCATGAGGGATCCGGGCTAGACCAACGGTCGAACCAGTTCCCAGACCTGCTCGGCGATCTCCGCTGCCGCCGCAGTCCCGTCGATCGCGATCAGGCCATCCTCCCGGACCAGCACCTCGTAGCCTGCCGCCACCCGTTCAAGGTAGGCCTGGCCCCGCGCTTCGATGCGATCGCCGATCACCCCCGCCCGTTGCTGCCGCGCGAGGCATTCGGCCACCGGCACCCGGACGTAGAGCACCAGATCCGGTCGCAGACCGTCCACCGCCAGCTCGATCGCCGCCCGGGTCCGCGCCGGGTCGATGCCCAGGGCATGGGCCTGATACGCGAGGGTCGAATGGTAGAAACGATCGAGCACCACCAGTTCGCCGCGCGCGAGCAGGGGCTTGAGATGCTCCTCGACCAGCTGCGCCCGCGCCATCTGGTAGCCGAAGATCTCGGCCCGGGCCCCGGCCCGGGTCGCCGGATCGAGCAACAGCGCGCGCACACGCTCGCCGAGCTGGGTGCCGCCGGGCTCGCGGAAATGGTGATACCTGCGCCCGAGGCGATCGAGCCGCTCACGCAAGGCGGCGAACTGGGTGGTCTTCCCGCAACCGTCGATGCCCTCGAACACGATCAGCGGCATGCCGCCCCCTCCGTCAGCCGTTTCATCGCAGCGCTCCGGTCAGGATGCAAACGCAGCCGAGCACCAGGCAGTAGAGCCCGAACCAGCGCAAGCCGCGACGCCGCACCACGTAGCGCAGGGCAGCGATCGCCGCCAGGCCGCTGAAGAGGGAGGCGGCGAAGGCGGCGATCATGGGGCCCCAGCCGAGCGTGCTGACCAGTACCGCGAAATTGCCATCGAGCACATCCTTGGCCGCCGCCGCAGCGATCAACGGCACGCCGACGAGAAACGAGAAGGCGACCGCGGTGTTCGGCGTCATATCGCCAAGCAGGCCGCCGGCGATCGCCGAGCCGCTGCGGCTGACGCCGGGGAAGGGTGCGAGCAGCTGCAGCACGCCGACCCACACGCCCTGACGCACCCGCAGCGCGCGCAGGTCATCCGCGCAGTCAGCCTCGCTCGCCTGGGCATCGCCCAATGGGCAGCGTCGCATCGACACCCGCTCCGAGACCACCAGCAACACGGCGGTCAGACAGTAGAACACCCCGATCAGCCACAGGCTGCGCCCGGCGCCGATGTAGATCTCCCGTGCCAGCAGCCCGGCCAATCCGGCCGGGACCATGCCTACCAGCAGCGCGCCCCACAGGCCGGGGCGCGGACGCAGCGCCACCAGCAGCTCGCGGGCGAACGCGCAGACGATGGCCAGGAGGGTGGCGGCGTGCAGCAGCACGTCGAAGGGGAGCTCCAACTCCGGCGGGATGGCGCCCAGGCCCATGAGGTGCGCGAGCCGGAGGTGCCCGGAACTGGAGATGGGGAGGAATTCCGTCACGCCCTGGATCAGGCCGTAGAGCACCGCCTCCATATACCCCAGCGTCACCATGACGCGCAGCCTGCCGCGGCCCGGTGGCAGGGCAACCGCGGTGCCCGACTTGTGCTGCCGGCCGCGCCCCGGACCATCGGCGGGTGGATGCGCATCCTCCATCTCATCGCCCGGCTCAACGACGGCGGCCCCGCACGCGTGGTGCAGCAGCTCGCGCACGCGACCCGCGAAGCCGGGCACGAGGTGCTGGTCGGTCACGGCGCGGTCGGCGACGGGGAGCCCGATCGCGCGCCACGGCTGGCCGCTGACGGCGTTCCGCTCGCGCCCATCGCCCACCTCGGTCGGCGCGTAACCCCGGCGGACGACCTGCGCGCCGCGTTCGCCGTCGACCGCCTGCTGCGCTCCTTCGCTCCCGATCTGGTCCACACCCATACCGCCAAGGCCGGTGCCCTCGGCCGCCCACTCAGCGCCTTGCGTCGCATCCCCTGCCTGCACACCTACCACGGCCATGTGCTCAGTGGCTACTTCGGCCCGACGGCGGCGCTGCTGGTCCGTGGCTGCGAACGGCTGCTCGCGCGCAGCGGCGACGCCCACGCCCTGAGCCCGCGACTGGTCGCCGAGCTGCACCGCGGTTACGGCGTCGGACGACCCGACCGCTGGCATGCGCTGCCGCTGCCGGTGGAGCCGGTCCGGCCGTGCACGGCGGCCTGGCACGCGCGGCTGCCACAGGGGCACGCGCGGATCGGCTTTCTCGGTCGCCTCGCGCCGGTCAAGGATCTGGGTCTGTGGCTCGCGGTGCTGGCGCGCGTGGCACGCCAGCAGCGGGTCTGCGGCGTGGTCTGCGGCCAGGGGCCGGAGGCACACCTGCTCGACGCCCCCGCGCCGGAGACGACGCCAGTGGTCCATCCCGGCCACGTCCCTGCGGCCGAAGCCCTGGGCGGCATCGACCTGCTGTTGATGACCAGCCGCAACGAGGGGCTGCCGCTGGCGGCGATCGAGGCCGCCGGCGCCGGGATCCCCGTGGTCGCACCGGGCGTCGGCGGCCTGATCGATCTCGGTCAGGCTGGGCTGGTCCGCGTCGCCCGGCGCGAACCCGATGCCCTCGCCGCCGCGGTCCTGGCCCTGCTGCGCGATCCTGGCTTGCGCTCGCGGCGCTGTGCCCAGGCCCGGACCGCCGCCGCTGCCTTCGCGCCTGCACGGGTGTTGCCGCGCTATCTCGCTCTCTATACGAGGTTGGCAAAGAGCGGCGCGGATCGGCGTCTCTCCGGTCGCAGCCACCGCCACAGCGAGCCCACCTCCCGATGAGCCCAACCCTCACCCCGCCGATGACCCTGTCACTCCTGTCGGTGCGTACCCGCGCGCTCGCGCTGCTCGTGCTGCTGTCCGGCACCCCGTTGGCGCTCACCGGCGCGGTCCGGCTCGAGCGCGTGGGGCCCGACACACCATTGACCTGCGGTCTGGCCGCGTGGCGACTGCGCGATCCGGCGGCGGACTGGCTGGTGTTCGACGTCGTCGCGACTCCGCGGCTGGTGGTCACCGGGCCCGACGGCAGCGAACGGGTGCGCCATGCCTTCCTCTACCGCCCCTACCGTGCCCGCCGGCGCCAGGACGAGTCGCCACCCGAGTTCCTGCCCACCGGACCGCGCGAGCTGCGCATCCGCCATCGCTTCGACCTGCCCGGCGAACACGCCTGGCGCCTGGTGGCTCCCGATGACCAGGAGCTGGCCGCAGGTGTGTTCCAGGTCACCCCGGCCCCGGTGCGCGGCGTGCTGCGGGTCAGCAGTGCCAACCCGCGCCTGCTGGCCGAAGCCGACGGCACCCCCTTCATCCCCATCGGCTGCAATGTCGCCTGGGGCATCGGCGCCAACCGAATCGACACCATCCGCGCCCATCTGCTGCAGCTGGCGCTCAACGGCGGCAACCATTTCCGGCTGTGGTGCGCGAGCTGGAGCTGTCAGATCGAGAGCGACCAGCCGGATGCCTATCGCCTCGACCAGGCCTGGATGCTGGATCGGATCCTCGACACCGCACGCCATCAGGGCGTGCGCGTGACCCTGGTGCTCGACAACCACCACGACGTGCTCGGCGGTCACAAGCATCCCTACGGTGAGACGCTCGAAGAGCGCATCGCCACCTTCTTCGCCCCCACTCCCAGCGCGCAGTACATCCGCCGGATACGCTACCTCATGGCGCGCTATGCGCCGGATCCGGGCATCCTCGCCTGGGAGCTGTTCAACGAGATCGACGAGGTCCTCGGCCCCCAGGGCGAAGACCTCGTCGACGGCGAGGCCACCGCCGCCGCCTGGGCCGTTGGGGCGGCAGGCGTGCTGCACGCCCACGACCCAGACGACCATCTGGTCACGTTGTCCCTGGCGCGCGCACCGTGGAAACAGGTGATCACCGCGCCCGGTCTCGACCTGATCCAGCTCCACCAGTACGTGCCGCCGCCAGACGAGATCGACCAGCACCACAAGGACGGCGTCGACCTGCTCCTCCGCCACCGCACGGCGCTGGAGCATGCCGGTGGACCGTACTGTTATTCGGAGGTCGGCTACCAGGGCACCAATGCCGCCAATCCTGGCAATGCGCTCGACAGCGATGGCCTGCTGCTGCGTCACCAGGCCTGGGCCGGTTTCCTGCTCGGCGGCTACGGCAGCGCGATGAACTGGTGGTGGGATGTCTACATCGACGCCCACGACCTGTGGCCGCTCTATCGCCCCCTGGCCGCCGCCGTCAAACGCATCGACTGGACCGACCCCGAACTCGCGCCGCTGCGCCCCAACGCCGAGGGCGCGGTACGGGTGATCGGTTGGCAGAGCCCGTTGCAGGCGCTGCTGTGGCCGCAACCGCGTGGCGATACCTGGTACAACCATCTCGTCAGCGGCCATCCCCGCCCGGTGTTCGCCGACCGCCGCCCGATCCTCAGCCTCGGCTCGTTCCGCCCCGAGACCGCCTTCCAGCTCGTCGGACACGACATGGTCAGCGGCGAGCAACGCGTGCAGCGACGCCTGCGCAGCACCGCCACCGGTCGGCTGATCTACCGCCTGCCTGCCGACTGCCGTGATCTCATCCTCACGTTGCAGGCAGAGCCGCCCGGTTCCTGACCGTCGGACCGCCCATTGCGCGGGCCAGACACACCACAGCAGGGCTCGAGTCGGTCTTCGCGCGGCGCGGCCCATGCGCCCAGGGCGCTCAAAGCTCGCCCCGGGAGCGCCGATCCCCAGGTCGGCATGCCTTGCGTCGCCTCCACCTGCGTCAAACCGCCCGGATCTCTTTGGTTACTGGGTCATAGTGACGCAGGCAGAGGCGAGGCATGGCCCTCATTTACGAGCTTTGAGCGGCCCTGCCCATGCGCCCGCAGTGCCGCTTGCCACCAGGGCCTTCCTCGCTATCGTCCGGCCGCACGACGCGGGGGTGCGAGCGGCGAAACGCCTCCCGGGTCCTTCTTTCCACCCCTTCCTGGAGGTGTCGCCATGACCACTGATCGCAAGGCCGAGATCATCAAGGAATTCGGCGGATCGGAATCCAACACCGGTTCGACCGAGGTCCAGATCGCCCTGCTCACCGATCGCATCAACTACCTCACCGAGCACCTCAAGACCCACCGACGCGACAACCACAGCCGCCGTGGTCTGCTCAAGCTGGTCACCAGCCGGGCCAAGCTGCTCAAGTACCTGGCGCGCAAGAACATCGAGAGCTACCGCGCGCTGACCGACAAGCTCGGCATCCGCCGCAAGTACTAAGGCTTTTTACAGAGGGGGCGCTGCCCCCTCGCGCTCTCACGCGCCTCGGTCGGCCGGGCGCTTTTCAGAGGGGGCGCTGCTCCTGTCAGGGAAGCCTCCTGGAAGCCAAGACGCGCAAAGACGGCTGGCCGTCGGCGCGCTCAGCGGCACAGCCCCACCACCGGCTCCTGCGGACCGAGGTAACGCGGTTCGCGGTCGAACACGACCACGTCCAACCAGGCTGCCGCCCGGGCCAGGACCTCTCGCGCCCGGACCCGGGCGTGCCAGGCTCCACCGACATCGCTCGCCGCGTAGCCGACCACATCCTGACCGAGCTGACGCGCGACCCAGATCGCGCGCTCGCAGTGGAACCGTTGTGAAACGATGACGTAGTCGCGCAGGCCGAAGACCCGTTCGGCGCGGACGATGGAATCCAGGGTACGGAAGCCGGCGAAATCGCGCGTGATGCAGTCCGCCGCGACGCCACGCTCGATGAGGTCCCGACGCATGTCGCTCGGCTCGTCGTAGCCGATGCGGCCGTTGTCTCCGCTGACCAGGATCGCCGCGACCCGTCCGGCATGCCACAGCTCCGCCGCGGCATCGAGCCGATGCTCGTAGAAGCGGTTGGGCCGACCGTCGCAATGCCTGGCCGTTCCCAAAACCAGCGCCACCGGCCGCTGGGGCACCTGAGCCACATCATCGAACAGCCGTGGCGCGGCGGTCGAGCTCATGTGACGGTCGACCATCAGGAGCAGGCAGCCGCCGAGCACGGGCATCAGCACGATCGCGACTGCCGCGAGCCTGGGATGACGCAAAGGCCATCCGAGCAACCGGCGGCCACGCCAGGACCGCAGCAGCCCGCGCCGTGTCGAAGCATCGCGATGCCCGGGCCCCGTTCCTGTCTGCGCATCGTTCATGGACGCCCCCTACGGGCCCGATGCTACTGCCGTGGCTGACGGATGACCATCAGGAGTCGATGCAGCGCAGCCCAGCGTGCGGCGAAGCCGGGAATGACCTGACGCACTACACCCTGGTGAAGCGCATTGCGAGCCCGAGCATGCTTGCGGATCGGAACCGCTGCGGCCGAGGCCGCGGACCGCTCGGCTGCTAGGAGATTGGCCATGCCGTTGCTCGCCGGATGTCTGTCGTTGTTCTTCCCCCGTCTGGTGATCCTGCTGGTGGTGCTGGTCTCCGACTACATCGGCACCGCCTACCAGAGCGTGTTGTGGCCGCTGCTCGGATTCTTCTTCCTGCCGCTGACCACCCTCGCCTACGCCTGGGCCTATCATGCCGGCGACGGCCATGTCGCCGGCTTCGGCCTGGCGGTGGTGGTGGTGGCCGTGCTGCTCGACCTCGGGCTGGTCGGCCACGGCGGCCATGGCTGGCGCAACCACCGCAAGCGCAAGCACGAGCGCGAGGACTGAGGCTCTTTTCAGAGGGGGCGCTGCCCCCTCGCGCCTTCGGCGCACACCCCCACGCGCCTCTGTCGTCACTCGCCAGCTGCGCTGGCGTTTTCTGCGGCGCT
>CAZTGE010000042.1:12372-29223 GCA_964612995.1 uncultured candidatus Brocadiaceae bacterium | reverse complement strand
ATCTGCAGGCAGATCCAGGCGTGGGCGGATCGGCTGCGCCGAAACGTATCCGCCCACCGGCGGCACTTGCTCCTCGGCCTGACGGCCTGCGGGGCTGCGCTTGCGCTCCACGGGCCGCTGGCCCCACTGGGGCCAGCTATCGCCTGCGGCGATACCCGCTTCGCCCACCACTCGGCGCCAGCCCCTATCGCGTACGGTGGGGCCCCGAAAAGGGCGAGGCAACCACTCATGCCCCTTGGGCCTGAGTGGTTACCGATGGCATTACTCGTACCATCAACGGAAACCTCGCATGATTTCTCCGTGTCTCCGTGCCTCTGTGAGAAACGTGATCGAAATCGGCGGTGAACTGGACGCCGCTTCGCGGCGCCAGTTACCTTGAACGATCAACGTGACCTGATCAGCATCAGTACTTGCTTAGGTGCGGTATGAGACATGCTGTCTCACCACCCCGCAGGGAGTCCGACGCATGAGCGCTGCAGCACCGCACCGCGACGCCGCACCGCAGAACCCGGCAGAGGATCTGCTGGCCCTGCTCGACACCAGCGTCCCCGACGCGCAAGTGGCGCATCTGCTCCAACGCGCCGATGCGCTCACCCGCGAACTCGCTGGCAACCGCGGCTACGTCTGGGCGGCGATCGGCATCGACAGCACCCCCTGCGCCATGGGTTGCTCCTTCTGCAGCCATGCCGCCTGCTGGGGCGCCTACAACGAACAGCCACCACTCCCGACCGACACGGTCGTCGCCCTCGCCGGCCAGGCGGCCGACGCAGGCGCCGACTTCGTGACCCTGCGCACCACCCAACACTACGGCATCGAGCGCCTCTGCGCCCTGGCGCGGCGGGTGCGCGCGCGCATCGGCGATGCGATCCAACTGGTGGTCAACACCGGCGAGGCCGACATCGACGCGGTCGCGGCGCTACGCGCAGCCGGGGTGAGCATGAGCTACCACACCGTACGACTGCGCGAAGGCGTGGACACGGGCCACAGCCTGGACCAACGCCTGCGTTCACTCGCGGCGATCCGGGCAGCCGGCATGGGGCTCCAGTATCTCGTCGAACCCGTCGGTCCCGAACACACGGCCGCCGAGATCATCACCGAGGCCCGCCGTGCCCGCCAACTCGGGGCCCACGGCACCGGGGTGATGGCCAGGATCCCCGTGATGGGTACGCCGCTGGCGCATCTGGGGCAGGTCTCCGAAGCCGGACTGCATCGACTGACGGCCGTCGCCCGGCTGGCCTATCCTGATGGCGGCGCGATCTGCTGCACCCATCCACCCAGCCCTGGCGCCTTGACCTGCGGCTGCAATACGGTGGTGGTCGAGCAGGCGGCCAACCCGCGTGATACCGGCAGCAGCGAAGGCGCCTGGCGCGGTTTCGATCTGGGCAACGCGCGCGCGATGCTGCGTCAGGCCGGCTTCAGCGTGCGGACGTCCGCCGGCTGATGGCCGCGCAGGAGCTGCCAAGGCCACGTGCCCAGACCGCCAGCGAGAGCTGGCGTGCGCGCTTGCTGTGGGCCCTCGCCGCCTGGTGCTTCGGCCTCGCGTTGTGGCAGGGCGTGGCCACCGTGGTCACCGTGACCCGCGGGGTCCCCTTCCCCACCCCTTGGCAGTGCATCGCGCTGCTGGCCGAGCTCGCCGGCGGCCGCGCCTTCCTCGACCACAGCATCTATCACCATCTGGCGGTCAGCGTGCAACGATGGGCCGAGGGCTTCGGCATCGGCCTGGGCGCCGGTCTGATCTACGCCCTGTGTGCCGGCTGGTGGCGACCGGTACGTCGGCTCACCATGCCCACGGTCGAGGTGCTCCAGGTGATCCCCGGCCTGGCGTGGATCCCGGTCGCGATCCTGCTCTTTGGGCTCAACCACACCGCCACCGTGGCGATGATCGCCCTCACCGCCTTCCCGGCGGTGGCCATCAGCGGAGTGATGGGCGTGCGCAGCGTCGACGCGCGCTTCGTCCGCGCCGGGCGCATGTGCGGCGCTGGCCCGGCTGCGCTGTTCGCGACCGTGTTCCTGCCGGGCGCCGCGGCGCACCTGCTCAGCGGGCTGCGTATCGCCCTTGGCGCGGCGTGGCGGGTCCTGGTCGCGGCCGAGATGATCGTCGGCTCGGGCGACGGGCTCGGTTATGCCATCATCCAATCGCGCTGGACCATGGATTACGTCGCGGCCTTCGTCTGCATCGCGATCATCGCCGCCCTCGGCCTGGCCATCGAGCGCCTCGTGCTCGCGCCGCTCGAACGTCGCACCATCCGTCGCTGGGGCCTGGGACATGGCCATGGTTGACAAGGCCCTGCGCATCCGTGCGCTGAGCAAGACCTTCGCCGCGGTCGGGGCCCAGGGCAGCTGCACCGCGCTCGATCGCATCGATCTCGACCTGGAGGCGGGCCAGTTCCTCGCCGTGGTCGGCCCGAGCGGCAGCGGCAAGTCGACGCTGCTCGACTGCATCGCCGGCTTCGAGCGCCCCTCGGCCGGAACCATCGACTGCCACGGAGATCGCGTGCGCGGCCCGGCGCC
Organism: uncultured candidatus Brocadiaceae bacterium; assembly: GCA_964612995.1. Lineage (GTDB taxonomy): Bacteria > Planctomycetota > UBA11346 > UBA11346 > UBA11346 > SLQH01. The sequence goes on along the minus strand of CAZTGE010000042.1, from coordinate 26,712 downwards.
CGATCGGGTGGTCGTCTTCCAGGACCATGCGATCTTCCCCTGGTTCACCGCGCTGGGCAACGTCGCCTACGGCCTGCGGCGGCAGGGCCTGCGGCGCGGCGCGGCCCGCCACCGCGCGCGCGCAGCCCTGGAGCACATGGGTCTGGGCGCGTTCGCCCACGCCTACCCCGCGGCGCTCTCCGGCGGTATGCGACAGCGGGTGGCGTTGGCGCGAGCCTGGGTCTTGCGACCACGGCTGCTGCTGCTCGACGAACCCTTCGCCGCGCTCGATGCCGGCACTCGCATCCGGCTGCAGGACGACCTGCTCGCACTCTGGACGGAGCTCGGCTGCAGCGTGGTCTTCGTCACCCACACCATCAGCGAGGCGGTCCATCTCGCCGATCGGGTGGTGGTGCTGCGGCCACCGCCGCTGGGCATCTGCGCCGATCGCACCATCGGTGCGCCGCGTCCACGTGACCGCCGTGACTCCGCGCTCGGCGTCCTCGCCGAAGAACTGACCCAGGCCCTGGGCGAGGGCGACGAACCCTGCGCCTGCGCACTCGGCGCCACACAGCATCGAGCACCGCACCAAGGAGCCCCGTGATGCCACCGCGTCGATACCGCAAGCCGTCCGTCTGCCTGCTCGCTCTGCTGGTGCTGCTCGCCGCCTGCGGCGGCGAGGGCGCGGACGATGGCACCGTCTGCCGACTCGCCTATACCGCCAAAGGCTACTACGCGCCGCAGTACCTCGCCGCCCGCCGGAGCTGGTTCGCCGCCGATGGCCTGCGGGTGAGGGAAGTCAGGCTGGGCCTGAGCGCCGGCATCGCCGCGGCCGAGGCGCTGGTCTCCGGCAGCGCCGATGTCGCGGTGATGGGCGATGTCCCGGCGCTGATCGCGCTCGCCAGCCCGCGCGACTGCGTGCTGATCGCGGCCTACGGCGGCGGCGAGAAGATGCACGCACTGGTGGTGCCGGGAGATTCGCCCATCCACGCACCGACGGATCTGGTCGGCAAGCGCGTCGGCGTCCAGTTCGGCTCCAGCACCCACGGCGCGGTGGATCTCTACCTCCGTCACCACGGGGTGGCGGTAGACGCCGTCGATCTGGTCAACATGCCGCAGAAGGATCTGGTCGAGGCGCTGATCAGCGGTTCGATCGACTGTCTCGCCGCCTCCGAACCCACGCCGATGCTCGCACTGCGCACGATTCCCCACGCGCGTGAGCTGGCGATCCTGGAAGGCCTCGGCAACGACTATCCGCTCCAGATAGTTGCCACCCGCGCCTTCGCCGAGGCCCATCCTGCAGCGGTACAGGCGGTGGTCGACGGCACCCGCCGCGCCGTGGCCTGGATCAACGCCGATCCGGATGCGGCGGCCGCCGCAACCGCCGCGTTCACCGGCGCGCCACCGGCGCTCGAAGCGGCGATGTTCCGGCGCATGCACTGGCACGTGCGCCTCGACGAGCAGGTCATCACCAGCCTGGGCCAGACCGCCGACTTCCTCCACCGGATCGGCAAACTACCACGCATACCCGATGTCCGCGCGCGCTGCCGTTTCGCCTTTGTCCAGACCGGGGCCGATGCTCCTGACGGCCAGTAGCGCTCGCTGCTCAGCCCGGTTTTCTGGCGCGGCGCCGCCACGCCGCCAGTAAAATGATCGACGCCCGCCCCCACAGCGGGTCGCTCAGCGGCTGAGATCCCAGCAGCGCACCACCAGCCCACAGTTGGCGACGACGCGGCTGCCACTCAGCGCGAACGAGGAGCAGTACGCGGCCACCATCTCGTTGGTCCCCAGCTGTTCGCCGGTTTCGGCAGCGAACAGCATCACGTCGCGTTTGCCTCGCACGAGCAGCTTGTCGCCCACGAGAATCGGCGATGCGTGGGTATCCCCCTTGGGCCCGGTCCAGATCATCGTCTGCTGGGCGAGATCGAAACAGAAGGTCTTGTCGCCATCGACGCCGAACACCCGCTCGCCATCGAACACTGGCGAGGTCGCCTGATGGGCGCCACCGCCCTGGGCCTCGAACTGCTCGGCCGTGGCCACCAGCTCTGCCCCGGCCGTGCTCAGCCGGTGGACGCGCAAGCCGCTGCCTTCGAACATGGTCGCCATCAGATCGCCATGGATCGCCGGCGAGGACGGATCCTTGCGGCGATCGGTGCCCGGCATGGTCCAGAGCACCGATCCGTCGCTCGGGTCGATACAGGACAACTCCTCGTTGCCGACGATCACGTACGAGGTGCCCTGGTGCTGCCAGACCACCGGGCTGTTGTTCCAGATCTTCATCTTGCGGTGCTGCCACAGCTCGCTGCCGTCGTCGAGGCTCACCCCGACAAGATCGCGCGGTCCGCCGACCGTGACCACGATCCCGCCGGCCACCACCGGCGAGCAGTTGGTGCCCTTCTTCTTGTGTACCCGCGTGGCCCACTGTTCCTGGCCGCTATCCACCAGCAGGCAATACAGCATGCCGTCGTCGCCGACATACAGCACCTTGTCGCCGGCGACACAGGGCGTGTTGTGGCAACCGCCATCGCTCTGGTGGCGCCAGAGTTCGCGTCCGTCCGCCAATGCGACGCAGACGAGCACCGCGCTCGAACGCTTGCGCGTCTTGCCCCCCTCTTCGTACTGCACCTCGGCCGCCGTATGCACGAAGACCCGACCGTCCGCGATCGCCGGGCTGGCGTGGGTCTCGGCCGAGCCCTGCTCCAGGATCGTGGTTTCCCACACCAAAGCATCCGCGGCGCTCGGCAGGCGATCCGCGATCGCAGCGCCATCTGGTGCCACGCCGTTGCGCTGCGGTCCTCGCCACCCGGGCCAGGCTGTGGCCCCGGGGAGCGTCACCACGGCCAGCCCGGCCAACAGACAACTCCGGAAAACGAGATGGCGGAAACAGTCCATGGTCTCTCCTCCAGCAAGGCGCCGTACGATGCCCCCTGCATGGCCGGCGTACGAGCCGTGAGAGACCTTCTACTCCCGGTGTGTGGTCGATCCGCCCGCGGGATACACGAATAGCATGCGCACAATCGACCCGCGGTCGGATTGCGGTCATCCACCACCTTCCGACCACAGCACCCGTTGACGAGCGACGGCCGTCAGCCCTCGGCCACAACCTGCCATCACCGCGTCGGGAACCAGCTCAGCCCGGCGGTGACTGCAGATTCGGCGTCGGGAGGAAGTCGCGCTTCGCCCCACCGCCAACCTCTGACCGCGGCGGACGCCGATCCCAGTACATCGAGGTATGCTGCTGATGGATGTGGAAGCCCACCTTGCGGTAGAATGGGATCTCGACCTCGTCGGCGGTATCGGAAATGCCATAGACCGAGGTGTCGACCCGATCGATGCCGCGACTCTCGAGCGTGCTCAGCAGCAACACCCCCATTCGCCCGGCGATACCGTGGCGGTCGTCCTCGATCAGCGCGCCGGTCCCATCCTTGTTGCCCGGGCCCTGCCACTGCAGCGAGAGCGAGAACTCCATGATCGCCGCCGCAATGCCATCGGTCACCACGCGCACGATCCCGATGAGCCGGTGATCGTGGCGGGCGCTGATGACCAGATCCGACTTGCGCAGGACCGCAGCCACCCGCGATGGCGGGTAACGGGTCTCGCAACAGTTGTTGGCCATGTAGAAGGCGTAGAGCTCGTCGACCGTCACCCGATCGTCGACGCTGACATGTACTGACGGTGCCACGCGATCCCTCCCTGATCGGCCGGACAACGTCCGCATGACCCTGCTTCGGCCGCACCTGCGCATCGGGCTGCCGCGCCGGCTCTGGAGCCGTCCTTGCCGCTTCCGCGCGGCGAGGACCGTGGCTCGACGACGCGCGGAAGCGGCCATGGTGAGACAACGACCTACTCGCCCTTCAAGGGCTCGGGTTTGCAGAGGTTCTTCGCTTCGTTGGCGACCCGACCGCACGCGCTGCAGATGAAACGCGGTTGATCGACCAGCGGACGCAGCTTGTCCAGGTCGAGGCCACAAGGGCAGCAGGTCAGCGCGCAGAGTTTGTTCTCGCCACAGCAGGAATGGGACATGGGCTATCTCCTTGTCGTACTTGTAGGCCGCCGCGACCAGCTGCAAGGCGGGTGCCGCTCGCGCCGGCGACGGTGTCGCGCGATGTCACCCGGCGCATGCACGGTCGTGGCGGATCGCTGGCGCCCGGACGCGTATCTCTGCGGGCCACCGCGGTCGGTTCCTGCCGCTACTCGGCCTCGTCACCAGCACGGGCCGCTCAAAGCTCGGGATGCTGAGGTCACACCATGGGTCCATCATCAGGTGGACCCATGGTGTGACCCCCTGTATCCCTGCCGGGCTGGTGCTCGGCGCTTCCGGAGGCCGGGCTTCGGGCGGCCCCGCCGCCGGGGCTGTTCGCGATGCGACGCCTGGCCCAGAGGATGGCGAGCGCCCCATGCAGGGCGGTACCGACGACCAGACCGCCCAGCAGACCGGGGAAGCCGGCCAACGCATCGCCGATGAGAACCAGTGGCAGAACGATCGCCACGAGTCCGAGCACCCCGAGCGCGGACGCGTGCCAGGGCTCTCCGATGGCGTTGAGGGTGCCGGCGGCGGCATGGATCAGGCCGCGCAGCCCGAAGGCCACAGGCACGATCAGCAGATGTATCTCCAGCCACAGCCGTACCTCGGCATCCTCGACGAAGGCGGCGGCGATCGCGGCGTGCGCCACGGCCGCCACCAGGGCACAGCACAGCCCCCAGATAATGCACACGCGCATGGCCACCTTCAGTGCGGCGCTGACCCGATCGGCGCGGCCGGCACCCCAGTTCTGCCCGGCGAAGGGCACCAGGGCGGTTCCCAGCGCCATCAGGGGCGCCGCCGCCACCTGCTCGAGCCGCGCGCCCGCGGCCCAGGCGGCGACCACGGCGTTGCCATGGGCGCTGATCAGCGCGGTCATCAGCGCGACGAAGGCGGGGATGAGCAGGTGCATCAGGCCGACCGGCAGGGCGACATGGGCGATGCCGCGCCAGGTCGTGAGCATCCCTCGCCACGCGCGACGACCGAAAGCCAGCATGTGCCGGCGTCGCGAGAGTACGTAGAAGCTGGCCACCAGCGCCACGGCCCGACTGAGAACCGTGGCGAATGCGGCCCCGGGCATGCCCCAGGCCGGGAACGGGCCCGGACCGAAGATGAACAGGGGATCGAGCGCGATGTTCAACCCCAGGTCGGCGACCATGATCATGCTCGGTAGCAACATGTCGCCGGTACCGCGGATGGCGGCATTGCCGACCACCAGCATGACGAAGAACACGGTGCCGGCGAACCAGACCTGGAGGTAGTCCGCCGCCAGATCCTGGACCACCCCCTCCGCCCCCAACGCGGCGAGGATCGGACGCAAGGCCAACAAGCCGATGATCGTCGTGCATCCGACCAGCAGCAGCGCGAGGACCAATGCGTGCAGGGTCACCCGTCGCGCACCCTCCGCATCGCCCCGGCCGAGCGTGCGCGCGACCAGCGAGGTCGTGCCGATACCCATCGCCATGACGACGCCGAAGACGATCATCACCACCGGGAGCGTATAGCCCATCGCAGCCAACGGCTCCCTGCCGAGACGACCGATGAACCAGGTATCGGTGAGATTGAAGGCGGCGCCGGCGAGGAACCCCACCAGCATCGCCGCCGCCATGCGCAGGAGCATGGGCGTGACCGCCCCCTCGACCAGACGCGGACCGGTCGGCTTCATGAAGCGACCGCCAGCGGCGTCACCGTGGCGTCGAGCCAGCGCGCCAGGCGGGAGATCAGAGCGAGACGCACGGGGCCCTGCTCGCAGTCCAGACAGCGGCAGCGCGCGCCGGTGGCGGCGAGCACACGCGCGGCGTGCTCGGCATCGGCCAGGGCATCGCCGCCGGGCGCCAGCGGCACGGTGGCGCGACCGTCGGAGATCAGCACCACCTCGCAGGGCCCGCCCTGCGCGCGTCGGGTCGTGTCGACGACCTCGGCGGCGCGGTGCAGCGCCTGCGCCAGCGGGGTGCGCCCGCCGGTGGGCAGGTCGGCCAGGCGCCGCTGCGCCAGCTCGATGCTGCGCGTGGGCGGCAACACCACCTCGGCGCGGTCGCGACGGAAGGCGATGAAGGCGACGCGATCGCGCGTGCGGTAGGCCGCGCGCAGCAGGTCCAGCGCCGCGCCCTTGGCGTAGGCCATGCGGCGGCGTGCGCCCATCGAACCGGAGGCGTCGACCACCAGGATCACCGTGCGACCGCCACGTCGCGCACGCACGCGGCAACGCAGGTCCGCCGGCGTCGGCCGCCCGCCGCGCAAGGCAGCGGCGCGCAGGCTGGCGTCGACGGCGATGTCGCGCGCCCGTTCGCCGGGGCGCACGGCGCGTGCGCGCACGTAGCGCCCGCGCTCATCGTTGGTGCGCGCGCCGCCCTGGCCGCGCCGCGGCCGGTCCCGGCGCTCACGCCGCGGTGGCTCGCCGACCGGCGGCAGTCGCACCGCTGCGATTCCGTGGACCCGGTCCTCGCCGTCGGCGGTGGGTGGGCCGGTGGGCGGCGAGCCGGCGGATGGGCCATCGTCGGCGTCATCGGCGCTGCCACCATCGGCCTGCGCCGGACTGTGGCGTTCGCGCTCGCGCTGTTCGTGCCGCTCGACCGCTTCGTCGATGCGCTCCTGCGGCACCGCCTGCTCCTGGTCGAAGGGCTGCCGGCGCAAGCGGTGCGGCAGCACCAGATCGGCAGCGGCGCGCACGTCTGCGGCGGCGACCTGGTCGTGCGCGTTCCAGGCGGCGATGGCGGTGGCGGTCTTGACCATGGCGATGTCGGCACGATGCCCGTGCACGCCGCAGGCGACACCGATATCCGCCGCCAGACGCAGCATGGACGCAGGACAGCCGACGCGCGGCAGCCGCTCGCGGGCCGCGGTGATCCCCTGCGCGAGCCGGGCGTCGGCGTCGTGCCAGGCGGCGGCGAAGCCGGCGGGATCGCGTTCGAAGGCCAGACGGCGCTCGATCACCGCGACGCGCTCGTCGGTATCGGCGATGCCACCGACATCGACGCAGTGGGCGAAGCGGTCGGTGAGCTGCGGGCGCAGATCGCCCTCCTCGGGGTTCATGCTGCCGATGAGCACGAAGCGCGCCGGGTGGCTGTGCGAGACGCCCTCGCGCTCGATCACGTTGCTGCCGGAGGCGCAGACATCGAGCAGCACGTCGACGAGGTGGTCGTCGAGCAGGTTGACCTCGTCGACGTAGAGCACGCCCTCGTGCGCCCGGGCCAGCAGACCCGGCTCGAAACGCCGCTCGCCGTGCCGCAGCGCGTGCTCGATATCCAGGGTGCCCACGACGCGATCCTCGGTGGCGCCCAGCGGCAGGTCGACGAAGCCGGGCGCGCGGCCATCGGCCAGGGGCGGCAGCAGCGCCGCGAGGCTGCGCGCCGCGGTGGTCTTGGCGGTGCCCTTCTCGCCACGGATCAGCACCCCGCCGAGGGTGGGGTCGACGGCATTCAGACAGAGCGCGCGCTTGAGCTGATCCTGGGCGACGATGGCGGCGAAGGGGAAGGAGCGGCTATGGGGCATGGGATGTATCCGGAATGGGAGATGGAACGGGAGAGGTACCCGGTTCGATGTGGCAACGGCCATCGGCGATGCGCAGGACGGTGCCGCCGAGCGCACGCACGGCGCGCGCATCGTGGGTGGCGACGACCAGGCAGCCGCCGGCGGTGCGGTAGGCCGCCAGGCGCGTGAGCAGCCGCGCGAGGGCCCGGTCGTCCTGGCCGACGGTGGGCTCGTCGAGCAACAGCAGCGCCGGCCGTCGGGCCAGGGCGGCGGCAATGGTGACGCGCCGCCGCTCGCCGAAGGAGAGGGTCAGCGGATGCCGCTGCGCCAGCTGCGTCAGACCGCAGGCCGCGAGTTCGGTGCCCACCGCCGCGGCGTCGACCGCGCCCCAGGCCACCTCGTCGACCACCCGGCTCAGGCGCAGCTGGTGATCCGGGTTCTGCAGGACCAGGGCGACGTGCCGGGCGAGCCGACGGGTGGCGCCGCGGCGCACGCGTGCTCCGCAGCACCAGGCGGCCCCGCTGTGCAGGCGGGTCAACCCGAGCAGCGCGCTGAGCAGCGTCGTCTTGCCGCTGCCGTTGGCGCCCAGCAGCACCGCGCTCTCGCCACGGCCGAGGCTGAAGGCGACCTCGTGCAGCAGCGGCTCGCGACCGTGACCGCAGGACAGCGCGCGGCAGGTGAGGCGTTCGGCGCTCGCGCCGGCGGGCAGCTCCGGGAAGTCCACGTCCGGCGCCACCGGCTGCACAGCGGCCCCGGGCGTCGTCAGCCAGGTGGTGTCGTCCACCGCCGCGCGCACCAGCTCGTGGCGATGCTCGACCAGTCCGACCGCGGTGCCCTGCGCCGAGAGCTCGCGCAGCTGCGCCATCAGGGCGGCGGCGGCGGCGCGGTCGAGGAAGGCGAGCGGCTCGTCGAGCAGCAGGGCGCGCGGAGCGGTCGCCAGCACGCCGGCCAGGGCGACGCGCTGCCGCTCGCCGCAGGAGAGCTGCGCCGGGCGGCGCGCAGCCAGATGCCGGATGCCGGCGCGCTCCAGGGCCGTCTCCACCGCCGCAGCGATACGCGCACGCTCCAGGCCGCGATTTTCGAGGCCGAAAGCGATATCGTCGTCGACCCGATCGGCGACGATCTGCTGATCCACGTCCTGCTGCACCACCGCCAGGGCCTCGCTGAGCTGCGCCACCGGGGTGTGCCGCGGATCATGCCCGGCGACCTGCAGGCTGCCGGTCACCGTACCGCCGAGCAGTTGCGGCATGGCACCGCAACAGGCCATGACCAGGGTCGACTTGCCGCAGCCGCTCGGACCCGCGAGCAGATGCACGCGACCGGCGGCCAGCTCCAGCCGCGCCAGGGCCAGGGCGGGGGCGTCGGCGCCCGGCCAGGTGCACTGCAGATCATCCGCCGCGATCATGCCACCACCCCGGCCGCCACGAGCGCGAGCGCGGTCAGCACCAGCACCGCGCCATCGGCCAGACTGAAGCGCGGGGTGCGCCAGGCGCCGCGCCGCGTTCCGGGCACGAAACCGCGCAGCTCCAGCGCCAGACCGAGGCGGTCGGCCTGCGCGCAGAGGCTCACCAGAGCCGGCAGCACCACCGTGCGCGTCGCCCCCAGCCGCGTCGCCGCCAACGGCCCGGCGGGCCCGCGCAGCCGCGCCGCACGGCGCACCGCGGCGAGATCTCCTGCCAGGGCCGGTACCGCGCGCAAGGCCAGGAGCGCGGCCACCGCGGCCGCCGCGGTGCAGCGCCAGCGCCCCAGCACCCGGGCGAGCACCTGAATGCGCACCGCCGTGCTCAGCGCCGCGGCCATCACCAGCAGCAGCAACAGGCGCAGCACCGCGGTGAGCGCCTGCGGCGAGCCGCACCAGCGCCCGATCGCCCACAGCAGCGCCGCCGAGACCCCGGCGCCGAGCACCAGCGCCGGCCGCGGCCGCACCCGAGCCAGCGCCGCGAGGCCCAGCGCACACACCAGCAGTACCCCGAGCGCCGCCACCGCATCGAAAGCCAGCCCGGCGACCGCCAGCACCGCCGCCACGGCCAGGGGCGTCAGCGGATGGCAGCGGGCAAGCAGCGGTTCTGGCGACACGCGGGCGTCAGCGACCATGCGCCCGTTCTAGGGCGTATTACGCGATTTGGAATCGTATTAACGCGCCTCAGGCATCCAGCAGGCCAGACCGTGCATCACGAAGGGCGCGAAATCGACACGGCTGCGGCTCGCCAGGGGCAGGTCCCGAGCGATGGCGGTAGCGGCGATCAGGAGTGGGCCCGCAGGCGGCGCGGCCGACCGACGGCATTGAACAGCTGCGCCGTGCGATGGACCAGGGCCTCGTCGAGGGGCAGGATCTCGTCGAGCAGGGCGGGCGGGGGCTCGCTCTGCGCTGCGCGCAGTCGCCCCCGCTACGCCCCCATTCCATTCCCCTGGAAAAGTGAGGACCGCAGAGGCGAAGCCCCGGAGTGGTTGAACGTCCAGCAGAGATTCTCGTACCGCATGACGGGTGTCCGCCGTTCTTTGGCATTCGGGCCTCAATCGTGGACGCGGGCGACAGCTGTCATTTCCGCGCACGCGCCTCCCCACTGCCAGATGCGAGCCCTCTTATGACGGCTCGCTCCACAGGTGTCGCCTGCGCTCTTCCTCCGAACGGCTCCTCAGGATTACCGTAGAGGTGGGGAAAGTGGATGAATCGGCCCGGGGCCCAGGTATCGTTCTCTCCGTGGAGACCTGGTTCATCCCTCACCCCGAAACCAGATCCGTCGACCGGGCCGTGCTCCGCCTGGGACTGGGTCGAGCCGACCGCTGGTACCGGGAACTGTCGGTGCCGGGCATCGGTGGCGCCTGGTTCGTCCGCGAGCTGAGCTGGGCGGCGGCGGCACTGAGCCTCTCGCGCGGGTTCCCTCGCGAGCGGGCGACGTCGATCGCCCACGCCATCGAAGCCCTCGGCTGCAAGTCGCAGTGGCTGACCGGCGACGAAGCCGTCCCTCCGGGGTGGTTGCGCGGCGTGCGCGCCTTCGACCGGCACCCCGAAGCCCTCTCCTATCGCGAGCTGTGCCGGCGGCGACACTACGTGCAGGTCACCTATCGCCAGAACATCACCGGCAGCCTGCCGGAGGAGACCGGGCTGGGCTTCTCGCGCAGGAGCACGCGGTTCAATGCGATGCAGCTGACCGCACACGGGGAGGATCTCGCCGAGGCGGTCCTCGCGAAACCAGCCGGTCAGGGAAGAGGTCGGACGGAGGGATGGCTGCGCAAATGGATCGCGGAGGAGCCGACCCCGCCGACACGCTGGGAGACACTGGCGCGAGCGATCGGGCCCTGGCGCGGTACCGCGGGCGGCGCTCCAGACGAGGAGGGTGCGCTGGTGCTGACCAGATTGCGGTCGGTCAACCGACCGCTCGCCAGGGTCGACCAGCACGCCCGGGTCCGGCTCCTGGACGTACTGGGCGCGCTGAGAATTCCTGCTGACGAGGAGGAGCCGGGCTTCGAAGAGCTGCTCGCGATGCTCGGAGAACGCGGGGCCCAGGCTCACGGTCACGCGCTGCAGGTGGCCGCCGCGTTCCAGACCATGCAGGCCGCCCTGCGCGACGTGATCCATACCGCCGCCGGCGTCCTCGACGAGGAGGGTCAGCGGGCGGCATCGGCGGAAGCCTTGATGCGATCCTCCCACGTGCTGGAGCGCAGGCTCGAGATGTCCAAGTCGACCATCTCGGACTACGCCACCCTTGCCAGCCGGCACGGCCTCGACCACGGCGAGGCCAGGAGTCTGGTCGTCGAGATGTCGGACATGACAGGCCCGGCGCTGCTGCGCGCGACGGTCGCCCGCGACGAAGCGATCCTCGCGCCTGGGCCGGGAGGAAGCATTCAAGCGGGACCGCTCTTCGAATCGCGCGATCCGGACCGTGTGGGCTTGCTGCCAAGCGGCCTCGTGCTACCCCGCCTGCGCAACCTCTGGAGCCTGTGGAGAGACTGCCATGCCGGCAACGGATGAGGCGGCGACCTCCACCCTGGCCGACTGTTTCGCACCACCGGATGGCCTCCACGGCCAGCTCGCACTGCTCTGTGGGCTCTCGGCGGATGGCGACTTCATCGAGTCGGCCCTGGAGCGCTTTACGGGGCTCGACCCTCGTCATCGTGCCCGGAGCGGCCACTGCGCGATGGTGCTGGCCACGGATCGCACGCAGTTCCGCCTCGACCGGGTAGCCGCCTGCTACCACCTGGTGCCGCGGCCGGCCCCGACCTTTCGGGTCATGCACGCCAAGGTCGGCATCCTCCTCTTCGGCCCAGGCCAACGGTCGGCGACGAGCGTGGTACGGCTGATCGTCAGCACCGGCAACTGGACGACCTTCACCGCCCGCCAGTCCATCGACCTGATCTGGTCCGGCGATCTCCTGGAGGCGCAGCGCGGTGGCACTGCCGACCCGCAGTTGGGTGCGGACGTCCTCGCGGCGACCGGCTTCTTTGAGGCGCTCCTCGGTCACTACGCCGCTCCCGCCGTGCTCGGACGACGGATCGGCGACGCTTTCGCAGCTGTTCGCGCCCTGGCAGGCGGGCACGGGCCGCAGGAGGTGCCGCCGCGCTTCATCTCCACGATCTGCCCGAGCGCGACAGCCGGCAGCTTCGGTGCTTTCCCTGCGGGGTCGATGGGGGCCCAGGTGCTCGGTCGCTTCGCCGAGCGGTCGAAGAAGGGGAACCTCCTGATCCACGGATCGGGCTTCTTCGAGCAGTCAGACCCTAGAGCCGGCGGCGTCGAACCCAAGGTCCTCCAAGCCATCGCCGCTGCACTTCCCCCTGCTTCCCGCACGGCTTGGCTCGAACGGTGGCTGGCTTGCAACCCAGGAACGGCCGGCGCTGCCGCCGACTGGATACGGAGCGGGAATGGAGAAGCCGATGGATGGATCTGGTGTCGGACCAGGCATCCCCATCGCCCGGGCGAGGCGTCCTTCCACGCCAAGTACCTCATGCTGGCAAAGGCCCGTCACGCTGGCGGAGATCGCCGCATCAGCGATGGTCAGCTGTACCTGGGTTCGGCGAACTTGAGTCTCCAGGGCTTCGCGCTCGCCCCTGGCGGCGGCGGCAATGTCGAGGCGGGCATGGTGCTCGAGGTCGAAGCGATGGACGAGGGAGACCTTTGCGGCCGCCTGGGCATCGACCCGGACGAGGAGCTGGATCCGTCCGAGGTGCCAGAGTCGCCGCAAAGCGAGGAGGACGAGGTCGGGCAGTCCTCGGAGGAGCCGCCGCCATTCGTCGCCGCCACCCGCCTGGCCGATCCGGACCGCCTCGTGCTGGAGCGCCTCCCGGGCGATCGACGGGGGGCGGTTGTCCGCTGGGGCGAGCACCGCCAGGAAGTCGGGAGTGGCGAGGAGCACCCGGAGATCGGGCTGGACGGCCTGCCGCCGCCCCCACCCCGTCTCAGGGTCGAGGTCGGCGACGCCAGCTGGCTGATTCCCGTCTTCGGAGCTGACGGCACGTTTCAGCGCCCGGTAGGTCCTCCGTGCGATTTCGACGACGCGGTCGCGCACCTGCTCGATTTCCCGTCGATCTGCTGGGATGACGGTGCCGAAGACGGTTCCGACGGTGCCGAAGATCTGTTGGTCGGTGTGGATGCGCAACCGGACCGGCTGGTCGACCAGGAGCAGACCCGTCGCTCCTTCCCCATCCACCAGGCGATGCGACTGGTGGAGACGGTCGCCGAGCGCAACCAGAGCGTGCCGGCTGAGCTGATCCTCGACTGGGTCGAACACCTCAGGCGGGTGCTGCTCGAAGACATGGACCGCCAGGTGGCGCGGACGATCGCCGGACTCGAAGTGGACGTGCTCGCCCCGCTCCGCGGCGAACCCGGCTTCGCGCCGCCGTTCGTCGAGCCCGCCTACGTCGAACTGATCGACGAGGTACGGCGCGCCTGGGGACTCGATCGCTCGCCCACCCTGGCCCCCGCTACCGGAAAGGCCCCATGAGCGTGGACTGGGTGCGAGTCGCGCACCGTCTGGAGAGCTGGGCATCCGAGCCGGGCACCTGGCGCTACGGCCAGGAGTCGAGTCTCCGCCTCCTGGCGAAACGGCTGCGTAGCGAGCCCGGGCACCTGGTCGCCGACGACGTCGGCCTCGGCAAGACCCGGGTGGCACTCGCGCTCGTCGCGGCCGTGCTGGAGCACGGCGGATCCGCCGCCGTCGTGGTGCCCCCCGGCCTGATGTTCCAGTGGGAGCGGGAGTGGTGCGCCTTCGCCCCGCTCGAAGACCGGAACAGCGAGCCGCTCCTGCTGCGCACCTACCGCGACCTTTTCCTCCTCCACGGCGACGGGGCACCCGATTGGCCGCTGTTGCGCCGGAGACGGCATCGCTGGGGCATCGTCTCGCACCTGTTCGGCCCCTCACAGCTGCGCAACAACAGCCGCCCGTGGCGCTACGGCCTTCCCGCCTTGGCCAAGGCGCTGCACCGCGACCAGGACGCCGAGCGAGGCTTCCGCAACGGGAGGCTCTGGCGATTCTGCCGGGAGTCCTTCGGGATCACCGGTCGCCCGGCCCGCAGCGAGTGGGACTGGCACGGCGCCGCCGCCTTCGCCTCGGCCGCCGACCGCCTGCGAGACGACGATCGACTGGTCCGGTTGCTCGAGACGGTGGATGACGGCGATCTGATCGAGCCCGCTCCGGCCAAGCGCCTGTTCCAGGAGACCGACCTCGGCCGGAGGATCGACGAGCGCTGCCTACGGCGCTTGCTCGGCCCGATCGACCTGCTGGTCATCGACGAGGCACACAAGAACCGCGACGGTGGCGACGGCTCCACCCGTCTCGGTCGGCTCCTCGAGCACGTGCTCAAGCCCAATAAGGACGGCTTCCGGCTGGCGCTCACCGCCACGCCCATCGAGCTGCGGGCCGAGCAGTGGTTGG
>CAZTGE010000042.1:0-12272 GCA_964612995.1 uncultured candidatus Brocadiaceae bacterium | reverse complement strand
TTCCGGCTGGCGCTCACCGCCACGCCCATCGAGCTGCGGGCCGAGCAGTGGTTGGATACCTTGCACCGGATCGGCGTCGGTGAGCTGCCCGTCGAGACCATACGCCGATTCACCGAAGCGCATGAGCATGCCAACCGCCACCCCGACCTGCCCGACGCGATCGAGGAGCTGATCGCCACCAGCGGCCGATTCCGTGACGTTCTCCGTCCGTTGGTCAGCCGCCGCCGGCGGGTGGAGCAACGGGAGATGCGCGAGCTGCTCGGCGCCGCCGTCACCGCCGCGGCCCACCCGCACCGACGGATCGACCGTCTCGCCGTCCCCTACGCCTCGATCCAGCCGAACTGGCGGCCGATCGTCCTCGCCCTGGAGGGCCTGGGACTGGCCGCGAAGGGATCGGGATCCGCCGGTGCCGCTGCACGGACAGCCGACATCCGCTACGCCAGCGGGCAGCTCGGCGCGGACCTTGACGACGAAGAGGACAACGGCGCCGAGCGGCTCGACGAGATCGGGGATCCGACCGGGAAGCGTCGCCGGATGGCCTATTGGAAGCGCGTGGCCAACAGCCACCTCGGCGGCGATCCCGAATCCGGACTCCCCTCGCATCCACGCATCGCGGCCACGGCCGATCGCATCGAGCAGATCCTCTTCGGTTCCGGCGGAGAACGGGAGAAGGTCCTGCTCTTCGGGGTGTTCCTCAAGCCCCTGCGCGCCCTCCAGGAGGTCCTGAACCTGCGCGGGGCCCTGCGGCTCCTCGACGATGGCCTCCCGTTGCCGGGCGACCGCGAGACCCGCCTGCCACCCGGCGCGCTGCTCGCGCAATACCACGCGAACCGCTCGGGGGTGGCACCCCGTTACCGCGGGCGCCTGGCGGATCTCGCCGACCCGGCCCGGGACCTGCCCGAGCTGGAGGCAACCGCCACCATCCGCTACGTCAACGTGCGCGAGCAGCTGGCGCGGCGCATCGACGGCGACTTCCTGCGCCGGCTTCCCGGCGACGCCGCGATCGGCCAGATGAGCACCGGACGTGAGCGTCTGCTCCAGCTCCTGCGCACGCGGGTCCTCAACGAGTGGCTCACCGGACACGGACGGCCGAGCGGGCTGTCCTTCGAGCACGAGCTGAGCGCCGAGCAACTCGCCACCGCCGAGCGCCGCGCCCGCGAGATCTGGGTCGAGTACCTCCTCTCTCACCTCGAGATCGGCGAGGTCGACGGCGAGGTGGAAGAGGTCACCAGCTGGCAGGACGAAGGCCCCATCGGAAACCGCGGGGCCGTCGAACTGGCGCGCCTCGACCGCCTAGGCGACAACCTCGACCCCCGCGCCATCGCCCGCCTGGTCGAGGACGAGGCCGAGACGGGCATGACCCGCTTCAGCGCCTTCGCCCGCCTGCTCAGCGGCCAGGTCCGCATGGAGACCCGTCGGGTGTTGCAGCACCAGTTCAACACCCCTGGTGGCTACCCCCGGGTGCTCCTCAGCCAGAGCCAGGTCGGCCGTGAGGGCCTCAACCTCCACACCGCGTGCCGCCACGTCATCCTCTTCCACACCGAGTGGAACCCCGCCGTGATCGAGCAGCAGATCGGCCGCGTCGACCGCATCCGCAGTCGTTGGGAGGAGCTGGCCGAGAACTGGCGTGCCGCCGACGGCGACCCCGAATGCATGCCCCGGATCGAGGTCGAACACGTGGTCTTCGAGGGAACCTACGACGAGTACCAGTGGTCGGTCTACGAGCGACGCCACCGCAACCTGATGGCGCACCTGCACGGGGAGCTGCTGGGGCCAGAGCAGCTGGAGCGGGTGCCGGAGGGGTGCCGTGAGCGGCTGGCGGGGGCGGCGCCGGATTTCTCTCCGACCAGTGCAGGCAGGGTACCCCGGCAACCCAGTCCACCACCGTAGGCCGCAGCTGAGTACCTACTCTAGGTAGGCACAGTACTTCCCTTTAACTCGCCCAGTCTATCCCTAGCCTGCCCAGCCTACCCCAGTGCACGAGGGAGCGCATGGATCAGGGATAGTGGGTCACCCTGGCGGAAGTAGCCGGGCATCTGAACGTCCACCCCGAGACCGTGCGCAGCTGGGTCCTGCGGAAGGCCATGCCCGGCACGAAGATGGGCAAGGTCTGGCGGTTCAAGATCAGCGAGGTGGACGCGTGGGTCCGTTCGGAAGGTGCCAATGAGCAAGACACCCAAGCGAACTGACGACGACAAGTACATCCTCGTCGCCTGGCTGGGCATGACCGACATCAAGGCCGGCAAAGGCGAACTCGGCGATCAGCTGGGCCCCATCGGGCAGGCCGTCGTTACGGATCGCTACGACGGCATCTGGCTCCTCTCGGACCATCCGCCGGGCACCAATCAGGCCTTCACCGCCTGGCTGAACCAGCACGCCCAGGGAGCCGCCATCGAAGTTGAGCGCGCCAAGCTCCCCAGCCCAACCGACTATTTCGCCATCTCGCAGGCCGCCATGGCCCTGCTCGAGAAGCTGAAGGCCGGATCTCCACGGGCTAAGCTGACCTTCCATCTCAGCCCAGGCACACCGGCGATGTGTGCGGTCTGGCTCTTGCTCGGCTCCACCAACTACCCCGCCAGGTTCATCGCCTCCTCGCCGGAAAAGGGCGTGGAAACCGTCGCCCTGCCCTTTGGCATCTCGACCGACCTGCCTCCGCTGATCTCGGCCCAGCATGCCGACCTGCTCGACCTGGCCGAGGCCCTGCCCGAGCGGCCCAGGGAATTCGACGCGATCCTGCACCGCTGCGCGCCGATGAAGCGCGCCATCGCCCAGGCCCGGGCCATTGCCCAACACGATCTGCCGGTGCTTTTGCTGGGCGAAAGCGGCACCGGCAAGGAGCTGTTCGCGCGGGCGATCCACGCCGACAGCCCCCGCTCTGGCAAACCATTCATACCCGTCAACTGTGGTGCGATTCCCTCGGAACTGGTCGAGCGCGAGTTCTTCGGCGCGAAGAAGGGCGCCTACACCGGGGCCAGCGCCGACCACCAGGGCTACCTCGAAGAGGCCAATGGCGGCACGCTCTTCCTTGACGAGATCGGTGAGCTGCCCCTCGCCGCACAGGTCAAGCTCCTGCGCAGCCTGCAGGACGGCACCGTCGTGCGCGTCGGCGACACCCGGGTCCACAAGCTGGACATCCGCATCGTCGCCGCCACCAACCGGGACCTGCTGGCCGCGGTCAATGACGGCTCATTCCGCGGTGACCTGTTCCACCGTCTGGCGATCGGCGTCATCCACCTGCCGCCCCTGCGTGAACGCCAGGGAGACATCGGACTGCTCGTCGACGATGCCCTCGATCAGCTCAACCAGAAGAGCGCCGGCATCGCTGGCTGGCAGGAGAAGAAACTTTCTGCTTCCGCACGAAATCTTCTGATCCAACACCCCTGGCCAGGCAACGTCCGCGAGCTGCAGAACACCCTCTACCGGGCCGCTATATGGGCGGGTGGGGCCACCATCGGGGTGGAAGAGGTCCGCTCAGCCCTCTTCCAGGTCAGCCCTGGCGGTGCTGACACCGGCATCCTCGACCGCCCCCTCGGGCACGACTTCAACCTCCGTAAGCTACTTGATGACATAGAGATCCACTATCTGAAGCGGGCCATGAAGCAGGCTCGCGGCGTCAAGAAGACGGCGGCGAAGCTGCTCGGCATCGGCCACTACCAGAACGTGACCAACGCGCTCAAGAAGCACGGCCTCGAGGATTTGGCACGATGAATGCCCATACCACCCAGCATTCAACCACCAGCCACGCCCGGCCCAATCCCCCAGGAGCCCTCTCGTGCCCCCTCCACGCAACCCTCATCAGCGCCCAGGTGCCGCCACCGGCGGTCAGCCGTTCCGGCGACCGGAGGGGAGCGTAATGCACTCGGTCAACTTCGAGTTCCTGAGGAAGCACCAGCGCGAGTTGGCCGACCTGGGCGGCTTCGCCGAGAAATACATCCACGACGACCCCGAAGGGGCCCTGGCCAAACTCCGCCTCTTCGCCGAGACGCTCACCTCCAGCATCTTCGCCCGCCGCGGCTTCCAGCGGCCCGACAGCAACCAATTCCACGACCTGTTGAACGACCACCAGTTCGTGCAGGCCATTCCGCCGGTCGTGCGCGGCAAGCTCGACCTCCTCAAGCGGCTGGGCAATGCCGCCGTGCACGGTCGTCGGGTGTCCAGCGGGCAGGCCTTCACCGCGCTCCAGGAAGCCCACCAGATCGCCACCTGGTTCGCCATCAGCTTCCTCGGCCTCGACCGTGCCTCCTGCCCGGCCTATCGCCAGCCGACGCACAGCGAAGAGGCCAAGGCCCAGCTCAAGCGCGAGAAGAAGGCCGCCCTCCAGGAAAAGGAAGCAGCCGAAGCCAAGATGGCCAAGCTCCTGGAGGAACTCGAGGCCGCCCGCGCCCAGGCCGAAGCCACCGAGAAGTCCAAGGAAGAGCTGGCGGCGATCCTCGCCCAGACCCAGCAGGTCGCCAACGCCCTCGACTTCGACGAGGCCACCACCCGCGCCAAGCTCATCGACCAGGCCCTCGTCGATGCCGGCTGGACCGACATCCCCCGTTCACCGCAGAAGACCGAAGACGCCTGGATCGAGACCAAGCTCACCCACACCGACGGCAGCCCCGGCTTCGCCGACTACGTCCTGTGGGATGACGACGGCACCCCCCTG
This sequence comes from uncultured candidatus Brocadiaceae bacterium, assembly GCA_964612995.1. Lineage (GTDB taxonomy): Bacteria > Planctomycetota > UBA11346 > UBA11346 > UBA11346 > SLQH01. The sequence goes on along the minus strand of CAZTGE010000042.1, from coordinate 7,624 downwards.
GCCGTCATCGAGGCAAAGAAAGCGGCCGAGGATGGCCAGAAGGGCCGGATCCAGGCCGTCAAGTACGCCGATGGCCTGAAGCAGATGTACGGCAAGCGTCCCATCGCCTTCTGCACCAACGGCTACAACTGGGAGATCATCGACGGCGAACGGGGTGACCCGCCGCGTGCGATCTGGGGCATGTACTCCCAGCGCAGCCTGCAACACCTGCGCTCCATCCAGCGCCAGCCGCTGAGCGATCTCAATCCCGACTTCCGCATCGCCGGTTACAAGCGCCACTACCAGGTCGAAGCGATCCAGGCGGTCAGCCAGCGTTTCGACGAGGGCTTCCGCAGGGCACTGATCACCCAGGCCACCGGTACCGGCAAGACCCGCGTCGCCATCGCCCTGACCAAGAACTTCCTCGCGGCCGGCTGGGGCAAGCGCGTGCTGTTCCTCTGCGATCGGAAGGAACTCCGCAAGCAGGCCTACAATGCCTTCGTCGACCTGCTGCCCGGCGAGCCGGCCGTCATCCTCAATCGCTCCACCGTCGGCGATACCCAGAACCGCATCTTCCTGGCCACCTACCCCGCGATGATGAAGAGCCACCAGCAGTTCGACGTCGGCTTCTTCGACATCATCATCGCCGACGAGAGCCACCGCTCGATCTACAACCGCTACAAGGCGCTCTTCGACTACTTCGACGCCTTCCAGGTCGGTCTCACCGCCACCCCCAAGGGCACCATCAGCCACAACACCTATAAGATGTTCGGCTGTCAGGAAAACGACCCGACCTTCGCCTACAGCTATCAGGAGGCCATCAGCGAGGTGCCGCCGGTGCTCTGCCGCTACAAGGTGGTCGAGCACACCACGCAGTTCCTGCGCGAGGGCATCTACTGGGAGAACCTCGACACCAAACAGCGTAAGCAATTGGAGCAGCAGATCGGCGAGCAGTTCGAAAATGGCCGGGCCTTCCGCTTCGATGCCAAGGCCGTCGACAAGGCGGTGTTCAACAAGGACACCAACCGCGAGATCCTCCGCAACCTGATGGAGAACGGCCAGCGCAACGCTGCCAACACCCACATCGGCAAGTCGATCATCTTCGCCCGCAACCACGACCATGCCGTGCTGCTGGGCAGGCTCTTCGAAGAGATGTACCCCAAGCTCGCCGGCGCCGGCTTTCATGCCGTCATCGACAACCACGAGCCCCGCGCCAGCCAGCTCATCGACGACTTCAAGACCACGGAAGCCGAGGCCAAGAGGCCGCTGATGCTGGCCATCTCGGTGGACATGCTCGACACCGGCGTCGACGTTCCCGAGGTCGTCAATCTCGTCTTCGCCAAGCCGGTCCAGTCCGAGGTCAAGTTCTGGCAGATGGTCGGCCGCGGCACCCGTCTGTGCCCCGATCTCTTCCGCACCAAGGACAGCGATCCGGCGGACGACTGCGACAAGCACCACTTCATCGTCTACGACCACTGGGCCAACTTCCAGCGCATGGAAGACGGCGAGTTCACCGAGGACGAGAGCAGCCTGCCCAAGAGCGCCCAGCAGTGCCGTTTCGAAGATCGCATCGCCCTCGCCGAGGCCGCGGTCGCTGCCCAAGACCTCGATGCCTTCCGCCTCGCCATCGACCACCTGCGGGCCGATCTCAACGATCTCGACGACGCCAGCATTGCCGTCAAAGAGAAGTGGCGCGAGCGTCAGGCCCTGCTCAGCGGCCAGACCCTCGACCACTGGAAGCCCGATACCGTGGCCATGCTCAAGGTGGACATGGCGCCGTTGATGATGTGGCGCAGCACCACCGGCGCCGATGCGGCCGAACGCTTCGACCGCCTCATCGCCCAGTGCCAGGCCGCGCTCCTCAAGGATGCCGCCAGTTACGACAACCTGCGTGACCAGATCGCTGAGCAGGCGGCGCAGCTCAACCTCACCCTGACCCAGGTCCAGGACCACCTCGACCTCATCCACCAGGTCCGGGACACCGGCTCAGCGTTCTGGAACGGCGTCACGGTCGCCGAACTGGAGCGGATCCGCGAGGTACTGCGCGGCATCATGAAGCACCGCAACCGCGACGACGGCCCCACCATGCCCAAGCCGGTGATCGACATCACCGACGGCAAGGTGCGCGTGGCCGAACGCTCGAGCATCTACCAGGCCTCGACCATCGAGTACCGCCAGCGGGCCCAAGGCGTCCTGGAAGCAATCTTCGACGAGTGCCCAGCACTGCAGAAGATCAAGCAACGCCAGCCCGTCACCGAAGCCGAACTCCAGGACTTGGCCGATCGCGTGGCCATGCGCGATGCCGGCTTCACCGTCGACGATCTGCTCGAGCACTTCCCCCACGACCCGAACACCATCGAACTGGCCATCCGCAGCGTCATCGGTCTCGACGCGGAGGCGGTCAATGCCCACTTCCAGTCCTTCATCGAGGCCAATCCGAAGCTGAACAAGTACCAGCACCGCTTCCTGGCCCTGCTCAAGAGTCACATCGTCCAATACGGGGCCATAGAGATCGAGAGGCTCTACGAAGTGCCCTTTACCAATCTGAGCCCCGAGGGTGTGGATGGCCTGTTCGAAAACGAACAGGTCGACGCCCTGATCGATCTCATCGAACGCCTGAATGCAGCCTGAGTATCTCCATGGATAGCGCCCAACTCCCTGATGAACCGCCGCTGCACGATGACTACATCGATCAGGTGCTCGCCGTACCCGAAGGTCAGCAGCTGGATTTCAAGCGGGTCGGACGGAATGACACGACCCTGAAGACCATCGTGGCGATGGCCAATACCGACGGTGGCCTGATCTTCCTGGGCATCGAAGATGCGAAGAAGGCACACGGCCGCGATCGGCTCATCGGAGTCGACGAGAACCTCGAGGCCCTCGACGCCCTCATGCGGGAATGCGACACCCGCATCGTGCCCGCTTTCGGCGATGAACCAGCCGACATTCCGCTCTCATGGATCCCCTTCAGTTGCACCAACCCAGACGGGCAGCGCGTGCGCATGGTGGCAGTCCAGATCAAGCGTAGCAACGCCGTCCACAGCATCGTCGGCGGGGGGACCTATGTCAGGCGCAACACCAGCAACTACCAACTGAGTGCCGGCGAGATCACCAAGCTGAGTCTCCGCCGGGGAGTCGCCAGCGCCGTCGATGCCCCCATGGATATCGCGATCGAATTGCTCGACACCCAGACTTGGCGTGATTACGTCCGAGCCCGGCAGCTGACGCGCCCCATCGAGGAGCAATTGCGCCATATCGGTCTCAGCAAAAAGGACGAACACCAGCGATGGCGACCCACCATCGCCGCCGCCCTGCTCTTCGCCGAAGAACCGCAGGGCGTGATCGGCCGCAAGTGCGCCATCCGCATCTTCCACTACCGCGGCCATGACATCGAGTACAGCGCCAATACCAACCTCGCCAAACCGCCGGTCACCGTCTCGGGTCCACTCATCCATCAGATCCGCGAAGCGACCCGCATCGTGATGCAGGAACTCGGCTCGGGCGTGCAGGTGAGCGGCAGTGGCTTCGAGACCCGTCAGCTCTACCCCCAGCGCGTGGTGCAGGAGGCGATCACCAACGCCGTCATCCATCGTGACTACCGTCTCAATCGTGACATCCACATCCGCATCTTCGCCAACCGCATCGAGGTCGAAAGCCCCGGCGTCTTTCCTGGCAACATCGACCTGAGCACGATTGCCAAAACCGGTTCCAAGCCCCGCAATCGCAGCCTCGTCGATCATCTGCGCGACTTCCCGGTGGCCCCCAACCTCGATGCCGGCGAAGGGGTGCGCATGATGTTCGCGACCACCAAGGCGGAACACCTCATGCCACCCGTCTACCGACTCATCGATGACGGCGCGAAGGAAGGCGTCGAAGTCCGGCTCCACAACGAGGCCCGCATGTCGGAGTGGGAGCAGGCCGAGGCCTTCCTGCACGAACACCAGACCATCTCCAACAAGCAACTCCGCCAGGTGCTCAACGTCGATCAGGTCAAAGCCAGTCGGCTGCTGCGCACCTGGGTCGACCAGGGCCTGCTGCTGATCGACAACCCCGACCAGGGCACGCGCAACCGGCGCTACCGCCTCGCCCAGGAACTCCCCAGCGGCCTCCAGACCTTTCTCAACAGCATGGAGTTGCTTGCCCGCACCCTGCGCAAGCAATCGCCGCCATGAACACAAGGTGCTGCACTTACATGACTTACACCAACAGATGCTTGCCTCCCAGCCCATGCCGCCAACACCCGGGCACCGCCATTGCTTGCACAGGTGACTTGCAAGCAATGGCAGTAAAGTCGTAAGTCACTTTCAATAAAGGGCTTGAGGAGCGCTTTGCTTGCACCCCTCAAGCCACCATCCCCATCGCGAGACCCTCCGACCCCATGATCACCGGCAAACTCAAATCCGACATCGACAAGCTCTGGCTGGAGTTCCACCAGGGCGGCATCACCAACCCGCTGACCGTCATCGAGCAGATCAGCTTCCTCATGTACCTGCGCCTCCTCGATAGCGCCGAACGCCGCGAGGAACTCAAGGCCAAGCGCAGCAAGGGCAAGACGGAGACGCGGCTCCTGTTCGGCGCCGACAACCAGAATCTCCGCTGGCACCGCTTCCGCGAGCTGCCCGGCGAGCAGATGTTGCCCCTGGTCCGCGATCGGGTCTTCGCCTTCATGCGCGAGGTCGTGGCCGAGCAGACCACGGTCGGCCACTTCATGCACAATGCCCAGTGCCTGATCCCCACCGGCAGCCTGATGGCCAAGGCGGTCGAGCTGATCGACGACCTGCCGCTGGAGGTCAACGACACCAAGGGCGACATCTACGAGTACATGCTCGGCAAGCTCAGCACTGCGGGCATCGCCGGCCAGTTCCGCACCCCGCGCCACATCATCCGCGCCATGGTCGAGATGGTCGACCCCAAGCCCGACGACCGCATCTGCGACCCGGCCTGTGGCACCGCCGGCTTCCTGTCGGTGGCCATGGACTACCTCAAGGAGGTCTACACCTCCCCGGAAATGGTCGACGACGCCACCGAGGAGGACGGCACGCCCATCCTCGACCGTCGCGGCAAGCCGGTGAAGACCTATCACGGCGACCTGCTGACGCCCTACCGCGACCACATCCAGCAGGGCCTGCTCACCGGCTTCGATTTCGACCAGACCATGATCCGCATCGCGGCCATGAACCTCCTCCTGCACGGCATCACCAGCCCCGGGATCGAGCAGATCAACACGCTCTCGCAGGCCTTCGTCGAATCGAACCCCCAGCACGCATCCGACGCCTTCTCGCTGATCCTCGCCAACCCACCCTTCAAGGGCGCGGTCGACGAGAACGTCATCCACGCCTCGCTCACCAAACACGTGAAGACCAAGAAGACCGAACTGCTCTTCCTCGTCCTCATGCTGCGCATGCTCACCGAAGGCGGGCGCTGCGCCGTCATCGTCCCCGATGGCGTGCTCTTCGGCTCGAGCAAGGCCCACACCGCCGTGCGCAAGCTGCTGATCGAGGACCATGGACTGGAGGCAGTGGTCAGCCTGCCGAGTGGCGTCTTTAGACTCGATGGATGCAGCCAGTGACAGGACGGTCACGGCCATCTTCCGGAGCATCTTCGGCCAATGCCTGATCGGGGTCGGCCAACGCATCCTGACCGAACTCCAGGGCATCCGCTACCTCGGCCCCATCCGCTCGGTGCCCGATCGGGATCACCACCGCCCCCGTCATGCGCAGGCGGAGCGCTGGGCCACCGGCCTCGCCGCCTGGGACCTGATCCAATCCCATTATGACCCCCAGACCGGGCGCGGCGATCGCCTCGTGCAGCAGATCAGCGAAGCCCTGGCCGACACCGGTCAGCTCGACCTCGGTTACAGCCTCGATGTCATCGGCAGCCGCCGACTGGATGACGACAGCCTGGCCATGATCGGGATCCAACGCGTTCTCAGGGAGTACGATGACCTCGACGAGGAGTCCTTTCGCGAACTGGTCTGGCAGCCGCTGCGCGACCTGCCCATCGAACCCCGCATCGTCCTCCGCGATCTCCGCCAAGGCGTCGATCTGGCGGCTCAGGACATTGGCGTCGGTGTCTCCCAGGTCGTGCCGGTCATCGTCGCCGCCATGGCCGGTGGAGCCTCGCTGATCGCCATCGAGCAACCGGAACTGCATATCCACCCCGCCGTCCAGGTTGGCATGGGCGACATTTTCATTCGCGAGGCCACCAACAACGACCGACGTTTCCTCCTTGAGACCCACAGCGAGCATCTGGTCCTGCGCCTGCTGCGACGGATCCGCGAGTCTGCCGAGTTCTCCGTCTCTCCGCCTGAGCTCCTTCTCCGTCCTGAAGACCTCGCTGTCATCTGGGTCGAACAGAACGCCGAGGGCCTCATTCTCACGGAACTCCCCGTCGATGAGACCGGCGAGTTCCTGCGCCCCTGGCCACGCGGGTTCTTCGACGAGCGAGCCGAGGAGCTGTTCTGATGCTTGGGCGGATCAACGTCTACGCGGTCGAACCGGCGGTGATGAGCGACTGGGGCAGCTTTCGCTACATCGACGAGTCCTGCCGCCCGGGGACCGGCCGTCAGATCGCCGCATTCCCACAGTCCTGGCGCAAGGCCGTCTTGGCCGCCATAGGCCACGGGCGAGCCGTCTATCGTCAGCGGATCACCGAGAAGCTGAAGGCGATCAGCAAATGCCTGTACCAAGGCACGGGCTATCCCCAGACCCTCCCCCCGGACAGCTGGCTGAGGGAAGCCGAGCAGCATGGTGACGTCGATTTCTGGGCTGCCATCATCGCTACGGAGAATCCGCGGGAGCACTGTCAGGTGGTCTTTGTCGACCACCTCGACGCCGATCGGCCGCCGTGGCAGACCAGTCCGCTGCCCGACTGGACCTGGACCAGTCGCCTCGACGGCCTGAGCCAATCGTGGTTGACCAAGGCTGCCAACGCCCTCACGCGTACACCTGACAATCGCGAGGCGGTTGCAGTCTACCTCGCCAAAGTCGTCGAACTCGAACTCGAAATCCAGCTGTTCTCGGTCCTCCGCCAGCATTTCTGTCCACCGATGCCTGAAGCCCGTCCGCTTCATCGCCGAGGCGCCGAACACAAACACCCCCTGGAACAAGCCTGGCGGTACTTCCACCCAACGCACGGCATTCGATCAGATCACATCACCCTCGGCGGCATGTTCTGCGCACTCCGCGCCGCAATGGAGAATCGGGACACCATTGGACGATCCATACGGCGGTCCATCGACAGCTTCTGCCAGGCTCATGCGAGCACGCTTCTGCACGCAGATACTCTCAGGGCTCTCGACATCCTCACTCGGATCCGCAATGATGCCTCCCACCTCAAGGATCTCACCGACAACGACCTGCGTCAGCTGATCTCGACTGTCATCAAGAACGGTGGACCCGGTCCGATTCTCGTTGGCATCGGTATCCGTTCGCCTTGAGTCATCTACTTCAGTCGTTACATGATGAATCGGGCATCTTGGTGTGCGGGCGAAATGACTGACGGAAGATGGAAAGATGGCGGAGCATGTCTCACGTCGCCCGGCAGAAGGGTGATCCAATGGCCCATGGGGCCGGAACCAGCGACTGCTGGGCAGATTCACTCCACCGGTCGCAGGCGCCCGGCCCGGATCAGCTCGCGCGCCAGG
>CAZTGE010000041.1:0-29873 GCA_964612995.1 uncultured candidatus Brocadiaceae bacterium | reverse complement strand
TACGCCCCCATTCCATTCCCCTGGAAAAGTGCGCATGGTCATGCACACTTTTCCAGGGGAATGGAATACTCCGCTCTGCCCGGGGCGCCGGCCCATCGATGATCGCAGGAGGGTGAACGGTACGGTGGTCGAAGAAGCGATGCGCAAAGCCGACGTGCTGATCGAGGCACTCCCGTTCCTCAAACAGTTCCATCACGCCCTCACGGTGGTCAAGATCGGCGGCGAGGCGATCGAGGACGCACCGACACTGCGTGCCTTGCTGACCGATCTGGTGTTCCTCGAGCAGGTCGGCCTGCGCCCGATCCTGGTTCACGGCGGGGGGGCGAGCATCTCACGAGCGCTGACCGCGGCCGGGATCGAAGTGGTCTGGAACCAGGGGCGGCGGGTGACCACGCCCGAGGCGATGGAGATCGTCGCGCGCGAGGTCGAACGGCTGAATCTGCATCTGGTCGATCAGCTCTTCGAGCTCGGTGGTGCGGCCGTCGGTCTGGTGCCCTCGCGCCACTTCTGCATCGTTCACGGTGAGATCCACGACCCGGCTCTCGGCGAGGTCGGCGCGCCGGTGGCGGTCGACCGACAGCGTCTGACCTCGTTCACCAGCCGCGGCCTGATCCCGGTGGTGCCGCCGCTCTCGCTGCACGCCGATGCGCGCATCCTCAACACCAATGCCGACGACATCGCCCTGAGCGTGGCCACCGCCATGGGCGCGGCCAAACTGGTCTTCTGCAGCAGCGTGCCCGGCGTATTGCGCGAGCAGAACGATCCGGCCAGCCGGATACCGACCCTGCGGCGCGAAGAAGTGCGCTCGCTGGTCGACGACGGCACCATCAGCGGTGGCATGATCCCCAAGGTGGAGAGCTGTCTCGCAGCGCTGGAGGCCGGGGTGGCGAAGATCCATATCGTCCACGCCGCCACCGCCCACGCCCTGCTGCTGGAGATCTTCACCGCCGAAGGTGTGGGCACCGAGTTGGTCGCCGACGCGCCGTCCACCACCCGGCGGGTACGCGCCCGCTAGGCGCCAGGAGGAGTCCAGAGATGCTGGGCAAGGATCTGATCAGTCTCAACGATCTCACGGCGGCGGATTTCGCCGCCCTGCTCGACGTCGCGCTGTATCTCAAGGAGCGCCGCACGCGCGGGGTGATCGAGACCGTGTTGGCCGGGCGGACCCTGGCGATGGTGTTCGAGAAGCCCAGCCTGCGTACCCGGGTCAGCTTCGAGGTCGGGATGACCGAACTCGGCGGCCGCGGCATGTATCTCAGTCGTGACGAGGTCGGACTGGGCACACGCGAGGCGGTCGAGGACATCGCCCGCGTGCTCAGCCGCTACGTCCAGGGGATCATGATCCGGACCTTCGCGCACGCCAACGTCGTGACCCTGGCCGAGCATGCCGATGTCCCGGTGATCAACGGCCTCTCCGACGCCAGCCACCCCTGTCAGGCCCTGGCCGACGTGTTGACCATGCGCGAGCACTTCCCGGACCTCGCCGGACTCACGGTGGTGTTCATCGGCGACGGCAACAATGTCGCCCGCTCCCTCGCCCGCGCCTGTGTCCTGATCGGCGCACGGATGGTCCTCGCCTGTCCCGAGGCCTACGCCTTCACCGATCGCGACATCGCCGAGTTCGGCGACGACTGGGGTCGCACGGTGAGCCAGTGCCACGATCCGCGCGAGGCGGTCGCCGGGGCCGACGTGCTCTACAGCGACGTGTGGACCAGCATGGGCCAGGAAGACGAGCGCGCCGAGCGTTTGCGGGCTTTTGCTGGCTACCAGATCAACCCGGACCTGATCGCCGCCGCCGGAGACCGGGTCCGGATCATGCACTGCCTGCCGGCCAAGCGCGGCGAAGAGATCACCGACGCCGCGATCACCTGCCCGCAGAGCATCATCTTCGATCAGGCCGAGAACCGCATGCATGCCCAGAAGGCCATCCTGCGGATCCTGATGGCCGATGATCGCGATGAGGTCCTGGCAGCGGCCGGCGCCGCCGGCGATTGAGCCGCCCCGGCACCGAGCCGGCGGTCCGGCCGGACCGCGTGCCCCGGCGCCACAGCCCGCTGGCCAGCCGCTTGCGGCGCGATCAGTACCTGGAAGGGGCAAGACCCCGATGAAGACCCGATGAAGAGGAGAGCCCATGCGCCCGGTATCGTTCGAACGTGATTACATCACCCATCCTGCCGGATCCTGCCTCGCCAGTTTCGGCGCGACCCGGGTGATCTGCACCGCTTCGATCGAGCTCTCGGTGCCGCCGTTTTTGCGCGACAGCGGCCGTGGTTGGGTCACCGCCGAATATGCCATGCTGCCGGGCAGTACCGGTGGTGGCCGCAAACGGCGCGAGATCGGCAAGCGCGATGGGCGCGGAACCGAGATCCAGCGCCTGATCGGACGCTGCCTGCGCGCTGCGGTCGATTTCGAAGCCCTCGGCGAAGTGAGCATCGTCATCGACTGCGACGTGCTCCAGGCGGACGGCGGCACCCGGACCGCGGCGATCAGCGGCGGGTGGGTCGCCCTCTACGACGCCCTGCGGGTCCTGGCCGGGATCCAGGGCAAGTCCGGACCGTCGGCCTATCTCGCGGGCCAGGTGGCGGCGGTCAGCGTCGGGGTGGTCGATGGCGCAGTGGTCTGTGATCTCGACTACGCCCACGATTCGCGGGCCGAGGTCGACATGAACGTGGTCATGCGCGACGAGTCCCTGGTCGAGGTCCAGGGCACCGGCGAACAGGACGTGTTCGATCGTGCCGCGCTCGATCGGATGCTCGACGCCGCCGCGGCCGGCATCGCCGAGATCCAGCAGGTCCAGCGCCTCGCGCTCGGCATCTGAGCCGACCGCCGCCGCCGTTTGTCAGCGTGCTCAGCGCTCTTCGACCAGCAGCCCCTCCGAGGCGTGGACCACGTACTCGAAGCGCGAGAGCCGGTCCGCGGTGCCCCAGCTGCTCGGCCCTTCGAGCACGCCGTGGGTGCCGCTGAAGCTGATCAGGGCGTTATCGGGGATCGCGGGCAGCTCGCCCGTGGGATCGAGGAAATGGATGAAGGCCAACTCGACGTCGGCGGGGACGGTATCGTTGTAGATATCCGCCCGTTCGAAGTCGGCCCGCAGTCGGCCGGCGGTCTCCGGCTGGGCCGCCGGCCGCCCGAAGACCATGGCGACGGTGGTGGTGCCGTGGAAGTCCTGGTGCCGATTGGAAGTCGCGATCACCCGACCGACGCCGGCGATCCTGCCCCGGGGATCGAAGGTGACCTCGCCGTCGAGTACCGGGCCGGGACCAGGCGAGCCATCGACGATCACATCGGCGCTGACATTGTCGGCGGTCGGTGACAGGAGGGTGAAATCGGGCCCGCCGCCGAAGATGAGCGCTACCAGGATCAGCACCAGCACCACCGCTCCGGCGCCGACGATCACCGGACGTCTGTGCCAGGGGGTGGAGGGTTCGTCGTCGGGGGCGAGGTCGCAGCTGCGGCAGGTGTTGCGTTCGGGCTTGTTCTTCGCGCCGCAATGGGGGCACTGCCAGAGGTCTTCCCGATTGCCGGTCGTTGCGTCGGCGGCTCCGGCACCGGGGCCGACCGGCCCCACGGAGACAGGAACGGGACCCGGGGGTGGGGCGCCATCGGCGGGTGCAGCCGGTGGGCTCGGCGGGACACCAGGCTGACCGGTCTTCACCTCCACCCCGCTGAAGGGGTTGAAGCCAGCCTGTGCTGGTGGCGGCGCCTTACCGCCGTCCTGCGGTGGCGGGGTGCCGGGGATTCCCGGGTTCTTGGGCCGGCTCGGGCCATCGTCCACGAATTCGAATTCGTCATCGCTCATGTCAGTGTCCCCGGATGGGTTGGGCGTCGGTGGCGGTGCGGATGGTGGCGGCCAGGTCCTGGGCCGCTGCCGCGCTCGGGGCTTCGGCGATGATCCGGCTCGCCGGCTCGGTGCCGGAGGCGCGCAGATGGACCCAGCGGTCGTCCCAGGCGAAGCGGATGCCGTCACGGGTGTCGATGTCGGCTCCCTGGGCGAAGTCGGCCGCCTGCAGCGTCGGGATCGCCGCCGCCACCGCCTCGCGGCTGAGGGCGACCTTCTCCTTGTGGATCGCGTAGCGTGGCAGGGTGTCTATCTCGGCCGAGAGCGGGTGATCGAGTCCGGCGAGGTATTCGAGCACCAGGGCCATCGCCACCTGGCTGTCGCGACAGGCGACCACGCGCGGATCGATCACGCCGCCATTGCCCTCGCCACCGATCACCGCGTCGTGAGCGTCGAGCGCATCGAGCACGTGGGCCTCGCCCACCGGAGTGCGGATCACGCTGCCGCCGAAACGCGCGGCGATGTCGTCGATCATCCGCGAGGTGGAGAGGTTGGTGCAGGCGACCGGTGGTCCGCTGGTCCCGGCAGCGCGGAAACGGGCTGCGGCGCAGAGGACCAGGGTGTACTCCTCGCCGATGTAGCGTCCGGTGTTGTCGATGATCGCGAGGCGATCGGCGTCGGGATCCTGGACGAAGCCGATGTCGGCGCCGGCGGCGGTGACCATCGCGCAGGTGGTGGTCACGTTCTGCGCCGTGGGTTCCGGGTCGCGCGGGAAGGGCAGGTCGGGCACGGTATGGACCGGGATGACCTCGCAGCCGAGATCGGCGAGCAAGACCGGGGCGAGGACGCTGCCGGCACCGTTGACGCTGTCGACGAGCACGCGCAGCCGCCGCCGGCGCAGGGTGGCGGAGTCGACGCAGGCGCACACCGCCCGGCGGTGCTGGTCGAGCGCATGCGGGTGGGTCCCCGGCACGCCCGTCTCCTCCCAGGTGCGGCATTCGGTCAGCGATCCCTGTGCATAGGCCGCGAGCAGCTGGTCGAGCTCGCGCTGATCGATGTTGCGCGCGCGGCGGCTGTAGAACTTGAGCGCGTTCCACTCGCCGGGGTTGTGGCTGGCCGAGATCTGGATGCCGCCGGTGGCGCCGAGTTCGCGGACCATCAGCGGGACCGTCGGTGTCGGGACCAGCCCGAGGTCGATCACCGTGCAACCGCCGGCGCACAGGCCGGCCGTCGCCGCCGCGGCGAACATCGGCCCGGTGCGACGGGAGTCGCGGCCGAGGACCACTGGGCCCCCGCCGGCGATGCTGCTGGCGAAGGCAGTGGCGAGGGCGGTCACGCTGACCGGGTCCAGGCTCTCTCCGGTGATGCCGCGCAGACCGGAGACCGAGCAGACGCAGGTGAGTTCGGGGCGGGTCACGAAGACTCCTCGGTCGTCAGGCGTTGTCGGATCAGCTGCTGCTCGATGGTGGTGGCGATCAGATCGGCCACCGTCTCCGCGGCGTCCTCGAGTGCCCGCAGCTCCTGGCCGCGGTTGCTGGCGCTGCCGGTGCCGCTGAAGCGGCCGCGCATCGGGGGGTGCCCGGGCCGATGGAGTTCCCAGCTGCCCTGCAGGACCAGGCTCCAGCGGCTCGGGATGTCGAGAGCATCGTGCGCCGATGCTTCGATGTCCTCGCCAGCGAGGGTCAGGGCCAGACGGTTGATGCCGTTCGGGGCGGTGCGCCAGCCGAGCCGTCGACGGCAGGAACGGGCGACCTCGCGTTGCAGCATGCTCTGCGCGCGGACCAGCTTGCCGTGATTGGTCACGATCTGGATGCGGAGGCCGCCGTCGAGCGGCGGCGGGGCGGCGGGGCGGTAGCAGCCGGTGAGCACGACCACGACTCCCGCGAGCAGGAGGCAGCGTGCGGAACTCACTCGGCGGGTTCTCCGGCATCGAGGTGCTTGCGCGCCTCGCCGAGCAGGCGCAGCGCGGTGCGGCCCTGTTGGCTCTGGCTGTCACGCGCGACCACCTGACGGAAGTAGATCTGCGCGGCGGCATACCGTTCGCGGCCGTGGTACCAGCGCCCGACCTGGAGGTCCCGGTCCTGCCACCAGCGGCGGATCAGCGCGCGATACTGCTCGATCAGGGCCAGGCGTTCCGGGATCTCGTCGGCGTGGTGGCGCGCCTGGTGCTCGATGATCGATTTGGCCGTCTGGACCACGCCGAGGTCGTAGACGTCGCCGCGATAGGCGATCAGGTAGCTCAGCGCATATTCGCACAGGGCGGTGAAGGCGAGCTCGTGCGTGGGGAAGCGCTCGAGGAAGCGCTCGTAGTAGTGTCGGGCGAGGCCCAGTTTCTCCAGCCGGTCGCTGCCCTTGATCAGGAACGAGCGGGCCAGGCCGATGGTGGCTTGAGGCGCGATCTCGTGCCGATCGCCATAGAGCGAGAGGTAGTAGAAATAGGGGTTGGCGACATTCGGAGCGAGGATCATCTCCTCGTTGATCACCTCGCGCGGATGCGGGGCGTCGAGATCGATGAACGGCCCGTGTGCCTGGACCAGCTCCGCCACCAACAGGCCTTCCTGCATCAGCAGGTCGATGTCGGCGTAGGCCGGGAAGCGTTCGTTGGTGTCGATCAGATGGCGGCGTGCCCGACTGTAGTCCCCGGCGAGCGCGGTGCAGCGGAACAGCTGATGGGTCAGCCCGGCTGCGGCCGTGCTGTAGGGATGGCGGCGATACGCGTCGCGGGCGATCTGGTAGGCCTGGCCGACCTCGCCGGCTTCGAGCAGGTCGCGGCTGAGAGCCAGCGCGTCGGCTGCGGCTGCGTGGTAGGTCGCATCGAGCGTCGGCAGGACCCGCTCGCGTTCGAGGATGTACCGCGCCGCCCGTTTACGCGCGTCGTTGACCGTCGCCTCGAGGTACTCGTCTTCGGGAACGGTGAAATCCATCGCGTCGATCGCCGGACAAGCGGCGGCGAGCGCGAGCAGCAACAGGGCCCAGAGGCAGGTACGCGACGACATGGGGGCATTCTGAGGCGGGCCCACCGAGGGCAAGGAGCTTCGCCGCTGTGGCCCCAGGGCGACTCAAAGCTCGCAATTGAGGGCCACGCCTCGCCTCCACCTGCGTCACTATGACCCAAGCATAAAAGAGAGCCGGGCGGGTTGACGCGTGCAGCCAACGGTGGAATCCCGGGGGCGCGCGGGTATCCTGGAGCGGGTCCGCCGTGTGGGCCGACGCAGTGAGCACAAGGTTTCCTGGTGGTGGAGAAGTGCGATGTCCGACGACGATCTGCTCAACGACTTCGTGGCCGAGTCGCGTGAGCATCTCGCGGACATCGAAGGCCGTTTCCTCGAACTCGAGGAGCAGGGCGAGGCGGTCGACCCCGAGCTGATCAACCTGGTGTTCCGCGCGGTGCATTCGGTCAAGGGTGGCGCCGGATTCCTCGGCTTCGAGAACATCCAACGTCTGGCCCATGTGATGGAGAACCTGCTCGATCGCATCCGGCAGGGCCAGATCGGCGTCGACCACGCCAAGGTCGACGCCCTGCTGCGCGGCGCGGACCATCTCAAGGCGCTGATCGACGACATCACTCACAGCAATGCGATGGACATCGCCGCGCCGATGGCCGCGATCGAGGCGCATCTCGCGACCCCATCGACATGCCCCGACGCGTCCGCCGGATCTGCATCCCAGCCAGCGCCGGCCGAGCGGTCGCTGGCCAGCGACCTGCAGCCGGAGCCGGCGGTCCGGCAGCGTCTGGCCCAGAGTCCGGAACACCTCTACCACATCGCCTACGACCTGCGCCGGCAGGAGGAACAGCTGGGGCGTGATCCCCTCGCCGCGCTCGAGGAACTCGATCGCACCGGCGAGATCGTGGCCTCGGCGATCCGCCCGGCAGCGGTGGGCGACCTGCGCGCGGGGCTGCCCTCGGGCCCGTTGATCTGCGAACTGGTCTACGCCACGGTGTTCGATCCGACGATCGTCGCCGAGGCGCTGGAGATCCCGACCGAGGCGGTACGGCCGGTGCGCGCGACCGCGGCTGCGTTGGTGTTCGCCGTCGCCGACGACGAAGATGCGGCATCGCCGGCCTCGGCGTTCGAGCCGACCGCCGCCCCGACATCCGAGAAGACCCCGGCGATGACTGCGATCCAGGAACCGACGCGGCGCTTGAGCGGGTCGTTCAAGACGCAGCGCGGCGAGACCATCCGCCTGCCGATCGAACGCATCGATCGCCTCATGGCCCAGGCCGGCGAGCTGGTGCTGGTGCGCAACCGCGCGCTGCTGCAGCTGCAGAGCAGCGACCGCACCTCGCGTCAGATCACCCAGCAGCTCGATCTGGTGACCAGCGAGCTGCAGGAGATGATCATGGGCATGCGCCTGCAGCCGATCGGGCAGGTGTTCTCCAAGTTGCCCCGCATCGTTCGCGATCTCTCGTTCAAGCTCGAGAAGGACATCGCCTTGACCATGCTCGGCAACGAGGTCGAGGTCGACAAGGGCGTGCTCGAGGCGCTGGCCGATCCGCTGGTCCACCTCACGCGCAACGCCTGCGACCATGGGCTGGAGCCACCCGAGGAACGCCAGGCGCAGCGCAAGCCGGTCCAGGGGCAGCTGACCATCGCCGCGCGTCACGATGCGGGTCAGATCGTGATCGAGATCCGCGATGACGGTCGGGGCATCGATCCGACCCGGATCCGGGAGGTGGCGTTGAACAAGGGCCTGGCCAGTGCCGAGCGGCTCGCGGCGATGGATGACCGCGAAGCGGTGGCCCTGATCATGGCCCCCGGCTTCAGCACCGCCGAGAAGGTCGATGATGTCTCCGGCCGCGGCGTGGGCATGGACGTGGTCCGCGAGCGGATCGAGTCCATCGGCGGCAGCGTGGGGGTGGAGTCCCGCCTCGGTCACGGCTCGGTGTTCACCCTCAGCCTGCCGCTGACCCTGGCGATCATCCCCAGTCTGATCATCCGCGACGACACCGCGCGCTTCGCCATCCCCCAGACCAATATCGACGAGATCGTGCGGCTCGAGCGCGACACCGCAGCCGAGCGGGTCGAATACGCCGACAACCAGGCGGTCTACCGCCTGCGCGAGCAGCTGCTGCCGCTGGTCTGGCTCGCCGACGTGCTCGCGCACCAGCAGCCGTTGAGCGAGGTCGAGCGGCGGACGGTCGCCGATACACACCGCGCCGCCGAGGTCCGGGCGGTCAACGTGGTCGTGGTGCGCAGCGGCGGCATCCGTTTCGGGCTGGTGGTCGAAGAGGTCCTCGGCAGCGAGGAGATCGTGGTCAAGTCGCTGCATCCGGCGCTCGACACGCTCACCTGCTATGCCGGTTCCACGGTGATGGGCGATGGGCAGGTGGCCCTGATCCTGGATGTCGACGGTCTCGCGCGACACGCGCGGCTCGACTTCTCCTGCGCCGGGACCCAGGTCGAGGAGGAACACGGGCACGACACCGAAAGCCACAGCGAGCTGGTGTTCACCGTTGGCGGCGACGAACGGCTCGCCCTGGCCACCGGCCTGATCCGCAGGATCGTGCAGGTCGACCCGGCGGATTTCGAGCGGGTCGGCGGGCGCGATCACGCCCAGGTCGATGGCGTGGTGACCGAGGTGGTGCGGCTCGAGGATCACCTGCCGATCAGCGCGAACACGGATGCGGCCGATCGGCATCATCTGATCCTGCCGCGCCACGTCGATCGGCCGCTCGGTCTGCTGTGCACCGAGCTGGTCGATGTCTTCGATTGCGATTTCGATCCGCACGGGCAGGGCCGGGTCGGGCGCGGTGTCCTCGGTACCGCGCCGCTCGGAGAGCGCCTGACGGTGTTCGTCGACCTCTACGCGGTGGCCGAGATGGCCGATCCCGCGAGTGTCGCCGATCGGCGCGATGCGGCCGGCGACCCCTGGGGGAGCATCCTGCTGGTCGAGGACACGCCCTTCTTCCGCAATCTGGTCGCCGGCTATCTGCGCACCAGCGGCTACCGCGTCATCACCGCGGCCGACGGACGCGCTGCTCTCGAACAGCTCGAGCGTCAGACGGTGGACGCGGTGGTCAGCGACCTGGAGATGCCGCGCATGGGCGGGCTGGAACTGGTCGCGGCCCTGCGTTCCGATCAGCGCCACGCGCGGCTGCCCTGCGCGGCGTTGACCTCGATGAAGGACCCCGGGGTGCGTGATCGCGCGCTTGCGGCGGGTTTCGATCACTTCGAGCAGAAGCTCGATCGCCGCCGCCTGTTGGCGGTGGTCGACAGCATGGTGGGCGTGGAGCGTGGCGCGGTGGAGGTCGGCGATGGGAGCTGACGCTGTGACGGTCGCCGGCCAGTACGCCACCTTCCACATCGACGGACGCCTGTTCGGTGTGCCGGTGACCGATGTGCGTGAGATCAACACCACCTTGCGGCTGACCCCCGTGCCGCACGCTCCGGCAGGCGTTCGCGGACTGGTCAACATCCGCGGCCAGGTCTACCTCTCCCTCGATCTGCGCGTGCTCATGGGGTGCGCTCCGGCAGCGATCGATGTCGATAGTTGTCTGGTGCTGTTCAAGCAGGAGGTCGGCCCCGCCTTCGGCGTGCTGGTCGATCGCATCGGCGACATCGTCGAACTCGACGAAAGCCAGATCAGTGCCGGCGGCCGTTCCGTCGCGACGCATGAGGACGGGTCGGCGGATGGGGGCGCGGCGGATGGGCACCGGCTGGTGCGCGGTGTCGGCGCGCTACCCGAGGACCTGTTGTTGATCCTGGACAGCCGACGCCTGCTCACAGCCATCACCGACGAGCGACCGGAGATCGGGGCGTGACTCCGTTGCGCGTCCTGATCGTCGACGACTCAAGGATCTTCCGCAAAAGTGTGGAGACGGCCCTCGGTCGGCTGGACAGTGTTGAGGTGGTCGGCTCGGTGTTCAACGGGCGCAAGGCCCTGGAATTCCTCGAGACGCACCGGGTCGATCTGGTCACCCTCGATGTGCAGATGCCGGTGCTCGATGGACTCGATACACTCAACGAGATCCGGCGGCGTGATCGCGAGCGCGGCATCAAGACCGGTGTGGTCATGCTCTCCGCCCTCAGTCGTGAGGGTGCGCCGGAAACGATCGAGGCGCTTGCCCGCGGTGCCTTCGACTTCCTCGAGAAGCCGACCGCGACCTCGAGCGAGCGAGCGATCGACGCCCTGGTCGATCAGCTGGACCGGGTGATCCGGGCCCTCTGTTCGAGCGATCGGATCAGCCCGACCACCGGTCTGGTGCTCAAGCCGCCGCCGGCGGCCACCAGTCCGCCAGCCGGCACCCTGGATGCCGGGTCGATCACGATCGCGATCGGGTGTTCGACCGGCGGCCCGCGCGCCCTGCACGCGGTCCTGCCGGCCCTCTGTCGCCCCGGGCAGGCGCCGGTGCTCGTGGTCCAGCACATGCCGCCGGGCTTCACCCGTTCCCTGGCCGAGAATCTCGATCGTCGCTGTGAGGGGACGGTGCAGGAGGCGCGAGAGGCGATGTGCGTCGAGCCGGGCCACGCCTACATCGCCCCCGGGGGCCAGCACCTGCTCGTGCGACGCGATCGGACCGGGCTGCGGCTCGGGCTCAACGAGCAGCCACCGGAGCACGGGTGCCGCCCCTGCGCCGATGTCCTGTTCCGCTCCTGTGCCACGGCCTGCGGCGCCCGGGCCGTGGGGGTGGTGCTCACCGGCATGGGCGAGGACGGGACCGCCGGCCTGCGGGCGATGCGTCGTGCCGGGGCGCGCATCCTGGCCCAGGACAAGGAGACCAGCGTGGTCTGGGGCATGCCCGGCACCGCGGTCAAGGCGGGCATCGTCGATGAGGTGGTGCCGCTCGCGCAGCTGCCCGACGCCATCGCGCGGCTGGCCGGAGCCGCCCGATGAGCCCGCAGCTCGATCAGGACCAGTTCGACCGCGTACGCCGCCTGGTGCGCGAGGTCTGCGGCGTGGTCCTGTCGCCGGGCAAGGAATACCTCGTCGAGCACCGCCTCGGGCCCCTGGTGGCGCGCTCGGGTTGTGCCGACTACGACGCCTTCCTCGCGCTGGCGCGAGCGGATCGCAATGGCCCCTGGTTCCGGCGGCTGGTCGATGCCATCACCACTCACGAGACCTCGTTCTTCCGCGATATCCATCCCTTCGAAGCCTTCGCGAATGACATCCTGCCCTGGTTGCATGAACGCATCCGCGAGCGCCGGTCGCGGCCGCACTCGCGCCGGGGTCCCAAGGCGAGCATCTGGAGCGTCGCGTGTTCCACCGGGCAGGAGCCCTATTCCCTGGCGATGCTGTTCCAC
The DNA here is from genome assembly GCA_964612995.1 of uncultured candidatus Brocadiaceae bacterium. GTDB lineage: Bacteria > Planctomycetota > UBA11346 > UBA11346 > UBA11346 > SLQH01. The sequence goes on along the minus strand of CAZTGE010000041.1, from coordinate 17,852 downwards.
GAATACCTCGCACGCGCCAGCGACCCGGAGCTGGGTGGGCACGATCTCGCCATCGTGGGTACCGACATCTCGACCTCGGTGCTCGCGACCGCGGTCGAGGGCCTGTTCTCGGACCTGGCCATCGGTCGTGGCTTGAGCCCGCAGCGGCGCGATCGCTTCTTCGTCCAGGTCGAGGCCGGCGGCTGGGAGGTCCGTAGCGAGTTGCGGGCGATGGTCGATTTCCGTTACCACAACCTGCTCGACGATCTCGCTCCGCTCGGTGGCTGCGATGTGATCTTCTGCCGCAATGTCCTGATCTACTTCGCGCACGACCTGCGGCGCTCGATCTGCGAACGCCTGCGCGAAGCCCTGGCGCCAGGTGGCTACCTCGTGCTCGGTGCGGCGGAGAGCCTCGAGTCGGGCATGAGCGGGATGCAGGGCGAGCGCTGCGGTCAGACCATGCTCTACCGACGGGTGTGAGCCCGGCGCTTGTCTGCGCCTTGAGCCGGTCGAGGATGCCCGCCATGGCGAGTGCGGAGGAGGAGGCCGGACGCGTACTGGTGGTCGATGACGACGCCAGCGTGTGTTGGGCCTTGGAACAGGCGGTGAAGGCCGAGGGCTACGCGGCGACCGTCGCGGCTGACGCCAGCGCTGCCCGGCGCGTTCTCGCCCGGGCGCGTCCGGACGTGGTCATCACCGACGTGCGCATGCCCGGTGAGTCCGGCCTCGATCTGCTGCGCCATCTGCGCGAGCGCCATCCGGAACTGCCGGTGATCGTGATGACGGCCTACGGCACGATGGAGACCGCGGTCGAAGCGGTGCGTGCCGGCGCCTTCGACTACCTCGCCAAGCCCCTGGACCTCGATCGGGTCGCTGAACTGCTGCGCCGCGCGATGGGCGAGGACCGGCTCGCCGCGATCGGGCGCCCCGAGGGCGCCGACGGCGAACCGGTCTCGGCCATCGTCGGCCGGACCCCGGCGATGCAGGAGGTCTACCGTCGTCTGGCCGCGGCCGCGGCGAGCGAGGTCGGCGTGCTGATCACCGGTCCGTCCGGTTCGGGCAAGGAGCTGGTCGCGCGGGCGGTTCATCGCCACGGCCCCCGCGGCGAAGGGCCGTTCATCGCCGTCAACTGCGGCGCCCTGCCGGACAACCTGGTGGAGAGCGAGCTGTTCGGCCACGAGGCCGGCGCGTTCACCGACGCCAAGCAACGCAAGATCGGCCGTATCGAAGCCGCCAACGGTGGGACCCTGTTCCTCGATGAGATCGGCGAGCTGCCGCCGCCGGCCCAGGTCAAGCTGCTGCGTTTCCTCGAAGACCAGCGTTTCGTGCGCGTCGGTGGCGAGCATGAGATCCAGGTCGACGTGCGGATCATCGCCGCGACCAATCAGGACCTCGCGGCCGCGGTCCGTACCGGCTCCTTCCGCGAGGACCTCGGCTATCGTCTGCAGGTCCTGCGCATCCACCTGCCGGGCCTCAACCGGCGACTCGACGATCTGCCCGAACTGGTGCGCCATTTCCTTGGCCGTATCGGCGAGCGGCTCGGCCACGAAGTGGTCTTGACCGACGAGGCGATGAGCGTGCTGCGGGCCTACACCTGGCCGGGCAACGTGCGTGAGCTCAAGCACGTGCTCGAGGAGGCGGCCGTGCTCGCCAGCGGCGGCATCATCGCCGCCGAGCATCTGCGCATCCGCCCCGACACTGCCGCGATCGCCGGTGATGGCGATTTCGCCACGGCGGTCCGGGGCGAGGTCGCCCGTCTCGCCAACCAGTGTCCTGGTGAGATCAGCGCTCGCCTGACCGACCTGGTTGAGGCGCCGATGATCCGCGAAGCCCTGGCGCGCACGGGCGGCAACCAGCTGCGCGCAGCCGAATTGCTGGGCATCAACCGCATCACGCTCAAGAAGCGCATGGACCAGCTGGGTATCAGCAAGAGCTGAACCGACCGCCGGGTCTCACGGTTCCTGCGCGTCAGGGGCACCCCGTTTCGATTCCGTTGGGGTTCCAGGCGGCTTCACCAGCTCAGCCATCGGTGCCAGCGGTATTCTCTGCATCCTGCCCCATTGCGCCGGCATGGGCGTGCCCGTCGCCTTCCGCCTCGTGCTGTGCTGACCGGGCCGGTGAGCGAGAGCGAGACGCGGATCAGGGTGTAGAAGACCAGCACGCCGATCAGACCGGCGACCGGACGTTCGAGCGTGGCCAGCAGATCGCTGAGCCATGGCCGGGTATCAGGTGCCCGGCGCATCAGGCCGGCGAGCAGGCGGAAGGCGAGCGAACCACAGATCATCGCCACGCCGAGGAACACCACCATCGCCAGCCATTCCCACAGCTGGGTCCGCCACAGACCGGCTTGCTTGGCCCATTGGGGCATGCGCTGCTCGAGCCACCCCGGTCCGTAATGGGTGTAGAGCCGATCGATCGCACCGACGCTGCTCGCGGCGAACAGCCACAGGGCCGGGCGGTCGGCCGCCTTGACCCGATGCAGGGCGATCGGGTGGCTGCGGTCGGGGCCCTCGACGCGACTCAGGCGGATGCTGCGCCGCGGTTGGCCGGCCGTGGTCCGTTCCCCGGTCGGCACGCCGAGGGCCGGTTGGCCATCGCTGCGGTCGGGCAGGATGTCCCAGTCGATCAGGTTGCGCTGGAGCAGGAGGTAGTGCAGGCGCCGGGCGAGCTTGGCCGCGGCTGAGCTGCCGGGTTCGATCTCCAGGCGTTGCAGATTCAGCGCCAGCGAGGCCCGGGCGAAGTCCTCGTCATCGACGGCGGCGAGGAAGAACTCCATCGTGGCCTGTGGCGTGAGCAGCCGCCGGTCCACGCCGTCGGTGAAATGGGCGTCGCTGAGCTGTTCGACCTGCATCCAGGCCGGATGATAGCGACCATCGCTGGCGGTCTCGCCGGCGGGCAGCAGGCCGAGCGCGCCGAGGCATACCAGCAGGAGCGCGCGCAGGATTCGTGGTCGGCAACGGGTCGGCATCAAATCAGCATAGGCATCGGTCGATCGGCTTCAGGAGGGTGAATCCGGGTTCCGGGAGGAGCTGGACTTGTCCCATCAGGGACGTCTTGCACACTCCCTGCCCCCGTGGAGAGACCATGCTGGCTTTGCTGAGTGAACCGATCGTCACCGTCATCAGCGCGCATCTCGGCTGCGACGCCGCCCCGCTGCGTCGTCTGATCGGTCCGCCGACCCGTGCCGATGCCGGTGATCTCGCGCTGCCCTGCTTCCAACTGGCCAAAGCGGCGAAGCGCAACCCGGCCCAGCTGGCTTCGGATCTGATCCCGGTGGTCGAGGCGGCGTTGCCGGGGATCACCGTCGTCGCGGTCGGCCCCTTCCTCAACATCAGCTTCCCGCCAGCCCTGGTCGCCGAACGCTTGCTGGGCGTGCTGCGCAGCGACCCGGTCGCGCCCCTGCGTTGCCCCGAGCAACAGCGCACGGTGTGCGTCGACTTCTCCAGCCCCAACATCGCCAAGCACCTGGCCTTCCACCACATCCGCTCGACCGGCATCGGCAACGCTCTGGCCCAGTGCTATGCGGCCGCCGGTTGGCGGGTGGTGCGGATCAACTTCCTCGGTGATTGGGGCACCGCCTTCGGCCGGCTGATCGCCGGCTGGAAACGCGAGGGTCTCAGCCGCGCGGACCTCGACGCGGCCGCGGATCCGGTCGCCTTCTTCAACGATATCTACGTCCGCATCAGCCGCGCCGGCAAGGATGATCCGACGGTGGCCGAGGAGGCCCGCGAGTGGTCGCGGCGTTGTGAAGCGGATGACCCCGAAGCGCTCGAGCTGTGGCAGATCATCCGTGACGCCAGCCTCGCTGCGGCGCGGGAGATCTACGCCCTGCTGGGCATCGAGTTCGACGATTGGCGCGGCGAGGCGCACTACCGCAAGCACGGCGCTGCTGTGGTGGGTGAACTCGAGGCCGCCGGCCTGCTGTGCGAGGACCAGGGAGCCAAGGTGGTCGATCTGAAGGACATGGGCTTCAAGAAGCCCTGTCTGATCCTGCGCAGCGATGGCGGCAGCCTCTACGCCACCCGCGACCTCGCCGCCTGCGAGGACCGTCATCAACGGTACGGTTTCGATCGCGCGCTCTACGTCGTCGACCTCGGCCAGAGCCTGCACTTCAAGGAATGGTTCGCGGTCGCGGCCAGGCTCGGCAAGCCCTACGCGGGCGAGCTGCGCCACGTCGGCTTCGGCGTGATCCAGATGTGGAACGACGAGGAGCAGCGCTGGGCCAAGACGGCGACCCGCAATGGTGTGCCGATGATGCTGATGGACGTCCTGCGCGAAGCCATCGACCGCGCACGCGCGGTGGTCGAGGAGAAGAACCCGGATCTGCCCGAGGCGGAGAAGGCTGCGGTGGCCGAAGCCGTCGGCCTGGGCGCGGTGCTGTTCAACGACCTGCGCAACAACCGCAAGGGCGATATCCGCTTCCGCTTCGAAGACGCGCTGAACATGCAGGGCGATACCGGGCCCTACCTGCAGTACGCCCACGCGCGGCTGTGTTCGATCGAGCGGCGCTTCGCTGCCGCGCACGGCGCTCCCGGTGAACCCGATCCCACACAGCTCGACCGTGACGAGGAGAAGGCGGTGCTGTTGGCCATCGCCCGGCTGCAGCGGGCTTTGAGCGACGTCGTCTCCAACGATGACCCCAGCCAGCTGGCCAACGCGTTGCTCGCGCTCGCTGCCGCCACCAGTTCCTGGCTGACCTTGGGCAACCGCGATCGCAGCGCCCGGGTGCTCTGCGAGCAGTCCGACCGCGCGACCGCCAGGGTCGCGCTGGTGGCCGCGGTCCGCGCCGCCCTGGCCGAAGGCCTGCGCCTGCTGGGCATCCGCGCTCCGCAGCGGATGTAGCGGTTGGTCAGGCAGCCAGGGCGACTCAAAGCTCGCCCCGGGAGCGCCGATCACCAGGTCGGCATGCCTTGCGTCGCCTCCACCTGCGTCAAACCGCCCGGCTCTCTTTGGTGCTTGGGCCATGGTGACGCAGGTGGAGGCGAGGCATGGCCCTCATTTGCGAGCTTTGAGCCGCCCTGGTCAGGCAGCGAGCCAAGCGCTTGTGAATCCGCCGCCCGGGGCACAATCCCGACATGGATCAGACCGTACGCATCGCCGCCACCGTCAATGTGGCCTATGGCGATCACCCCGCGCGCCGCCTCGATGTCTTCGCTCCCGAATCGGCCGAACAGAAGCCGGCGGTGCTCTGCTTCGCCGGCGGTCGCTGGGAGCATGACGGGCGACTGGCCATGCGGCCATTGGCGCTGTCGCTCGCGGAACAGGGCTTTCCCGCGGTGGCTGTGGGCGTGCGCACGCTCGAACAGGCCGGTGGCGGCACCAACCTCTTGCGTGACGCCGCAGCCGCGTGCCGCGCCGCGCTCGACGAGGCCTCGATTCTCGGCGCACATCACCGGGTGGTGCACCTGCTCGGCAGCGGCACCGGCTCGCTGACCGCGCTGCTGGTCGCGCGTGAACTGCTCGCAACCGGCACCATCGGCGTGCGCAGCGTGATCTGCTGCGGACCGCTGCCCACGAGCCGACCGTGGTCGGGTTGCGATCCGGTCCTCGCTGAGCGGCTCACCGTCTTCGCTGGCGACGATCCATCGTCGCGCGATCCGCTCAGCGCCGATCCGACCGGCTTGCCGCCGGTGTGCAGCATCCGTGCATCTGCCTCCACCTGTCTGCCTGAGGCCACGCTCACCGCGTTCCACGAGCGCTTGCGCTCCGTCGGTCAGTCGGAATGCATCCACGTGCTCGACGGTCTGCCCCACCGGTTCGCCGAGTCGCCGCATGCCCCGGCCAGCGTCCCTGCCATCGCTCAGGTGCTCGCCTGGTTGCGCGCCCCGGATCACGACTGATGGGCGCCTGGCAGTTGCCCTTGGCCAGCTGGGTCCACGACTGGGACCCCTTCATCATCGAGTTCCGCGACGGCGTCGGACTGCGCTGGTACGGCATGGCCTACCTCGTCGGCATCGTGCTCGGCTACCTGCTGCTGCGTCGCTGGGTGCGTCGCGAGCGTTTGCCGCTGCGCGAGCACTGGCTCGCCGACGCGGCGCTGTATATCGGCCTGGCGATGATCATCGGTGGCCGGCTCGGCTATTGTCTGTTCTACGATCCGAGCCTGTTCGGCTTCACCTTCGAGGCGACCTTCCCCTGGGGCTTCCCCTGGTGGGACGTGCTGCGGGTATGGAAGGGGGGGATGGCCAGTCACGGCGGCATCGCCGGGCTGTTCGTCGGCACCTGGTTGTTCTGTCGTAAATACAAGGTGCACCTCCTGGTGCTCTGCGATGCTGTTGCCGTGGGCGCTACCATCGGGGTGATCTGCGGCCGCCTGGCCAATTTCATCAACGGCGAGCTGTGGGGCAGGCCCACCGATGTCCCTTGGGCCTGCAAGTTCCCCGACGCCTTCCTCCATGACCTGCAGTACCGCCTCGCCCAGGGCGACCTGGAACCGAGCCGCTACATGTCCCTGCGTGACGCCTATCTCGAACTCGAGCCCTACACCGAGCGCATGACCGCCTTCATTGCCGAGCATGGGCTGGGTCGCCACCCGAGCCAGCTCTACGCCGCGGTGCTCGAAGGGCTGCTGCCGCTGGGCATCGGCATCCTGGTCCACGCATGGCATCGCCGCCCCGGGCTGTCCATGGCCACCGTGCTCATGGTGTATGCGGTTGGCCGGTTCATCGACGAGTTCTTCCGGCAGCCAGACGCGGGCTACGAGCTCTTCCTCGGCTGGATGAGCAAGGGTCAGGTGTTGAGCCTGCCGCTGCTGCTGGTCGGCATCGGCATGGCGGTCTGGACCCTGCGCCGCAAGCTCCGGCCGGAGTGGTATCGTCTGGGCGAGGATCTGCGACCGGGCGCCCGGCGCGATTGAACGAGCCTCAGACCAGCCCGGCGAAGGGGCCGATCGGGGCCCCGGTGAGCCCGGCAGCGAGATAGAGCGCGATGGCGGTGAAGGCGATGGCCAGGAACAGGCGCATCAGCCCGACGCGCTCGACCGGGGTGTCGTGGGCGGTGCGGATCCAGCCCAGGACATAGGCCGCGATGGCCAGCGCGATGGCCGCCCAGATGGCCAGGATGCCGTTGCTGCCGAGCAGGCCCCAATTCCAGGCGGAGTCGCTGATGGCGAAAAAATGCAGCGCAGTGGCGATGACCACCAGACCGGCGACCAGCTTGAACTCGTTCATCCAGCCGCCGGCGCGTGGCAGGCGCTGCAGCAGCGAGGGCGAGAGGGCGAGGAAGAAGATCGGTACGGCGATGGCGCCGGAGAACACCAGCATCGATACGATCGCGGCCCACCAGTCGCCGGTGGACACGGCCTGGCCGAGCACCACGCCGACGATCGGCGTGGTGCAGGCGAAGGCGGCGATGGCGAAGGTCAGCCCCATGCTCAGGGCGCCGAGATAGCCGCCGCGCGACCCGGCGACCGAACCGAAGCCCGGCAGACGGAGGCTGTAGGCTCCGAGCAGACTCAGCCCCAGCGCGGCGAAGATCAGGCCGATGACCAGGTTGGTCCAGGGATTGCCGGCAAAGCCCCCGGGGGTGCTGCCGAGCAGGCCGGCGATGATCAGGCCCAGCGCGGTGAAGCTGACCATGATCCCCGCGGCGTAGGCCCCGGCCAGCGGTAGCAGCCTGCGTCCGCCTTCGGCCTGTTTGGCGAAGAACCCGATGGTCAGCGGGATCATCGGATAGGTGCAGGGCATCAGCAGCGCTGCGAGACCGCCGAGCAGGGCGGCGAGCAGGGTGACCGTCAGGGCCTGACCCGCGCCGCCGGCGATGAAGTCGGCGAAACGGGCGATCAGGTCGGCGTCGCCCGCGGTCGGCGCGGTGTGCCAGGCGACGTGCTCGCCATCGGGGTCGACACGGACATAGAACGGCCGGGCAACGGTGCCGAAGGCCTGCTGCTGCCAGGCGGCGAGCTCGGGGGCATGGTCGAGATCGATCACGATGCGCTCGACCTGTTTGAGCGCGTTGGTGACCGGCTCGAGCGGGAACACCGTTGCATGGACCCGCTTGCAGACGGCGCAGGAAGCGGCGCTGAAATCGATGAAGGTCGCGCGGTCCCGCGCCGCCGCGTGCGCGAGCACGGCTTTGACCCCGGCCCGCGTATCGGCGGTATACCAGACCATGCCATGGGCGTCGGTCTGCCTCGGGGGCAGCTGCGGCGCTGCGACGGTCCGGCCCAGCAGCCGTTCGGGCCGGTCGTGCGCAGCAGGTTGCACGGTGGGCGCGGTTGGCTGTGCCGGTGGCATTCCGGTCGCGGCCTGCGTGGTGTCCGCTGTCGTCTCCGGGGCCGCGGCTCCGTCAGGATCGCTGGGAACGGTGACGTTGATGACCGTCTCGACCGGCAGGCGGCAGGACGCGTCGCTGCAGGCCTGATAGACCACCCTGATGCGCGCGTCGGCCGGCGCGCCGTCGCCCTGCGGCAGGGTCACGGGCAGGCGCACCTGTACCGGCCCGGCAGGATAGACCGGATAGGTGCCGACGCCGGCCACCTCCAGGGCGTAGGCTTCGGCGTCGATGCTCGCTGCGCCACGCGCCTGGAGTGCCTGCCCCGCGGGGACCTCGAGCAGCGTCGGTCGTCCGGCCCCCGCGACGCCCTCGCGCGGCAGGTCGATGCTGTAGAGATGCCATTCCTGAACGAAGTCCTGCTTCGGAGCGAAGGTGCCCGCGATCACTGCCTGCGCACCCTCGCGCTCGGCGAGCGTCAGCGTGACACTGACGCCGTGGCGCTGGAGCTGGCCGATGCGATCACCGACCTCGACAGCGCCGGGAGCGCCGGCCAGCGCGAGCAGGAGCAGCAGGGCCCGGAGCAGAGGGAGGGACCTCGCTGTGCGCGGGGCCGGACGGTCACGTGTGTTCAGAAAAGGTCCTCCCGAGCTGGAGTTCGGCGCTTCCGCGGTGGCGCATGTATCATCAACGCTGGTCCACCACAGACTGGAGCGGATTCCTGCTTCGAGGCGACGCCGGCCAGGAGAGCGGACCCCGTCGGCTTCAGGCGTCGGGCATAGGGGCGAAGCCCCTGAGCAAAGAACGGATGCACCGGCCATCAAATGCCCCCTCAGCATGCCTCGTGTCCATCGCCGGTGCATCCGTCAGTGGATGGACCCTCTCACCCTTCCATCCGACCTGACTACGCTCCGGACCAGGACAGCGTTTGTTCTTCCGGGCCTCATCGTGTCGCTCTCAACGACGCATTCCCGCTCGTTCCAGGGTCAGCGCCAGGGGGCAGAATCCGGTGAAGCCGTACTGGAACAGATTGAGTCCGACGAAGGCGGTGAACAGGAACCAGGCCGGGTGGACCCAGTAGCCCAGGGCCAGGGATCCGAGGATGAACACGCCAGCGATGGCATGGACTGCATCGACGACTCTCATGTTCCTTCTCCTGCCGCGGCTGCGCGCGGTCCGTAGACCATGAAGTAGACCACCGGAACCACCAGCAGGGTGAAGGTGGTCGAGGCGAACAGGCCGAAGATCAGCGCCCAGGCCAGGCCGCTGAAGATCGGATCGAGGGTGATCGGCCAGGCGCCGAGCGCGGTGGTCGCGGCGGTGAGCAGGATCGGACGCATCCGTACCGCGCCCGAGGCGAGGATCGCGTCCTTGAGCGACATGCCCTCCTCCTGCGAGTCCTGGATGAACTCGATCAGGACGATGGCGTTGCGCACCACGATGCCGCCGAGGGCGATCATGCCGATCATCGCGGTCGCGGTGAAGAACACCGGGGTCGCGTAGCCGCCAACCGGGTTGTCGGCGATGAGGTTGAGCAGCCAGAAGCCGGGCAGGATACCGATCGCGGTCAAGGGGATCGCGGTCATCACCACCAGCGGCATGACGAAACTGCCGGTCTGGATCACCAGCAGGATGTAGATGCCGACCATCGCCGCGCCAAAGGCCAGCCCGAGATCGCGGAACACCCGCAGGGTGATCTTCCATTCGCCTTCGCCGGCCCACTCGATGGTCGCGCCGGCTTCGAGCGGATGCTCCTCGAACCAGCGCGCGAGATCGAGCACAACCTCGTCCGGCGCGGTGCCAACACACTCGGCGAAGGCATAGGCGACCCGGCGGAGGTTCTTGTGATAGATCGGCTGGTCCTGCGGTACCTCGACGAAGGAGCCGATCTCGGCCAGCGGCACCAGGGTGCCGTCGGCGGCGGCGACCCGCAGTCGTTGGAGCTCCGGGATTCCGCTGCGCTCGTTGCGGTCCAGGCGGAGCCGGATGTGCAGTGGGTTGCGTTCATCGGGGGTATGTACCGTCGCCGGCTCAACGCCGCCGAGCGCCGCCAGCTGGACGGCCACCGCGTCGGCGGTCCGGATGCCATGCAGCGCCGCCTTCTCCTTGTCGAGGCGGAATTCCCACCGCATATGCGGTGCCACGGCCGAGACGTCGGTATCGCTCAGGCCGGGGTGGGCGGCGAAGCGCTCGCGTACCGTACGCGCGCCGGCGATCAGCGCGTCGTAGGGCGCATCGGGTGGGCCATAGATCTCGGCGGTGACGGTGGCGATCACCGGTGGCCCGGGCGGGATCTCGACGATGGCGATACGTGCCCCGTGCGTTTCGGCGATCGCCTCGAGACGGTCGCGGATGCGCAGGCCGATCTCGTGGCTCTGTTGGGCGCGACGATCCTTGTCCACCAGGTTGATCCGGATGTCGGCGACGTTGGCCTCACGGCGGAAATAGTAGTGGCGTACCAGCCCGTTGAAGTCGATCGGGCTGAAGGTGCCGACATAGGAGGTGTAGTCGACGACCTCGTTGACGGTGGCGATCTCACGTTCGAAATCGCGGATCACCGCGTCGGTGCGCTCGAGGGTGGCGCCCTCGGGCATGTCGACGATCAGCTGCAGTTCGTTCTTGTTGTCGAAGGGCAGCATCTTCATCGGCACCTGGCGCAGGATCACCAGCAGACCGCACAGCCCCAGCAGCATCACGATCGCGCCGAGCATCGTCCAGCGCAGCCACCGGCGCGCGAGGAACGGCGCGACGACCGGCGCGTAGATGCGGTAGAGTTTCGTGCGACGTACGTCCTGTGCCGCATCGGCTCCGTCCTCGGCGGTGTTTTGGGCGACCTTGCCCTTGATCAGGTGGTACGCGGCCCAGGGCACGACCGAGAGCGCGGCGACGGTGGAGAAGATCACCGTCATCGGCACGTTGACGGCCATCGGCTGCATGTAGGGGCCCATCATTCCGGTGATGAAGAACATCGGCAGAAAGCTCACGATGATCGCCAGGGTCGACATGATCACCGGGGGCAGCACCTCCTGCACCGCCCACAGCGTGGCGACGAAGGGGCTGCGCTTGCGCATCAGCATATGGCGTTGGATGTTGTCGACGTTGGTGATCGGGTCGTCGACCACCAGGCCGAGGGTCAGGATCAGCGCGAACAGGGTCACCCGATTGATGGTGTAGCCGGCGGCATAGTTGACGAACAGCGCGAGTGCGAAGCTGATCGGCACGGCGATCGCCACCACCAGGCCCTCACGCCAGCCGAGGGTGAACAGCAAGAGGCCGATGACCGTGACCATCGCGAAACCGAGTGAACTGAGCAGCTCGTTGACCTTGGCGTCGGCGGTCTGCCCGTAGTTGCGGGTGACGTCCCAGGCAACCTCGGCCGGCAGTACCTCGGCTTCCAGCTCGGCCATTGCCGCAATGACCTCGTCGGCCACCGCGACCGCGTTGGTGCCCTGCTTCTTGGCCACCGCCAGGGTGACCGCACTGCGGGTCTCGTCCCAGCCCGGCTTGCCGATACGGGTGTAGGAGCTGGGTTCGGCCGGGCCGTCGGTGACGCTGGCCACATCCGCGAGATATACCGGCGCGCCGCGATGGACGCCGACCACCAGATCGTCGACATCGTCGACCCCGGTGATGAACGGGCCCGCGGTGACCTCGCTACGGCGATCGGCGCGGTCGAAGCTGCCGACCGATAGATTCGCGTCCGCGGCGGCGATCGCGCGCTGGAGGGTCAGCAGGTCGACACCACGCGCTTCCATCGCCTCGGGGTCCGGCGTGACCCGCACCACCCGTTCACGGCCGCCGACGATCCGGGTGCGCGACACGTCCCGGATCTGATCGAGCCGGGCCATCGCCTCTTCGCCGATACGACGCAGCGCGTAGTCGTCGTGGGTCTGCGAGTGGAGGGTGATGGTGACGATCGGCACGTCGTCGATCTCCACCGGCTTGGTCACCCAGCCGCTGACCAGCGGCGGAGCGCGGTCGCGGTGCATCAGGATGCGGTTGTGCAGCTTGACCAACGAGTCCTCGCGGTCCTCGCCGACGTAGAACCGCACCGTGACCACCGCCATGTCGCGGCGGCTGATCGAGTAGACGTATTCCACGCCGTCGACCTGGTAGAGGTACCGCTCCAGCGGGGTGGTGACCAGCTGTTCGATCTCCTCGGGGCTGGCGCCCGGCGCCTCGACGTAGATGTCCGCCATCGGCACCACGATCTGCGGATCCTCCTCGCGTGGCGTGATCAGGATCGCCGCCACGCCCAGGGCCAGGGCGCTGACGACCAGGATGATCGACAGCCGGCCGCCGAGGAAGGTCTCGACAATCCGGGCGATCAGCCCTCGCGGACGCTGCTCACGGTTTGTCGCATCCATCACGTATCATCCCAGCCGATGGTTTCGCCCGCAGTCAGGCCGGAGAGGATCTCCACCTGTTCGCCTCGCCGCGCACCGAGGGTGACATAGCGCCGACGCCACACGCCGTCTTCGCCGCGCACGCGTATCGTCGCCAGCTGGCCGACGCGTTCGATCGCACGCCGATCCACCACCACGCCACTACGCTCCTCCAGCGGTACATGCAGGCGGCCGAACATGCCCGGATGCAGCCCCGCGATCTGCGGCAATGCCACCCGGACGGCGAACGAGCGGCTGCGCGGGTCGGCGTAGGGCAGGATCTCCTCCACCGTGCCGTGCACGCTGGAGCCGAGCGAACCGAAGGTCACCTCGAGCTTGTCGTCGAGCGCGACGCGATCGATCAGCCCTTCGCGCAATTCGGCCTCCAGGCGCAGGCGCTGCGGATCGTGCAGTTCGATCAGCGGTTTGCCGGGCCAGGCGAGATCGCCCGGGTCGACCAGGCGTCGGGTGACCATGCCGGCCATTCCGCTGCGGACGTCGGTGTAGCCGGCGACGGCCTCGGCTTCGGCGATCTGGTTCTGCGCCACCTCGACCGCGGCCGCGGCCTTGCGATGCCGTGCACGGGCCTGCTCGAGACGGGTCTCGGTCGCGGCCTCCTGGGCGTAGAGCTTCTCGACGCGTTCGTAGCTCTGGCGTGCGGCCTCGGCCTCGGCGCGAGCCGATTCGAGGCCGTTGCGCGCCTGGGCCAGACGATGCTGCAGCTCCTCGCTCTGGAGTCGGACCAGCACCTGATCCGGTTCGACGCGGTCACCGGCCTCGACCAGGACCGCGAGCACCTGCCCCTGGATCCGCGGTGAGACCGTCGAGCTGAGCTTGGATTCGACCGTGCCCACCGCGCGATGGCTCACCGGTTGCGTGGTGCTCCGTACCACCGCAGTATTGGCCGGCGTGGGCAGGCCCGGAGCGGGCTGGGACGAGCCCGGCGCGATGGCGTCGACGCCGGTGACGACTACCAGCATGACCGCGATCGCGGCAACGATCATCACCGCGGCCACGATCTGGATGATGCGTCTGCGCTTCATGGGGACTCCTCCGGATCCAGCTCGGCGTGGGCGAAGCGGCCCGTCGCGCGCGCGACTTCCGCTTCGGCCTGTTTGAGATCGTACCGGGCACGCACCAGACGCATCCGCGCGCGGGTGTGGGTGGTCTCGGCCTCGAGGTAGCGGGTGATGCGCACGCTGCCGGCCTGATACTGGGTGCGCACCATCGCCAGCGACTCCTCGGCGGCGGCGAGGCCTTTGACCGCGACGTCACGGCGGGCCTGTGCCTCTTCGAGCTGGAGGTAGGCGCGCTTGATCTCCAGCCGCACCACGAGGTTCTCCCGGCGATCAGCGGCCACTGCGGCGCGCAGTTCGGAGCGGGCCGCTGCGCCGCGGTGGATGCGCGCGCCGCCGGCGTAGACATCCCAGCCGAGCCGCAGACCCAGCATCCAATTGCCGTCGTCCTCACCGAAATCGATGTGATCGTCGTCCCACCAGGTGCGTGCTTCGAGATCGAGTCGTGGCAGCCATTCGGCACGCGCGCGGTCACGGGCGATCGCTGCGCCTTCGACCTCCTGGCGCGCCAGGACCAGCTCCGGGCGTCCGGCCAGACCGGTGGCGACGGCGTCTTCGTAGGTCGCAGGGATCGGACAGGGGCAGGCCTCGCCCAATTGCATATCCAGCACCGTATCCGGGTTCTCGCCAAGCAGGTTGGCCAACGCGGCCACCGCGAGGCGTTGTGCGTTGCGGGCGCGGATCACCGTCTCCTCGGCTTCTGCCACCCGTGCTTCGAGCGAGAGCACATCGGATTTCCTGGCGTCACCGCCTGCCGCGTGGACCTTGCGCGTCTCGTCCAGCTGGGCTTCGACCGCGGTATGCGAGGCCTTGGCGGTGGTGACCATCTCTCCGGCGGCACGGATGTCGTACCAGGCCACGATCACCGCTGCGATCAGCCGATTGCGCGCGGCCAGACGCCGGGTCGTACCCTGACGCACGCCGAGCGCGGCTGTCAGGCGATCGAGCCGGTCCCTCCCGCCATTATAGAGGTTGTAGCGCAGGCCCAGTCCGATCTCGTAGTTGTCGAGGATGCCCGGGTCGTTGAAATCGACGCGCTGCGGCAGCTCACGCTGGTCGATGGTCTTGAACAGATAGGTCGAGGGCGCGTCCGCGCGCACGTATTCGGCATGGGCCTGCACCAGCGGCAGGAAGGCCGCGCGCGATTGCCTCAGGCGCGCATTGGCAGCGGCCAGGCGCTCTGTGGCGATATGCATGTCGGGGTTGTTGGCCAGGGCGAGCCGCACCGCCTGTTCGAGCCCCAGCGGTTGCTGCGGGTCGAAGCCGGGTCGCGCCGGCAGATGGGGTTCAGCCCCGGCCGGGGCGACGATGATGCGCGCATGGTCGTAGCGCTGGTGGCCGGCACAGCCGGTCACCAGCAGCCCGGCACACAGAGGAAGGACGAATGCTCGCATATCTCCCCGCTCTAACTGATGAGGTCATCTACGTAACCGGAGTGTGCCCGTTTGCGCGTCAGATGCCACCATCTGCGTAGCGGACCAGCGCTCGGGACGGTCCGCGGCCTGGCGTGGCCTCAGAGCTGATGCGCGAAGCCGCGCCAGCTCAGCGGCTCGAGCGTGCCGTCGCTCCAACGCAGACGGTTGCCGCTGGCGTGGCACAGCTCGCCGACCTGTTGCAGTTGCGGATCCGCCTCGCGGCGGTCGCGCTGGAGCGCTGGCCAGGCCTGGGGGTCGACAGCCGCCAGCAGCTCGAAGTCCTCGCCGTCGCAGCAGGCCGCACGTAGCCGGGCAGCCAGCGGGCCGGATGGGACATCCGGATGGATCGGGATACGCGCGGCGTCGATCAGACAGCCGCATCCGGAGGCCGCGGCCAGACGCGGCGCGTCGGCGGCGAGGCCATCGGAGAGATCCATCAGCGCGTGAACCCCCGGCTGGCGGGCCAGCCAGCTGCCCAAGACCAGCCGGGGTTCGGGTGTCAGATGCCGCCCGCTGGCCTGGGCTCCGCCGAGGCGCCCGCTGACCACCAGCAGGTCGCCAGGGCATCCGCCGTCACGGCGCAGCAAACGTGCGCCAGCGGTCACCTCGCCCCAGACGCTCACGCTCAAGGCGAGTTCGCCCGCGGCGGTGGTGTCGCCGCCGAGCAACGGGCAACCGTGGCGCTCGAGCTCTTCGCGGCAGGCCTCGGCCAGCGCTAGCGCATCCCAGCCCGGAGCCACGTGCAGGGCCAGCACTGCGCCGACCGGCGTCGCGCCCATCGCCGCGAGATCGCTGAGCGCAGCGCCGGCAGCCTTGCGCCCGACAGCTGCGGGCGGGTCTGCGGCGGTGAAATGGCGACCGGCAACGATGCTGTCCACGCTGAGGCAGGTGGTGCCGGTGGGTTCCCACCAACAACAATCATCTCCGATCGGGCAGGGTGCGGCGACCCGATGCTCGCGTGCGGCGATGCGCGCGAGCAGCTCGTTCTCATCCATCGTCGTTGCCGGCCGTCAGCACCGCGACACCGGAGTCGGTCACCAGCACGGTGTGTTCGAACTGGGCGCTCCGTTCGCCGTCGCGGGTGACCGCGGTCCAGTTGTCGGGCCACAGACGGTGGCGGAAATCGCCGATGGTGATCATCGGTTCGATGGTGAAGGTCATCCCCGGTCGCAGGTCGAAGGTTGCCTTGCGGTCGTAGTAGTGCGGCACCTGCGGATCCATGTGGAAGACCTCGCCGATGCCGTGGCCGACGAAATCCCGGACCACGCCATAGCCGAAGGGCGCCACGGTCTCCTCGATCGCCCTGCCGATGTCGCACACACGACCGCCCGGGCGCACGGCAGCGACGCCAGCGTCGAGTGCCGCGCGGGTCACCGCCAGCAGTCGGGTGCAGCTGGCATCGATCGAGCCCACCGCGACGGTCTCGGAGCAATCGCCGTGCATCCCGTCGCGGAACACGGTGATATCGATGTTGACGATGTCGCCGTCGGCAAGTGGTCGGTCGTCGGGGATGCCATGACAGATGACCTCGTTGACCGAGGTGCAGATCGACTTGGGATAGCCGCAGTAGTTCAGCGGCGAGGGATAGGCGCCGGCGGCGACACAGGCCTCATGCGCCACCCGATCGAGCTCGTCGGTGGTCACGCCGACGGCGACCGCCGCCTTGGTGGTGTCGAGCACCTGGCGAGCGAGTGCGCAGCTGGCGCGCATACGCTCGAGCTGATCGGCGTCCTTGTACAGCGTGCCCGCCGTCTTGCGTGCCGGGCGGCCGTTCTGAGCGTACTCCGGCCGTGGGATACCGGGCGGCAGATCGCGCGCGGGGCCCACCGTCCCGGCGCGCAGGCTGCTGTCGGCCGCGGCGGTGCCGCCGCCTTGGAGGTCGGCCATCACATCGCGGTGCATGTGGCATTTCTTGTATTTCTTGCCACTTCCGCACCAACACGGATCATTCGGACCACGACGCTTCACCGCTGCTCCATGATCCCGGGAAGGGTATCCTTTCCATCGCGCGAGTCACCCCCCGAAATCCACCGCCTCGGAGACCCATCATGCGCTCGACCGTCAACAGTCCCGACGCCCCCACTGCTCTGGGACCCTATTCCCAGGCGGTGATCCAGGGCGGTCTGCTGTGGTGTTCCATGCAGCTCGGTCTCGACCCGGCCAGCGGCGAAGCGGTGGGCGTCGATGACGTCGCCGCCCAGGCCGAGCAGGCGCTGCGCAACCTCGATGCCATCTGCCACGATGCCGACACCGCGCTGAACAACGCCCTGCGCTGCACCATCTACTGCACCGACCTCAGCGCCTTCGCCGCGATCAACGCGGTCTATGCCACCTGGTTCGAAGAGCCTTTCCCTGCCCGCTGCTGCATCGGCGTGGCGGCCTTGCCCAAGGGCGCGCTGGTGGCGATCGACGCGGTGGTGGAGCTGCGAGGGTAATAGCGATTATCGAGGCGGGTGCCGGCGATGGCGATGGTGACGCTGCCGGTGCTCGCTTCCTCCAGCCCCATCGGCGCGGTGCCCAGCAGCGGGTGACCATCGTCAGTAACCACTCAGGCCCAACGGCATAAGTGGTTACCTCGCTCTTTTTCGGGGCCCCATCGTACGCGATGGGGTCTGGCGCCGAGTGGTGGGCGAAGCGGGTATCGCCGCAGGCGATAGCTGGCCCCAGTGGGGCCAGCGGCCCGTGGAGCGCAAGCGCAGCCCCGCGGGCCGTCAGGCCGTCAGGCCGAGGCGCAAGTGCCGCCGGAGGGCGGATACGTTTCGGCGCAGCCGATCCGCCCACGCCTG
>CAZTGE010000040.1:0-30144 GCA_964612995.1 uncultured candidatus Brocadiaceae bacterium | reverse complement strand
TATCGCCTGCGGCGATACCCGCTTCGCCCACCACTCGGCGCCAGGCCCCATCGCGTACGACGGGGCCCAGATATGGCTGGTAACCTCTCATGCCCGATGGGCCTGAGTGGTTACGGCGCCCCTTTCGTGCGCGCGTGCCTGCCGCCTCACCCCGTCCGCTCGCAGCGCACCCACCGCCCGCTGCGGCGTGGCAGGGTGATCGGTCGGGCGAGGTCGATCGGCTCATCGGTGATCGCGTCGGTCGCGGCGGTGTAGCTGTAGCCGTGCGGATCGAGGTGGACGGTGCGGTCGTCGCCGTCGTTGATGAGGAAATAGTGGTCGGCCCTCGGGGCGCTGAGGCGGTAGGCGAGACAGCCGTCGCAGGTGAAATCCGGGCGCAGGTCGGCCCCGAGCGTATGGCGGACCAACAGCTCCTGGACCGCGGTGTTGCCGGGGCGCCAGCAGTCGAGGCCGGCCTGGGTGCCCAGCAGGACGGCGCTGCCGGCCCCGAGCCGGTGTTCGGTCACCGCGGGCTTTCCGCTGATGGCGTAGGTCTCGCGCACCGTGGCCCGGGTGGGGGTTATTTCGGCCATGAACCCACCGCAGACGGCTTCGCCGATGGCGTCGGGGCTGTGGCGCGGGTTGGCGAAGGCGAACTCGTGCAGCACGCAGCCGAAGGTGCGTTCGAACATGCTGCCGGCGTCGGTGCGGAACACCCGGCCGTACTCGTCGAAGCAGGCTCCCGGCAGATCGCAGACCAGTCGCCCGCCGCCTTGCACGTAGTCGTGGAGCAGCTGCTGGAGTTCGTCGCTGAGGCTGATGCAGGCGCTCAGGTAGAGCGCGCGATAGCGCCGACCGAGGCCGGCGCGCAGGTCGTCGACGGTCGCGTGCTCCCACGGGATGTTGGCATCCATCAGCGCGCGGCAGGCGCCGATGCGTGCGCGGATCGGCACTTCGCGGAACATGTCGCGGCCGGTCAGGGCCATCGCCGCCCATATCGCCTCGTTGTCCCAATCCTGCAGCACGCCGACCAGCGGTTCCTTGTGCGCCTGCCACAGCTCGCGGCGGTGGCGCACCGCCGCCTGGCCGATGGCGCCGGCGGTGCGCGCCCGTTCGGTCGGTTGACCGTTGCGGTCGCAGAGCGCGAACTCGCCTGCCTCCCACCCGGCTAAGCGGGCATTCCAGGTCCACAGGCCGAAGCCCTTGAAGCCGGCGGCGAGGTGGCTGAGCATCAGCTGGGTGATGGTGCGCTCGTCGACGGTGAAGCCGGGGAAGCGGTCGCGCACGCCCGGCACGAAGGGCGCCTTGCCACCGGAGAAATACTGCGGTCCACCGGTGGACTCCCAGGTCGCGCTCCATATCCCCTTGGCCCAGTCGACGCACAGGGCCGATTGCATGTACACCGGTCGCTCGACCTCGAAGTCGACCTCTTCGAAGTGCCACGCCAGATGCATCGAGGGGTAGAACGAACCGCCGGGTGCGACCGCGGCGGCGATCCCGGCCATGTCCACGCCGCGTGCGCTGAAGGGCAGGAACACGCCGGCTTCACCGCCGGCGCGCATCGGCTCGTGCGGATCGAAGGCGCGGCGATGCGCGTCGGCCGTGCGGATGCGGCGTTCGATGACCATGTCGGCGTTGAAGCGCATGATGTCGCGGAGGTGGCGGTACTGCTTGGGCGAGGGCCAGCCCTCGCGCACCAGGCGCGGGATGGCGGCCCAGGGGTCGTCGCCGAGCGCGCGACGGGCCCGGGCAGAGACGTTCCAGGCCTGCAGCAGCCGGTCCAGGTCGCCGTACTGCGCGCGCAGCCAGTCGGCGAACGCGACATCGTCGGCGGGCGCGAGCACGTGGCCTCGGTGCTCGCCGACCACCGAGGGCACGAGCCAGCGGGGCTTGCTGCGCCCGGAGAATTCATGGGCGCCGCCGGCGGTGGTCGACATCCGCTTGCGCTCGGTGTGGCGTTCGAGGCGGCGACGGTAGCACTCGCGCTGATGCGCGATCATCTCGGGCGCGGCCATCGCCGCATCGTGGTCGAGGTCGTCCGGCAGCCCCAGTCGGCGCAGGAGCGCGGGGGTGATCGGTTCCCAGCCGCCCTCGGCGTACCACCAGGGCCAGATCCCCTCGTCGAGCGCGATCGCCTGGATCGCGGCGTTGGAGATGGCGTCGTTGCCCATCACGCCCTTGAGGCAGGTGAAGCCGCAGGCCTTCATCGTTCGCAGGTGGTCGCGGAGCTCGGCCTCGGTGTCTTCGGGCCCGGCGATGAGCACGCAGCCCACCGGCATCGGCGCGAGTGTGCGCAGCTTCTGCTGCATCGGGGTCTCGTGGCGTGCGTCGTAGAGTGAATGGAGATGGTCATGGGTGGGCATGGGCGGCTCCGGCCGGCGGCGGCGAGGATCGACGATGATTCCGCCGACGCCCCCATGCAAGCACGGCTCGATCCGCTGCGCCATGGCTGCGATGATGGGATCCTTGGCAGAAACGCTTCGCCGTGGCCGGGCGCGTCGCGCGCGGGCTCAGGGCGTGAGCGCCAGCAGCACCCCGCCGGTGCTGGCCACCAGGATGCGATCGGCGATCAGGCTCGCGCCGGTGGCGAGCGGAGCGCCGAGGTCCACGCGCCAGCGCTCCGCCCCGTCGGCTGCGGCGAGGGCGATCAGTTCGCCGCTGGCGGTCGCGAGCAGCAGGGTCTGACCATCGGTGGCCAGTTGGCCGGCAGCGGTGGGCAGGGGGTTGTCGCGACCGCGCTGCCACGCCACCCGGCCGTCGTCGCTGAGGTCGAGCACGGCGAGTCGCCCGTTGGCGAGCAGGACGGCCGCGTGCCGGTCGTCGCCGAGTGCGACCGGGGGGTGGATCGGTGGGCCGGGCAGGCGCCAGTAGCCACGTTCGCGATTGACGGGGTCGATGTCGGGGCGCGCGTCGATCAGGTGGGCGTTGCCGCCGCTGTCGGCCGCGAGCACGGCGCGCAGGCCGTGCGCTCGCCAGACCAGCGGCTGTTCGCGCACCGGCCGAGCGGTGGAGAAGGCGAAGGTTGGATTGAGCGGGCTGTGCTGGGTGTGGCTCGCGCTGTTGTAGAATTGCAGGCGGTCGTCGCAGGGCACCACCAGCGCGCCTTCGGCCGCGTCGAGCGATTGCACCGCGACCGGCGCGGTGATCCGTTGCCCCGGCCAGGTGCGCTGCAGCTGAACCGGATCGCCGGCGTCGATGGTGAGCACCACCAGTTCGCCCTGCGTGGTGGCGGTGTAGAGCTTGGTCCGGCGGAAGACCAGCTCGTCGGGACCGGCGACCAGGGCATCGATGAAGCGCCGCGAGTCGTCCGCGGCGGGCCAGCGCCACAGTACCCGGCCGATGCGCTCGTCGATCTGCAGCAGCCGGTCGTGCAGCAGGACGAACAGCTGGCCGCGGAAGGCGATCGGCCCGGCGGCCAGATCGAGCTGGTCGAGCGCGAGATTGATCGGCCGGCGCGAGCCGCTGTGCGCATCGATGATGTAGCACAGGCCGGCCTCGGTGACCACCGCCGCGGCCCGGGGCCCCGAGCCGGTGGCGACGATCCGGCCGCGCGGACGGCCGCGGAGTTTCGCCTGCCAGTCCAGCCGTTCCACCGGCGCCAACTGCGGCGCCCAGCGCCACGAGCTCGCGAGGGTGGGAGTCAATTCGACGCTGGCCAGGTTGTGGCCGGGATGGACCACGGTCAATCGACCGCGGGCACCCGGTTCGCACAGGATGGTGCATGGGCTCGTGCCGGCTTCGCGGTCCTCGCGCCAGACCCGTGCGCCAGCGGGGCTGGCGGCGACGTGGAGCGGTATGCGCACCCGGGCCTCGCGCGCCGCCGATGGCCACCGTTGCAGCAACAGATGGGCGGCGCGCCAGCAGGTCGGCCAGTCCTCGGCAACCAGCGCCTCCTGGTAGGTGGCCAGCGTGCCGACCCGGTCGACCTCTGCCGGCTGGTCCTGGGCGGGGGCCGGCTTGTTGCGGGTAGCGGCGGCGTCCTGCTCCTGGTCGTCGTCGGTCGGCGTCGTCTCCCCGGCCGGGGCCTCTGTTCCGGGCTCTGGCGACGGGGAGGCGGTGGCGAACGGTTCGGGCTCCGCGTCGCCGCGCTGCTGCGCGGGGGCGATATACCGGTCCCAGGCGTACCAGCCGCCCGCGGCCAGCAGGCCGAGCACCAGCAGCACGGGCAGGAGCGGCACGCCGGACGCGCGTGCGGGTGGCGTCGCCGGGCGGCTCGCCCCGCTCGAGGCATCCGGGTCGAATCCGGTCGATCGCCGCGCGCTCGCCGCGGCGGCGGGGTCGGTCTCGAGATCGTGGACCAGTTCCATCGAGCTGGGGTAGCGTTCGGCCGGCTGTTTGGCGAGGCAGCGCATGATCGCCACCTCGACATGGTGCGGCAGGTCGGGGCAGTGGCTGCGCAGCGGCTTGGGCTGTTCGTGGACATGCTTGTGCAGCAGGCCGACGATGTCGCGCGCGGTGAACGGCGGGGAGCCGGCGAGCATCTCGTAGAGCACGCAGCCGAGCGAGTAGATGTCGCTGCGATGGTCGCAGGTATCGCCCCGGGCCTGTTCGGGCGACATGTAGCGGGCGGTGCCGAGCACGGTGCCGGCCTGGGTCAAACGGGTGGCCGCGGAGGCGTCGCGCACCAGCCGGGCGAGGCCGAAATCCATCAGCATCAGCTTGCCGGTACGGGTGAGGATCATGTTCGCCGGTTTGACATCGCGGTGGACGATGCCCTTCTTGGCCGCGGCCCACAGCGCGCGGGCGGCCTGGGCCCCGAGGCGACGGGTGTCTTCGAGCGTGAACCGGAAGCCGCCGCTGAGCTTGCTCGCCAGGTCGGTGCCCTCGACATACTGCATCACGAAGTAGGGCGTGCCCTGCCAGGTGCCGGTGCCGAGCACCTGGACCACTTCAGGTGCGTCGATCGCCTGGCTCGCCTTGGCCTCGCGTTCGAAGCGCTTGATGAAATCCGGGTCTGCGGCGAGTTCGCGTGCAAGCAGTTTGAGCGCCACCTGCGTGCCATCGCTGATCCGCGTGGCCAGGTACACGGTGCCCATGCCGCCACGGCCGAGCAGGCGGACGATGCGGTGGCCGTCCCACTCGCTGCCGGGGGCCAGCTCCTCCTGGCGGCCGCCGGCGCCGGCGCTCGATCCGGCACCGGGGCCTGATCCGCCGGCCGGGACCTCGCCGGGCGTGACGGTGATCGCCGGCGCTGCGGCCTCGTCGGGCACAGGGCGGTGCGCTGATGCCGCCGCCGACGCGCCCGGCGCGGTGCGGGGGGGCTGGTCGGCGTCCGCGCCGAGCGGGCGGCAGCCCGGCGGCAACACCGGCGGCGCCGGCGCAACCCGCTCCGGCGCGGGGTCAGCGCTCTCGGTGGGAGCCTGGGCTCCGGCCGGGGGCGTCGTCGCCCGGCTCGCGCCGACCACCGCGGCCACGTCCACCGTCTGCATCGTCTCCAGGTCGAGCACCCGGGCCCAATCGCCGATCGTGCCGGCGGCGGCCAGCCCGGCGAGCTGGTCGGCCGTGTGGATCCCCTGCACCTCGTCGGGGCCATCCATCAACTGGAACCGGGCCGGGTCTGCGCCCACGCTGATCCTCCCGTTGCCGCGATATCAGCAACAAGACTCTGCTGCTGATGCTGTCGCGGCGGTCGGCAATCACGCATGTATAGCGCTTCGCGCCTGCTGCGGCAAGAACGCGGTGTCTCCCCGCTGGGGCGACACGGCTTTGCCGGCCGGTGTCGGCGCGCTAGCATGGCGTCCGGGAGCGCCGATGGCCACCAAGCGCATCAGGGATCCGAAACGGCGCCGCCGCCGCGCCGTGATCGGCGCCAGCATCACCCTGGTGCTGTGCGCCCCGCTTCTCTACGTCAGCTATCCGGTGGTGGCAGAGACCCACGGCCGGCTCGAGCGGATGAAGCGCAACGAACGCTCGCTGGGCGAGTCGGCCAGCCGCTTGCGCCGTCCGTCGTGGCGCGCGTCGGAAGACGGCCGCGGCAACGCGCGCTTCCTGCTCGAACGCAAGCATGGCACCTGGCTCCTGCTCGCGCTCGTCGGTGGTGTGGGCAGCGTGTGGTCGATCCTGATCCTCATCGGCCCCGCCGTGCTCGCCTGGGCCCGGGGGCTGCGCGCAGCCTGGTCCGATATCGACGAGTGAGCCCGCGCAGTGGCAGGGCACACAGGGCTGCTCAAAGCTCGTAAATGAGGGCCATGCCTCGCCTCTACCTGCGTCACTATGACCCAAGAACCAAAGAGATCCGGGCGGTTTGACGCAGGTGGAGGCGACGCAAGGCATGCCGACCTGGGGATCGGCGCTCCCGGGGCGAGCTTTGAGCGGCCCTGGCAGGGCACAGGGCCCGGCCCTTGACACGCTGCGCCGCTGGATAAACAGTTGCGCCACGGCGCGCGCACCCGTTTCCCGCGGCTGCGCACCGCCGGGATACCACAGACGAGCTCCCATCGTCTAGAGGCCTAGGACACTGGATTCTCAGTCCAGGAACAGGGGTTCGAATCCCCTTGGGAGTACCACAGCGTGAGCCCCGCAGCCGATGACGGTTGCGGGGCTCGTTCGTGTCCCGGCCGCATACACGGGCCTTCACTCGTCGAGGAAGGCGAGCTCGCTCTGGTGGCTGGCGTAGATCAGGCGCGGCGCCGGTGCCGGGGGCACATCCTGCGAGCCGGGCGGGCCTACTGCGGAGCGATGTCGGCGAGCAGGGCGCGGTAGCAGCAGAAGCCCTCGAGCTGCTTGCGCACCTGCGCGCAACGCCCGGCGGGCGCGAGGCCGGTGTGCTCGGCGAGGAAGCAGATGTAGTCGGCGACGCGACGGGAGTAGGCGAGCTTGCCCTTGCCGCTGATGGCGTAGAAGCGCGCGCGCTGCCGGCAGCCGGCGGGGCCGTGGTCGCCGAGGCGGGACTTGTCCGGACTGCCCTCGGCGGCGAGGACGTAGAGGAAGTTGTACTCGAACCAGAACATGTGGTCGGGGCTCGGCTCCAGTTCGCTCAGGGCCTGCCGCGCGGTTTCGGGGGTGGCGAATACATCGTGGCTGCGGCCCTCGCGCTCGAGGGCATGGGCGATGAAGCTGCGCGCCATCTCCTGTTCGGTCTGGTCGGGCGCGAAGGCCGAGGTCAGCGCGAGTTCGCGGGTGAAGTCGTACCAGTCGCGCCACAGCGCCTGGTCGGCCTCGTTCTCGCTTTGGCAGAGCGCCACGCCCATCTCGTAGGTGTAGCGCCCGCTGGTCTTGATTTCGAGGCGGCTGCCGGTGATCTCGCCGCAGATGCGGTAGTTCTCGGCCGACTTGCCCGAGCCTGAATGGAAGCCGATGCTCACGTCGAAGCTGCGGCAGACCTGCCAGGCGGCGTCGATCCGGCGGCGCAGTTCGGAGTTGTCGTCGAAGGGGAAGTTCTTCTGGAAGCCGAAGGCGGGGGCGACGAAGTCGGCCGGCATGCCCATGGCCTCGGCCAGCGCGAGCATGGTCGCCAGGGTCTCGGGGGTGGTCAGACCGGGCAGCTCGTCGATCGACAGCTCGCGGAAGTAGGCCCGCCCGATGTCGGTGGAGAAGGCGGCGGCTCGGGCGGCGGCGTACTTGTCGTCGCGCGCCTTCATCTTGCGCATCGCCGGCCACACGCCGACGAGCAGTCTGCGGAACGCGGCGTCGTCGAGCTCGACCCCGGCAGCGAGCACGCGTTCACGGGTGATGGTCACGATATCGGTCGGGATCCGATCGTAACGCTCGGTGATCGCCTGCTCGTCGTCGGGAACGGTGGTGGCCAGCAGCTCGGGGCTGAGGTCGAAGGTGATGTAGGTCGCCAGGAGGCCGCCGCGCACCAGCGCATCTTCGCGCGCGTCGTACTTGCCGCCGACTGGCTGATGGTCGGCGTTGAAGCCCCAGGGGAGGCGGTGCTGGTGGAATCCGTACTTGAGCTTGGTCAGTACCGCGCCGTGGCTCATGCCCTCGACCGATTGGCCCTGATGACCTTCGGGGACGTCTGCACCGATGAACGGGAAGCGGCAGGTGTCGAGCTGGTCGTCGAGCATCGGTTCCACGTCGTAGACCAGTTCGCGGGGGATGGAGTTCTGGTTGGCGGTCAGGCTGATGCCCAGCTTGGCCATGGCCCAGTCGACCGCCGGCCAGTGCAGCGCGGTGAAGCGGGCGCCGATGCCCAGGCTCTGCCGCGCGAGGCTGCCGCTGGCGGTGGGGAACACGGTCGCTTCCGGGTCGTTCTCCTGGATCAGGTTCTTGAGCTTGAGCAGATTGGCCCAGGTGCAGGGATAGGCATGGCTATCCGCGCCGAGCGCGAGGTGCTGCTCGAGCTCGAGCGCATCGCCGGTGACGATGTAGACGTGGTCGCCGGTCTCGGGCTCCACCGCCACGCGCAACTGCGATCCACCGAGCTGGAGGGTCGAGGCGGGAAACTGGTCGAAGTCGAGCAGGTCGCCGGCCTGGAGGCGCTGGGCGCAGGCGGGCCAATCGAGGCAGTAGTCCGGCGAGATCGCGGGATTGGTCGCGATACGGATGTCGTTGGCGAGCAGGAAATCATTGATGCGAGACATGGGCGGCTTCCTCGTTCGGGCGGCTATGGCTTCGTGTGCAGGCTAGGCCCACGCCGGAATCGCGCAACGCATGCGACCTGCGCGCTCTGCTGCGAAGATCCATGCTGCCCCTTGTCGTCGCAGACGAGGCCCATATCACCGAAAGGCCAGAGCCCCGGATATCGGGGCCCGGAAGGGGGAAACATGAGTCTGTTCGATCTCAGCGACGAAGTCGCCCTGGTCATCGGAGGTACCGGTGCGTTGGGCGGCGCGATGGCCGAGGCCCTCGCTGCCGCCGGTGCCGCCGTCGCGGTGGGCGGCCGCAACGAGGAGCGCGGCAATCAGCGCGTCGAAGCGATCACCGCCGCTGGCGGAACCGCCAGCTTCGTCGCCACCGACGTCTCCTCGCAGACCGCCCTGCATCAGGCGGAGAACCAGATCGAGTCGACCTACGGTCCGGTGAGCATCCTGGTCAACGCTGCGGGCGGCAACGATCCGAAGGTCACGGTCACCGACGAGCACTCCATCGAGGACATCGACGCCGACGACTGGCGGGCCAACTTCGACCTCAATCTGGTCGGCGGTGTCCTGTTGCCCTGCCAGACCTTCGGCCCGGGAATGGTCCGGCGTCGACGGGGCTCGATCATCAATATCGCCTCGGTGACCTCGCATCTGCCGCTCTCGCGCGTGGTCAGCTACAGCGCGGCCAAGGCGGCGGTGCTCTCGCTCTCGCAGTTCCTCGCCCGCGAGTGGGCCGCAGCCGGGGTGCGGGTGAACACCATCACCCCCGGCTTCTTCCCCGCCGAACAGAACCGCAAGCTGCTGTTCAACGACGACGGCTCACCGAGCCCGCGCGCGGCGCAGATCCTCGGCCACACCCCCATGCGCCGATTCGGCCAGCCGGCCGAGCTCGGCGGTGCCGCGGTGTTCCTCGCCTCCCCGGCGGCTTCGGGTTTCATCACCGGAAGCGACATCCGGGTCGACGGCGGCTTCCTCTCCCAGACCATCTGAGCCCTTCGTGGCTCCCGACCTCCACCCACGGAAAACAGAATCGCCATGACCGACGCCAATTGTGATATCGCCCTGATCGGACTCGCCGTGATGGGGCAGAACCTCGTCCTCAACATGAACGACAACGGCTTCAAGGTCGCCGTCTACAACCGCACCACCAGCGTGATGCAGGAGTTCATCGACGGCCCGGCCAAGGGCACCGCCATCGTCGGCTTCGAAGAGCTCGAAGCGCTGGTCGCGAGCCTCAAGCGGCCGCGACGGGTGATGATCCTGGTCAAGGCCGGCCCGGCGGTCGACACGGTGATCGAACAGCTGATCCCGCTGCTCGAACCGGGCGACATCGTCATCGACGGCGGCAACAGCCACTTCCCTGATACCCAGCGTCGCTATCAGTACCTCACGGAGAAGCAGCTGCGGTTCATCGGCACCGGCGTCTCTGGCGGTGAAGAAGGCGCGCGTCATGGGCCGAGCATCATGCCCGGCGGCGACCCGGAGGCCTGGCCGCACGTCAAGGAGATCTTCCAGGCCATCAGCGCCAAGTCCGACGGCGAGCCCTGCTGCGACTGGGTCGGTGAAGGCGGCGCCGGCCATTACGTCAAGATGGTGCACAACGGCATCGAATACGGCGACATGCAGCTGATCTGCGAGGCCTACCACATCCTGGGTGAGGGCGTGGGCCTGACCAACGACCAGATGCACGCGATCTTCGCCGAATGGAACACCGGCGAGCTCGACAGCTATCTGATCGAGATCACCCGCGACATCCTCGGCTATCGCGAAGATGGCGAGCATCTGATCGACAAGATCCTCGATGCCGCGGGTCAGAAGGGCACCGGCAAGTGGACCGGGATCTCCGCGCTGGAACTCGGCATGCCGGTCACCCTCATCGGCGAGGCCGTGTTCGCGCGCTGCCTGTCTGCGCTCAAGGACGAGCGCAGCCGCGCCGCGCAGCGCCTGAGCGGGCCCGCCGGCCGCTTCGATGGCGATGTCGATGGTTTCGTGGCCGACGTGCGCAAGGCGCTCTACGCCTCGAAGATCATCAGCTACGCCCAGGGCTACATGCTGCTGCGCGAGGCCTCGCGCGACAACGACTGGAACCTCAACTTCGGCGCCATCGCCCTGATGTGGCGCGGCGGCTGCATCATCCGCAGCGTGTTCCTCGGTCGGATCAAGGAGGCCTTCGATCGCAACCCGGAGCTCGAGAACCTGTTGCTCGACGACTTCTTCAAGCAGGCGATCGACGACTGTCAGGAAGGCTGGCGCCGGGTGGTGGCCAGGGCGGTCCAGCTGGGCATTCCGACCCCCGCCTTCTCCACCGCGCTCGCCTTCTACGACGGCTACCGCCACGAACGGCTGCCGGCCAACCTGCTCCAGGCCCAGCGCGACTACTTCGGTGCGCACACCTATGAGCGGACCGACAAGCCGCGTGGTGAGTATTTCCATACCAACTGGACCGGTACCGGGGGGAACGTTACATCACGCACCTATAATGCCTAGGTTTCAAAGGGGGTGCCCCCCTTTGGATCCCCCAGTCGCATCGGCTTCGCCTTGCTCGCGGGCTCTGTCGGGGTTCGCGGCCTGCGGCCGCGTTTCCGGCGGTCGCTTCGCTCCCATTGTAGCCGGAAAGCACCCCTCTGTCGCCCGGTCGCCCGGCCAGGCCTGGCCGGGCTCCGGCGGGCGTTGTGTGGTGTGCGTGGGGAGGGCTTCGCCTTGCTCGCGCTCTGCGGCCGCGTTTCCGGCGGTCGCTTCGCTCCCATTGTAGCCGGAAAGCACCCCTCTGTCGCCCGGTCGCCCGGCCAGGCCTGGCCGGGCTCCGGCGGGCGTTGTGTGGTGTGCGTGGGGAGGGCTTCGCCTTGCTCGCGCTCTGCGGCCGCGTTTCCGGCGGTCGCTTCGCTCCCATTGTGGCCGGAGAGCGCCCCTCTGAGAAGAGGGCCCCTCTGAGGGAAGGAGGCCTCCTGGGTGAGGTTGACGCGACTGATACTGGTGTCGTCGGCACGCTTGCGTATATTGTTTGCCCATGTCTGTTTCCGGAAGCGCAGACGAGGTCTCGCACCTCTGGCTCGATGCCCTGCATGACACCGCGGCCCTGGCCGAAGCCGATCCGTCGTCGGCCACCGTGCGGGTGGATTGCGGCGATCCGTCGTTGATGGTTCCCGGTGGCGACGACCTCAAGCAGCGGATGCGGGTCATCGACCGCGAGCCGGGTGGCGATTACCAGCTGTTGGAGATGCTCGGGCGTGGAGGCATGGGGCGGGTGTATCTCGCGCGTCAGGCCGGGGTCGGGCGGATGGTCGCGCTCAAGCGCATCGCGCGCAAGGCCAGTGCCTACGATTGCGCCCGGTTCGTGGCCGAAGCCCAGGTCACCGGCGGTTTGAGCCACCCGAACATCATCCCGATCTACGAGATGGGGGTCGATACCAACGGGCGGCTGTTCTACTCGATGCGCGCGATCATGGGTGCGACCTGGTCACGGATCATCAAGGAACTGGATTTCGACCGCAACCGCGATGCCCTCGGGAAGGTCTGCGACGCGGTGGCCTATGCGCATTCGCGCGGCGTGCTGCACCGCGATCTCAAACCGGCCAACGTGATGCTCGGGGATTTCGGCGAGGTCCAGGTCATGGACTGGGGCCTTTCGGCCCGGATCCAGGACGGGCCGCGCGACCATCCCGATTCGCTCGTCGGCACGCCGAGCTATATGGCGCCGGAGATGGCCCGGGGCGCCATCGACGATGTGGACGAACGCACCGACATCTACCTCCTCGGTGGCATCCTCTACGAGATCCTCACCGGTCATCCTCCCCACTACGCGCCCCATTGTGCGCCGTTGTCGGTGCAGGACTGCCTCGAACGCGCGGCGCACAACCACATCGTCGAGCCGGTCGAGCCGGTGCCCCCGGAGCAGCGCGAATGGTTCGATATCGCATTGCATGCGATGCGCACCGAGCCCGCGGACCGTTATGCCGGGGTCAGCGAGTTCGCCGGTGCGCTGCGGGCGGCCGAGCGTCATCGCGAGAGCGAGACCCTCTGCGCCCGCGGCGAGAGCTGTCTGTCCCGTGCACGGCGCTCCGGCGCCTACGAGGATTTCGCTCGGGCCCAGTTCTGCTTCGAAGAGGCGCTGGCGTTGTGGGTCGGCAACGTCCGCGCTCACGACGGCGCGATCCGCACCCGGGCGATCTACGCCGAACAGGCCATGCAGCGCGGCGATTTCGACCTCGCCGATTCGCTGCTCGAGCAAGGCGAGCCGGTGCACGAACCGATCACCAGCCGCCTGACCCGGATGCGACGGGAGCAGACCTCGCGCCGGCTGCGGCGGAAGTCGACCGATGGCGCATGACGACGCCAGCCGATCTGTCGGCTGCCGCGAGTGCCACGTCATTGGCTTGCAATGTCTGCTCCGTGCGATGACCTGACCGTCCCACAGGAGGTCGGCCCATGCATTCGATGACCGGTTTCGGCAACGCCACCGTCGATGGTCCCGCAGGGCAGATCCGGGTCCAGATCGCCGCGGTCAACAACAAGCGTGCTCAGGTCAACGTGCGCAGCGGGCTCGGCAACCTCGCGATCGAGGAGACCGTCCGCCGGCGGGTGACCGCGGCCTTGGGTCGCGGGTCGATCAGCGTGCGCATCGATCGCGGCAGTGCTGGTGCGAGCGGCTTCGATCCCGAGGCCCTGCGGAGCAACTACCTCGCCTTCAAGCAGATCGCAGAGAGCCTCGGCGCCCCCACGCCACGGCTGGAGGCGGTGGCCGGTTTTCCCGGCGGCGCGGTCGACGAGAGTGAGCTCGCGGCCGCGGTCGCGACGGCGGTGGATCAGGCGCTCGCCGCCTGCGAGCAGATGCGCATCCAGGAGGGCGCGCATCTGCGCCATGCCTTCGAGCGCATGTTGGCTGAACTCACGGCCTGCCGGAACACGATGGCGGAACTGGCGGTCGGCCGGGCCGAGGCCTATCGGCAGCGGCTCGAAGAGCGTCTGGAGGCCCTGCTGGCCGAACGGGCGCAGTTGGAGCCGGCCCAGATCGTACGCGAGCTCGCGCTCTACGCCGACCGCGTCGATGTCACCGAAGAGATCGACCGCCTCGCCAGCCACGCCGAGCAGTTCGCCACCGCCCTCGCCAGCGAGGGTGCGGTCGGCAAGCGTATCGAATTCCTGCTGCAGGAGATGGGCCGCGAGGTCAACACCGTCGGCTCGAAGGCCAACGACGCTGCGCTCACCGCCATCGTGGTCGAGGCCAAGTCGGTGCTCGAGCGCATGCGCGAGCAGGCGGCCAACGTGCTTTGATCCGGCCCGGATCGCGGTCGCGGATCACCCGCCGCGCGCAGGCGGTTCGCGACCGATGAGCCGTAGCACCTGCTGCAGATCCTCCCAGGCCGGCTTCTTGCCAGCGGGATTGCGCAGGAGGTAGCTGGGGTGGAAGGTGGCGAGACAGGTGATGCCGCGCCAGGTGAAGCGGGTGCCGCGGGCGCGGGTGATCCCGCGGCGCAGATCGCCGGTGAGTGCGCGCAGTGGCACGTTGCCCAAGGTGCAGATGACCGCCGGCTGGAGGGCGTCGACCTGTCGTTCGAGATAGGGCAGGCAGGCGGCCATCTCGGCCGGTTCGGGCGTGCGGTTGCCGGGCGGCCGGCACTTGATGATGTTGGCGATGAAGACCTCGTCGCGCCGCAGGCCCATGGCCGCGATCATCTTGTCGAGCAGGCGGCCGGCGGCGCCGACGAAGGGGCGGCCCTGGCGGTCCTCATCGGCGCCGGGGCCCTCGCCGATGAACATGATCTGTGGTTGTTCCTCGCCCTCGCCGGGGACGGTGTGGGTGCGCCCGGTGCACAGCGGGCAGCGGTCGCAGGTGGCGATGCGTTCGGCGATGCGGGCCAGTCGTTCGCCGGCGGGGCCCGTGGTCGGCAGGTCGGCGAGATGGGCGTCCGAGCCCGGCGGCAGGCTGGTCGGTCGCTGGGCGGGGGTGGCCGGGGCGCTGGCGGGGTGGCCGCGTCCGGACGGCGCCGGAGCTGGGCGCGCCGCCGCGCGCTCCGCCGGTGCGGTGTCGGCTCTGGCCGGGCGGGAGATCATCTGCACGCCGAGGTCGTGGTCGATCGCCAGCAGTTCGCGCAGGTTGGCGTAGAGGCCGGCGGAGCTGTGCTCGTCCATGGCTCCGGTTGTAGCCGTGCGGCGAGCGGGGGAAGTCCGGGCCGGCGCGCTTGCGGCAAGCGGGTCAGGCCTAAGCTCGTCGCGCATGATCCTCGATGAGATCGTCGCCGGCAAACGCCGGGATGAGTTGCCGCGCCTGGCCCCGGTCGATCGCCGCGTGCTCGAAGGCCTGCCGCCCTGTCGCGGCTTCGCCGCCGCCTTGCAGCGCCCCGCCGGCGAGCCGATCCGCGTGATCGCCGAGAGCAAGAAGGCCAGTCCGTCCAAAGGGGTGATCCGGGCGGACTACGATCCGGTGCTCAATGCCTACAACTACCTCCTCGGCGGTGCGAGCTGCATGTCGGTGCTCACCGATGAGCGCTGGTTCGGCGGCACGCTCGACGATCTGGTCGCGGTGCGCGCCGCGGTGGACCTGCCGCTGCTGCGCAAGGACTTCATCCTCGACGAGCGGCAGATCGCCCAGGCCCGCATCGCCGGGGCGGACGGCATCCTGTTGATCGTCGCCTGCCTCGAGGACGGCCAGTTGCGCGATCTCGACGGTTTCGCCCGCGATTGTGGCCTCGACGTGCTGGTCGAGGTCCACGATGCCGATGAAGCGGCGCGCGCGGTGGCTCTCGGTGCCGGGCTGATCGGCGTCAACAACCGCGACCTCAACGATTTCAGCGTCGATCTCGCCACCACCTTCACCTTGGCGCCGGCCCTGCGCGCGAGCGCCAGGGTGGTGGTCAGCGAGAGCGGTATCGCCGGGCGCGAGGACTGCCGCCGGTTGGAGGCGGCGGGGATCGACGCGGTGCTGGTCGGCGAGAGCCTGATGCGCGCCGAGGACCCGGCCAGCGCGCTCAAGCGGTTGCGCGGAGCCCTGGCGTGATCCGGGTCAAGGTCTGCGGCCTGACCCGGGCAGAGGATGTGCACGCTGCGGTCGCGGCCGGCGTCGACGCCTGCGGTTTCAATCTCGCCCGGGGCCCCCGGCGCATCGATCCCGAACGGGCCCGGGAACTGGCGGCATTGCTGCCACCGTTCTGCACCGCGGTCGGGCTGTTCGTGGATGCCGATGCCCAGACCGTGCTCGCTGCGATGCGTGCATCCCGATGTCAGGTGATCCAGCTCCACGGGCAGGAGCCTCCGGAGTTCGCCGCGCACCTGCGCGCACAGTACCCCGTGATCAAGGCCTTCGCGGTGCGCGACGCCGCGAGTCTCGCCGCGATCGCCGACTACCCCGCCGATGCCTACCTGCTCGATGCCCATGTGCCCGGTCTCGCCGGCGGCACCGGCACCGCCTGGGATCACGGTCTGCTCGCGGGTTGCGCGCTGCGCCGTCCGGTGATCCTCGCCGGCGGACTGACGCCCGAGAACGTCGCCGCGGCTGCGGCCTTGCGCCCCTGGGGCGTGGATACCGCCAGCGGTGTCGAGGCCGGTGAGCCCGGCGTCAAGGACCACGCGCGCATGGCCCGTTTCGTCGCCGCCGCCCGCAGGGGGAACGATGACTGAACACACGGGCGATCCGGTCGGCAGCCACCCGATGGTGATCGCCATCGACGGCCCCGCGGGCGCGGGCAAGAGTACGGTCACTCGCGGCGTGGCCGAACGCCTGGGCATCCTCTATCTCGACACCGGCGCGATGTATCGCGCGGCCACCGTCGGTCTGCTCGATTCCGGCGTCGCGCTCGACGACGCCGCGGCGGTCGCCGCGTGGGTGTGCGAGCGGGGGATCGACTTCGATGCTGCCGGCCGGGTGCGGCTCGATGGCGACGATGTCGCCGATCGCATCCGCACCGCCGCGGTGACGGCCGAGATCTGGCGTGTGGCGAACAATCCGCAGTGCCGCGAGCACCTGGTCGCGTTGCAGCAGCGGATCATCGCCGACCGCGATGCCGCGCTCGAGGGGCGCGACGCGACCACCGTCATCTGCCCCGACGCCCCGCTCAAGATCTACCTCGACGCCAGTCCCGAGGAGCGTGCCCGGCGTCGGCTGCGCGATTGGAGCGAGGACGAGCAGCGCCCCGACCTTTCCGAGGTCACCGCCGCGATCGCCCGCCGCGATGAGCTCGACACCCAGCGTGCGGTCGGTGCGTTGCGCCTCGCCGACGATGCGGTGCGCATCGCCACCGACACCCTCGCACCCGATGAGGTCATCGCCCGCATCCTCGCCTACGCTGTGGAGCGGCGCCCGCTGTTGCTGGAGAAGGTGGTCGCCGACCAGTTGCAGGTCGGGCGCAGTCGCCAACACGGCTACGTCCGCGTCGCCGAAGGCAGCGTCAGCGATCCGCCCGCCCCCTGGCAGCTCGGACTGACCAACCCCAGTTCCGACCGTCTGCCGCAATCGACGACGGAACTGGCGCGCAACCACGGCGGCCGCCAGGCCGGCGTGCTGCTACAGGGCCGTGCAATCGTGGTTCTCGCCGGCGCGGGCGAGCGGCCTCAGGCGCCGACCGCGCTGCCGATGCTGCCGCAATCGTGGTATGTGATCGAACCCGGCGTCTGGCATGCCGTGGTCCAGATCCCGGGCACCATCTGCGCCTGGGCCGAAGCCAGCGGGATCGGTGAGGATCGCGAGACGATCACCGCACCCCAGGCGGGGATCATGCGACAGTACTTCGCGGTCTACCTCCGCGACCATCTCTGATGGAAGCCTCATCGTAACCACTCAGGGGCTTCGCCCCTACGGTTCTCACTGTGTGAGGGCATAGCGTGGACGCCGCCCGCACCCCAAGGGGCATTGTAGCGGGCGGCGCCCGCGCGGCTTTTTGTTCGCGGGGGCTCGCTCTGCGCTGCGCGCAGTCGCCCCCGCTACGACCCTAGTCCACTCCCCTCTGGCTTTGTCGTGGTTCGCCTGAATCTGCCGGCAGATCACCAGGTCGGCATGGCCCTCATTTGCGAGCTTTGGGTCGCCCTGCCGTCGCCTGACGCGGGGCAATGGCGCAGGCCGGTGGGGCGGCTATGGTCGCAGCATGGCCTTCCAGCTGCTGTGCATCGCCGGTGAGAGCGCCCCTGCGGCCCTGAGCGTGGATGGCCCGGTGGAGCTGGGGCGCGACCCGCATTGCGACCTGCGCCTGCTTGGAGAGGGGGCCAGCCGCTTCCATGTCCGCCTGGAACCGCGCGCGGCGGGGGTGGAGGTACGGGACAACGGTTCGCGCAACGGAACCTGGGTAGACGGGCGGCGGATCGAGCGGGAGTTGCTCGGTGACGGTGCGGTGTTCACCGCCGGTGGGTGCAGTTTTCTGCTGGCCGACACGGCTTCGCAGCTGGCCGAGACCCGCGTGGTCTCGGATGCCGGCATGAGCCTGGGGGTCACCTGCCACCGGTCACCGACGGCGATCGCCGCGACCGAGCGGCGCGGGGCCCTGCCGGTGGTCCACGAGGTCCTGCGCGAACTGGCCGCCACCCGCTGCGCGGCACGCTCGCGGAGCCTCGCGGAATCGGCTGCCCGGATCGCCGGAACGGGCCAGGCGGCGGTGATCCGGCGCGGGTCGGTCAGCGCCCACGGGATGTCCAGCCGTCTGGCGCGACGGCTGGCCGCCGGGCGCGAGGCACGGTTGCTGCAGCTCGGGCGCGAACTGGTCGGGCAGACGGTCGCTCGCGAGGAGATCGGCAGCGCGCTGACGGTCCCGCTCGGCACCGATGGCCATCTGGTGGTCGCCCGTGGGGTGGGCCACGAACCGCTCGGGCGCGAGCTCCTGCCGGTGCTGGCGCTGCTCGCCGAGGGAGCGGCTCCGCTGCTCGCAACCGCCGAGGACGCGGCGCCGACGACCATCGTCGGCTCGTCGGAGGCCATGGCCGCGCTGCGTCGGCGCATCGCCCGTCTGGCCACCAGCGACGCCACGGTGCTGGTCACCGGCGAGAGCGGCACCGGCAAGGAACTGGTCGCCCAGGCACTGCACCGGGCCAGCGGTCGCAGCGCGGCGCCGCTGGTCACGGTCAACTGCGCCGCGCTGCCCGAGGGTCTGGTCGAGTCTGAATTGTTCGGCCATCTCAAGGGTGCCTTCACTGGCGCGGTGAACGAGCAACCGGGCTCCTTCCGCGCCGCCGACGGGGGGACCCTGTTTCTCGACGAGATCGGCGAGCTGCCGCTGCCGGCGCAGGCCAAGTTGTTGCGCGCGCTGCAGGATGGGGTGGTCGACCCGGTCGGTGCGGCGCGCGGAGTGCGGGTCGATGTGCGGCTGATCGCGGCCACCAACCGCGACCTCAGCGCGCTGGTCGCGGCCGGCGGATTCCGCGAGGACCTCTATTACCGCCTCGATGTGCTGCGTATCCACACCCCGGCGCTGCGCGAGCATGCCGAGGATATCCCCGATCTGTGCGCCCATCTGTTGCCCGTGCTCGCGCGTGATGCCGGGGTGCTGCCGCCGACGATAGATCCGGCGGCGCTGCGGGCCCTGTCCGCCGCTCGCTGGCCGGGCAATGTGCGTCAGCTGATCAACTGCCTGACCAGGGCGGTGGTGCTCTCCGAGGGCCGGATCGAGGCGCGCCATCTCGAACGCGAAGCCACGACCGCCACGGACGGGGGCGGGCCATCGGAGCGCTTCCCCACCCTGGCCGAGGTCGAGGCGCGCCACATCGCTGCGGCGCTCGGTCAGACGGGTTGGAACAAGTCGCAGGCGGCGCGGATGCTGGGCATCAGCCGGCCGACCATCAACAAGAAGATCGGCGATTACGGCATCGAGCCGGCGGCCGGCTGAGCCGGCGGCGGTGTGCCGCAGCGGGCAGAGCCGCGCAAGGCTCGGGATGGAATGGGGGCGTAGCGGGGGCGACTGCGCGCAGCGCAGAGCGAGCCCCCGCGAACAAAAAGCCGCGCGGGCGCCGACCGCTACAATGCCCCTTGGGGTGCGGGCGGCGCCCGCGCTGTGACTCTGCATCCATGCCGAGCTGGTGCTCGGCGCTCCCGGAGGGCGCACTCTGAGCGGCCCTGCCGAAGCGTGCGCTTCGGCCATTTCCCCGCCGCCGCGGTCGCCTAGCATCGTACGGCGAGCGCCGCGGGCGCAGGGAGGAGGCCGGATGGATCGCAAGCTGCTGCTGTTGGTCCTGCTGGCGATGGGCGCACCGCTGCATCTGCGGGCCGAGAGCGATGGCGAGCGGCGCGCGGCCATGCGGAAGGAGCTCGACCTGATCGCCGAGCGGGTGCAGCTCGACCGCGCGTTCAACCTGATCCATGAACTGGTGCAGCCGAGCGTGGTCTCGATCCACATCAGCCAGACGCGCTGGCAGATCGATCGCTTGCGCGATGTCGATGTCGGCGAGGGCTCGGGCTTCATCTTCCACAGCACCGCGGAGGCGAGCTATGTTCTGACCAATGCCCACGTGGTTCTGCAGATGAACCAGGACCGCGAATTCATCCGCGACCGCAACAACGCGCCGATGTGGTACGACGCGATCCGCGCGACCACCGCCCGGCGTGAGCAGCTGCGGGTACACCCGGTCGGAGCGGATACCGACACCGACCTCGCGGTGCTGCGGATCGAACGCGGCGATATGCCGGAGGTCAGCTGGGGCGACAGCGACGCGGTCCGTGTGGGCGATTACGTCGTCGCGCTCGGCTATCCCCTGCGGGTCGGCTACAGCGCCACCTTCGGCAACATCTCCGCGACCGACAAGTCGACCGCCTGGTTCCGACGCGAAGGTGGCTACGCCGCGTTCCTCCAGACCGACGCTGCGATCAATCCGGGCAACAGCGGCGGCCCGCTGGTCGACCTGCACGGCGAGGTCATCGGAGTCAATGCCTCGATCGTCAGCCGTGGTGGCGGCAATATCGGGATCGGCTTCGCGATCCCCGCGCGCCTCGCGCGGCGGGTGGCCGAGGACCTGCGTCGCCACGGCCGCGTCCACCGGCCGGTGATCGGGATCCAGATGGACGACTCGCTCGACCCGGCCGAGATCCGGCGTCTGGCGGTACCCAACCCCGATGCAGTGCGCATCGCGTTGGTGTGGCCGGGCAGCCCCGCCGAACAGGCCGGCCTGCGCGACGGCGATATGGTGCTCAGCGTCGACGGGGTGCCGGTCGAAGGTATCCAACAATTCCGCGCCCGGGTCGCGGCCGCGCGACTCGGCCAACCGCTGGAGCTGGAGTTGTGGCGCGATGGCGAGCGCATCGAACGCACCCTGGTGCCGGTATCGCAGGAGGAGCTCGACGTGGCCCTGCGCGAGCAGGCGGTCGCCGGAACGGAGAAGACCGTCAGCTGGCCGGCTTACGGCCTGGTGCTCGGCGAGAACGGACATCGCGGCGTGGTGATCGCCGAGGTGACGCCGGATTCGCCCGCCGCTGGCGCCGGCCTGCATGCCGGCGACCGCATCCTGCGGGTCTACGATCTCGGGCCGGTCAACACCCTCGACGATGTCGCCAATCTCGGTACCCGGCCCGAGCTGGTCCTGCTGGTGTATCATGCCGGGCATCCCTGGCTGGTGCGGCTCTCGCGGTAGACGCGCCCGCGGCGGCCGGATCACGACGAGCGCCGACGGTCTGCTCGGCCGATCGCAGATCGGCGCCGTCGCGCGTGGATCCTACGGCATGACCTCTTCGATCTGGCCGAGGTAGCCCATCCAGAAACCGATGATCTGGATCGCGGCCACGAGCATGGCCGCGGCGAAGATGAGGCCGGTGGCGAAGCGGGCGGTCCAGCCGAGGCGCCACTGGAAGCGTTCGCGTTCGTGCTCGGCGCAGTGCAGCAGCGTTTCCTCGAGCCGCCCGGCGGCTTCGCCGTTCTCCAGCAGATCGACGACGCGGCGGTCCCAGCCGATGTGCTTGAGCGCTCGAGCGAGCGATTCCACCTCGCCGCGGCGCAGGGCGCTGGCAGCCTGGCGCAGGCGCTCACCCCAGACGCGGTTGCCGCAGGCATCGGCCGCGAGCAACAGTGATTCGTCGTAGAGCATGCCGGCGGCCATGGCCCCGTGGAGCACATTGCAGGCGTTGGCGGTGATCAGGGGATCCACCACCCGGTTGCAGGGCGGGGCCGCGGCCAGGCGTGAGAGCAGACCGCCGCGGCCACCGAGGCGCCACAGCAGCACCAGCCCCCCGATCGCGCCCCACAATGCGGCCGGGCCGGCGAGCAGCAGCCAGGCGCTGCCTCCGTGGAACACCTTGGGGATGACGGGAAATACCAGCGCGGCGTGGATCAGCAGCGTCGGATAGGCCAGGCGGGCGAGCAGCATCCGCTGGGTCGAGCGGATGTGTTCATGATAGGCGACGATGCGCGCGCACAGTTCGCTCAGCCGCCCGCTGCGCTCGCCAGCGAGCACCAGCCCGCAGGCGAAGGGGCTCTCGCCCAGTTCGCGCAGAACGCTCGAGAGCGCTTCGCCTTCGTTGCGCAAACGGCGGCCGATCTCGCCGGCCCAGCGGTTGTAGGGGGCGCCGGCGCTTGCGGCGGCCGATTCGGCCGCCCCCGCCAACGGCAGGCCGGAGCGGACGCTCAGCTGCAGGTGGTGGTAGAAGGCGATCGCGCCCGCACGACTCACGCGCGTGCGTCCGGCGTGGTCAGGGCGGCGGCGACCGCTGGCGGGAGGTAGGGTTCCAGGTCATGCCCTGCGGCCAGCAATTCGCGCACCAGACTGGCCGAGATGAAGGCGTGTTCCGGGCGGGCGAAGAGCGCGATGCTCTCGAGACCAGCGCGCCGGTTGCACTCAGCGGTCGGATACTCGTGATCGGCGTCGCGGCCATGGCGCAGCCCGCGTACCAGCAGGGTGGCGCCATGGGCGTGCGCCGCGGCGACGGTGGAGCCGGTGTAGGCGATCACGCGTACCGTGGGCTGGTTCTCGCAACAACGCGTCAGCAACTCCACCCGCCGTTGCGGATCGAGCAGCGGCTGTTTGGCCGGGTTGCAGCCGACTCCGACCACCAGTGCATCGCAGATGGCGGCGGCGCGCGCGATCAGGTCGCAGTGGCCGCGGGTGGGCGGGTCGAATGAGCCGGCGTAGAACCCGACCCGGGGCGCGGCCGGTCGGTCGCCAGGCGTGGTGTCGGCCGGGTGGCTCAGCGGATGTCCTCTTCGATGCGGGCGATCAGCGCCATGTCCAGGACCTCGCGCCCGCCGCCGTCGCGATGGGCGAGGACGATGCTGGTGATGTTGCCCTGCAGGTCCTGGCGCTTGGTCACGATGTAGCCCATGCGGATGCCGCCGCGCTTGAGGATGATCCGATCGAGCTTGCCATGGCGATCCTCGGGCGACGGGGGCCGGGCCACGGGCTCTGCTTCTTCGGCCAGCTGTTCGCCGTCAGCATCGTCGTTCTCGGCGTCGGCGTCGGCGTCAGCCACCTCGCCCTCCGCTTCGGCTTTTGCCTTCTCCTCCTCCTTGGCCGCGGCCTCTTCGAGCTGCTTCTGCAGTTCGGCCAGACGCTCCTTCTCGTCCTGCTCCTTCTTCCACTGGCTGAACCAGGATTGCCAGCCGGCGGCGGTGTTCTGTTTCGGGTGGCCGGGGTAGCCGGGGCCGACGTTGCCATGGGTGTCGGGGCGGCTGCGTGGCGAGACCCCGGCGAGGCCGGCGAGCGCCTTCAGTGCCACGCTGCGCGCCTGACGGTCTCCCGCGGCGCGGATAAGCAGCGGAAAGGCGACCTCCTTGTCGGGGATGCTGCGCACGCGGGCGATCGCCCGTTGCTTGGCCTGGGCGTCGGTGTCGGCGAGCGCGGCGCTCAGCTGGGCCGCGATGTCGCTGTGGTCGGCGGCGACGGCCGGGGCGAGGCAGCAGCAGAGCAGCGCGGCGAGGACCAGGCGGGATGTGATGCGGCTCATGGGGCGCTCCTTGCGCTGAGAGGTTCGACCAGCATCGCGGCGGCGACGGAGTCGGCCGTCGCCTCGTCGACCAGCTGCCGGGCCAGCTCCAGGCCGAGATGGATCGTCGTGCCCGGGCCCTGGCTGGTGATCAGGTTGCCGTCGACCACCACCGGGGCATCGATCCACTGCGCCTGATCGGCGAAGCGATCGCGCAGAGCCGGATAGCAGGTCAGACGGCGCCCGGTGCATAGCGCGCGCGGCAGCAGCGCGATGGGGCAGGCACAGATCAGGGCCAGCAAGCCGGGTCCGGCCAATTGCCGTTCGAGCAGGTCCTGGATCAGCGGGTCGGCCTGGCAGTGCTCGGCGCTGCCCATGCCGCCGGGGCAGAACAGGCAGTCGAAGGTCTCGCTGGCGAGATCGGCGAGCAGCGTGTCCGCGGCGAGCGGCAGGTCGCGGCTGCCGCGCAGCGTCAACGTGGGGGCCGCTGCGGCGATGGTCACCGTGCAACCGGCGCGGACCAGAGTGTCGGCCACGCCCATGGTCTCGATCTCTTCGGCTCCTGGTGCGAGAGCTACGAGGACACGCGCCATGGACTCCCTTCCATCCAGCGGTCAAGGGCTGCGTACCTATGGTTTGCCCCAGGCGACCGCTGCCTGATGATTATCTTTCCGGGGCTTGGGGTGCAAGCGAGCGACACCCGTCGCCGGCGAGGAGGGGGTATGACCCGTGTGATGGCGTTGATGGCGATTCTGGCCTGGCTGGCGTGTTCCAGCTGTGGCAGGGCGTGCGCGGCCGAGGATACGGATGTCGCCACCGGCGCAGACGAGCCCGTCGATCAGTCGCAGGATGTCCCCGTCGACGAGGACGTCGTCGACGAGGACGCGATCGAGGATCCCCTGCTGCGTGCGATCGTCACCGCGCAGCAGGACCGGACGGCGATGCAGGGCGCGTTGCGCATGCGCGTCCTGCGCCCCGACGATTCCCTGAGTGAGCCCAAGACCTCGTTGGTGATCTTCTACCTCCGCGCCCCCGATTCGTATCACCTGGAATTCCGCCCCGAGGACGACCCGGAGAGCCGCGAGTGGTTCATCGGCAACGGCGAGTGGACCTGGCATGTGCAGCAGGATTTCGCCGATGAGGCCCCGCTGGTCGACAAGGACCCGGTGGATCCGGACGCGGACGAAGACGGCTTGTTCGACCGCATCAACGCGTTCTTCCGCATGGAGCACGCCAGTCTGCGTGAGGACTTCACCATGACCGCGCGCGCCGTCGAGCCACCGGCCGGAGACGGAGCGGCAGATGGCTGCCTCAGCCCCGCGACCCGCGCGGTGGTCGAGTTGGCGGCGCGCCGGGCCGAGGTCAAGGAGCACCTCAAGACGGTGCGGCTCGAATTCGACCTCAAGCACAAGCCGGTGGCGATGCGTATACGCAATGCCAATGACAACATCCGCGAGATCGTGGTCACCGAATTGACTTTTCCCGAGTCGATCCCAGACCGCATGTTCGCGTGGGCGGAGCCCCAGACCGGAGAATAGACCCAGGCGTACAGTTCCGCATTCGCGGTCCGATTGCCTTCGGATCCATGCGCGCCGGACGTAGTATGCAGACCACAGGCGCTGGCGGGGCTGCCGGCGCCGGGAGAAGACCATGGCCTTGCGTTTTCAAGCCGCCCTCGAACTCGCCGCCGCCTCCGAAGGAATGGACGCGGATCAGGTCGACGAGTTCCTCGAACTGCTCATCGACGGTCGCCTGAGCGATGCGCGTGGAGCGGAATTGCTGGTGACCCTGGCCGAACGCGGTGAG
Source organism: uncultured candidatus Brocadiaceae bacterium (assembly GCA_964612995.1). Classification (GTDB taxonomy): domain Bacteria; phylum Planctomycetota; class UBA11346; order UBA11346; family UBA11346; genus SLQH01. Next base: position 5,013 of record CAZTGE010000040.1, on the reverse strand, counting down.
ACCCCGCGGGAGGTCGCGGCCTTCGTCCGCAACCTGCGTCAGCGTTCGATCAAGGTCAGCGTGGACCGCCCCTGTTTCGACGTGGTCGGCACCGGCGGCTCCAAGCTCTCGCGCTTCAACATCAGCACCACCGCCGCCTTTGCGCTCGCCGCGGCCGGCGTGCCGGTGGCCAAGCACGGCAACCGCGGTTCGCGTCGGCCCAACGGCAGTTTCGACCTGCTCGAGCGCCTGGGGATCCCGATCGAGGTGCCCGATGCCGTTCTGACCCAGCTGCAGCGTGAGCTCGGCCTGTGCTTCATCTATGCGCGCACGCATCACCCGGCGGTGGGCAAGGTGGTGCGCTATCGCAAGGCCGCCGGCCGGCGCACGGTGTTCAACCTCGCCGCGCCCCTGGCCAACCCGGCGGTGGTCACGCGCCAGTTGCTCGGTGCGGTGAGCCTCGATCAGGCCCGTCTGGTCGCCGGCGCGGCGGAGGCCTTGGGCCTGGAACGGGCGCTGGTCGTCTCCGGGATGCCGGGCATCGACGAGGTCTCGGTCAGCGGTCCGACCCACTACATCCACGTGACCCCGCACGGCAGCGCCGAAGGGGTGCTCGAACCGCCGGTCGAGGCGACCTGCGATTACGACGTGCTGCCCAACGGCGACGCCGACGTCAACGTCACGGTCTTCCACGATCTGATCGACGGCCGTGAACGCGGCCCCATCTACGAGATGGTCTGTGTCAACGTCGGGATCGCCCTGGACCTGTGGCGATCGAAGCCGGTGCGCTACCACGGCCTCGGCTATGAGTTGGCCAGGGAGTTGTTCGATAGTGGAGCGGTGCGCGAGCGCTTCAATGCCTACCGGAGTCGGGCCGAGGAACTCACATCATGACTCAAGTCATTGTCTGTCATTGACTTGAGATGTGATTGACGGCTGCTGCCCGGTGGCGCTCCGCCCACCGCCAGCCCGGCCCTATATGGATCGGGCGAGGCATGTCGACCACGATTTGCTTGCTTTTTGGGCACTTGTTGCTAGACTGGGGGACCATTTCGAGGGGCACTCCGATCTCTGTGATCGGGCCCCGCTTTGATCCTTCCATACCGAGGAGTGTCCATGCGCGTAGCTGTGCGAGCCACCGAAGAAGCCATTATCCGACTGTTGCGGGCGGGCCACCCGCTGTCGGGCAGGATCGTCAACCGGGAAGAGGAGACCCGGCTGCCCGTCTTCCAGAGCGTCGAGGCGGTTCCGGCCAAGAATTTCGGCATCGAGGGCAGCGGCCGCATCGTGCTCGCCCGCGGTCGCAAGGACGTCTGGTTCGTCGACATCAAGCGTCGCGGTGCCCGGGTCGGCATGAAGGACGGCAAGGCCTTCATGGACATGCGTGAGAAGCTGCAGGCGAAGTACCCCGGGCAGAAGGTCACCGGCTGGTTGGTCACCACCGCCGATGTCGAGCCCAAGACCCGCGATTTCATCGCAGCGAACGAATGCCTCTCCACTGCCGGAGCAGCCAAGCGCTGATCGCTTGCGCCCACGACAGAACCATGCGAACGGGCAGGCCACACGGCCTGCCCGTTTCGCGTTGTGCTGGATCCGGGAACGGCGCCTGCGCGATGCCCGTCGGTGCCTCCGCCAGCGCGCCGCGTCGATCGCGGCCGGCGAGCGCGAGTGCTGGAGGCCGGCTGCCGGCATCGCCGAAGGCATGAGCGAGGGCATGGTCGGCGTTCAGGTTGGTGTCAGGTGGGTGCGCTAAGCTGGGGCACACCACCAGACGGAGAGGAGCTTACCATGCGTCTGATTCCCACCATCATCGCCACTGCTTGCACCGGGCTGATCGCGTTGCCGCTCATGGCGACCGAACAGTCGGAGCCCGATGCTGGCGCGCGCCGCTTGCAGCGCCCGCGCGCGCTCGCGCGGCTGGACGCCGACGCCAGCGGCGGCATCAGCCTCGCGGAGCTTCAGACCGCGGCTCGGCGGCGCCAGCGGCGACCCCAGCATCCCGCTGCCTGGAAAGAAGTCTTCGCCGCGGCCGACACCGACGGCGACGGCGAACTCAACGCCGAGGAGTTCGCCGGTTTCGGCCGACGCCTGTTCCGGCTCCATTTCAAACATCTCGACGCGGACGGTGACGGCGAGATCTCACTCGCCGAATTCCAGGCCCATCGGGCCGGGCGCCGGGAGGGCCGCGGTGACGATGCGGATGCCGGCGACGCGGGCGAGCGGCGGGCGCGACGCCGGCGCGGGACTCCGGCCGAGCGGTTCGCCCGGGCGGACACCGACGGTAGCGGCGGTTTGAGCCCGGCCGAGTTGCGCGCCGCACGGCGAGCCAGGCGCCGGCATCGCCAGGGCCGGGGCGCAGGTCCGGAGGGCGAGGGCTGAGGCCTTCGATCGTGGTCGGGAACCGGTTGCAGGGGGGCGATACGATCACCGCCCTGCGACCGCCGGCGCCGGTGCCGCTTGCCGCAAGGCGATCCAGCCGGGATGCTGGCCGGCGATGAGGATCCTGGTGATCGAGGACTATGCGCCTTTGCGCGAATCGCTCGTCGGCGGTCTGCGCGCGGAGGGCTACGCTGTCGATGCCGCGGCCGACGGCGACGAAGGCTGGTGGTACCTCGACGGTGGCACCTACGACGGGGTGGTGCTCGATCGCATGCTGCCGGGTCTCGACGGCATGGCCATCCTCCGCCGCCTGCGAGAGGGCGGTTCGGCGGTGCCCGTCTTGTTGCTCACCGCCTGCGACACGGTCGAGGATCGCGTCGTCGGCCTCGATGCCGGGGCCGACGATTACCTGACCAAGCCCTTCGCGGTCCCCGAACTGCTCGCGCGCCTGCGACGGCTGGTGCGGCGCGCGTGGGGCCAGGCCGATCCGGTGCTGACCTGTGGTCCGCTCCGACTCGATCAGACCGCGAAGACGGTGACCTGTGGGCAGACCGTCGTGCCGCTGACGGCGCGCGAATACCAGCTGCTCGAGCTGTTGATGCGTTCGCGTGGTCAGCTGGTCAGTCGCGATGCGCTATGGGAGCACTGCTATGATTTCGCCCGCGATGTCAGCTCCAACGTCCTCGACGTGCTCGTCGCTCGGGTGCGGCGCAAACTCACGGCTGCCGGAGCCCCCGGGCTGTTGACCACCCGTCGCGGTCTCGGCTACGTCCTGGACGCGTCATGACCCTGGCACGACGCTTCTGGTGGGCGCTGGTCGCCATTGCGGTGGTCGCCGCCGGACTCACGGGGGGTGTCGGTTGGCTCGCGGCGCGCAGCCTGCTGCTGCGGCAGGTCGATGTCGATCTGCGCCGGCGGGCGGACATGCTCGCGCGCCACCCGATCATGGTGCGGCAGTTGCTGCGCCGTGACGCCGAGGATGCAGACCTCGCGGTCGGCGAGGGCCTGCCCGCTGCGCCCCGGGTGTTCGCGTTGCGAGTGGTCGGACCGGGGGGGCGGGTGCTGCGGAGCAATCCGGTCTGGCCGGATGCGGCGCCGGATCTGGAGATGGCGGTGGATCCTGCCCGGGCGGTGGTCGCCATGCAGGCCGGCGGGGGCGAGTGGCGGGTCACCGCCCGCCGCCTCTCGTTGGATCGGAACGCTCCGGGGCGTCGCGCGCGACCGGTGCGCATTCCCCCGGGAACCCGGATCGAGGTCGCCGTGCGGGTGGATCAGCTCCAGCGCGACCTGCGGACCATCGCCTTGCTGTTGGCGCTGGTCGGCGGCGTGGTCGTCGCCGTGAGCCTGCTCGGCGCCGGCCGGTTGCGCGACGCCCTGCTCGCGCCGCTCGGGCGTCTGCGCGCCGGCCTGGGCGCACTCGATGCCGAGAATGTCGATGCGCAGCTCAGCGTGGCGGGGCTGCCGCAGGAGCTCGAACAACTGCGTGCCGATACCGATGCGCTGCTGCAGCGCCTGGCCGCGGCCCGCCGCCGCGAACGACGGACCCTGGCCGACATCGCCCACGAGCTGCGCACGCCGCTCGCGGCCCTGCACAGCCGGGTCGGTTTCGCGCGTAGTCAGGGCCGTCTGGACGCGGACGAGGCCCGATTGCTGGTCGAGCAGTTGGACGTGCTCCAACGCCGGCTCGAGGGCTTGCTGTTGCTGACCCGTTTCGATGCCGCAGCCGTGGCCCTGCGCACCGAGGCCTGCGCAGTGGTCGAGCTGGTCGCCGCGGCCTGGGCGCCGTTGGCCGCACGCGCCGCGGCGCACGGCCTCGCCCTGACCATCACCGGTGACGAGGATGCCGACATCCGCGCCGATCCGGCCTTGGCCCAGACGGTGTTCGCCAATCTGCTGGGCAACGCGGTGGATCACGCCAGCGGGGCGGGGTCGATGGTCGTCCACATCGCCCGGCACGAGGCGGCGGTGCGCATCGCCATCGCCAATCCGGCCAGCGGGGCCGAGCCGGGGCCGCGGCCGCAGGCCTGCGATCCCTTCTGGCGCGCCGACGCGGCGCGCAGCGAGACCGCGGCCCACGCCGGGCTCGGCCTGGCGGTGGTCGCCCGCATCGCCACCGCGCACGCGGCCACGGTCACGGTGTCGGTGACCGCGGCGGCCTGCTTCCAGGTGGTCCTGGACTGGCCGGCCGCGTCTGGAGCGAACGCCTCAGCGCCGTGAGGTCGGGTGGGACTCGGCGAACCGACATCAAGGCCGTCGTGCGGTGACCCGCTGGCCACCGCACGACAGGTGGACCCGGCACCAGCGACGGGATGAGCCGAGCGGCCCTCAGAGCCGGCAAGCACGGAAGCGAACATGCCGCCGTCCAAGGCGGGTCCCGCCCACGCCGTGTTCGATCACCGAAGAGGTCTCTCACGGAGGCGCGGAGACACGGAGATGGATGAGAATGATATCGGTACTGTGATCGTGGACTGCGCAGTTGAACTCCATCAAGACCTTGGGCCTGGTTTGCTTGAGACGGTCTACGAGGTAACCCTCGCCCACAAGTTGAAAGCACGAGGTCTTTCTGTGGTACGACAGGTGGCCGTGGCAATTTCCTGTGAGGGGAAACAGTTCGATGAAGGCTTTCGTGCCGATTTGATTGTCGAACGAAAGGTT
>CAZTGE010000039.1:0-30656 GCA_964612995.1 uncultured candidatus Brocadiaceae bacterium | reverse complement strand
TCTCTGTGTTCTCTGTGGTTTATGAGAGCACAGGAATAGGCCTGAGTAGTTACTGTCGAACAAAAGGTTATCGTCGAACTGAAGTCGGCCGAGAAGGTGCATCCGGCACACAAGAAACAGCTTCTTACCTACCTGAAGCTGACCGGTTTGCGACTGGGGTATCTGTTGAACTTCGGAGAAGCACTGATGAAAGAGGGCATTACTCGTACCATCAACGGTAACCTCTCATGATTTCTCCGTGTCTCCGCGCCTCTGTGAGAAACATGATCGAACGTTCGATGGCCGGGCCTCTGCCTCGGCACCAGCGCTACCGGATCCGGTCGCGGGCGCGATCCGGATCGCTCGTCAGCGGCTAGCGTCACCGGGTCAGGTTCGCCAGTTCCTCGAGCACCGCATCGGTGGTCTGGATCACGCGGGCGCTGACCTGGAACCCGCGTTGGGCGGTGATCAGGCGCGAGAACTCGGTCGCGATGTCGACGTTGCCGCTCTCCAGAGCGCCGGAGGTGACGAAGCCGGCGTTCTGACCCGGGGTACGGCGGGTGGGGTTGCCTGAGTTGGTGGTCTGCGACCAGAGGTTGCCCTCGACGGAGTTGAGACCGGCCGGGTTGCGGAAGGAGGTGAGGGTGAGCTGGGCCAGCGAGCGGCTGATGCCGTTGGTGTAGAGCGCGATGACATCGCCTTCGGCGCTGACGTTGAGGCTGTCGAGCTTGCCATCGGCATAGCCGTCTTGCTGCACCGCGGCGGCGGTGTTGTCGCTGCCGAAGCTGGTCAGGCCCGTGTAGCTGTTGTTGTTGCCGAAGTCCATCGCGATCGTCGGTGGATCGGTCGGGCCGGTGGTGCCCCAGTCGACCTGGATGTTGGGGGTGGCCGGGCTGCCGACGTACTGGTTGGCGTCGAGCGTGGTCGAGTGCACGGTGGTGCCGATCGAGCCGGTGAAGCGGCCGTCCTGGTCGAACTCGACGCCGGTGACGATGTCGTCGATCATCTGGCCGTCGCCGAAGGGGATGTCGACGACGCAGTCCCAGGAGTTGATCCGCGCGTCGGTCCCGACCTCGGTCTTGGTGCCGGTGCGATAGAAGCGCGATTCGAGCGTGTGGCGGCCGCCCTGGGCGTCGAAGACCTCGATCGATGAGGAGACGAACTCCGGCACCATGCGGCTGCGATACCAGTTGAAGTTGGCGTTGGTGGTGTTGAGCAGCTGCCAGGCGTTGGCATCGGCGGTGCTGTTCTCGTCGAAGATGTCGGCGACCTCGTTCGCGCCCGTGCCGTCGGGTGAGTACACATCGCGGGTGAGATTGGTCACGTTGTAGTCGTCGACGATCTCGGTCGACCAGGTCACGTCGCCCGCCCCGCTGACGTCGAGATTGCCGCTGACGAAATATTCGATGGTGTCGCCGGGTTCGACGTGGGGAAAGCCGGGGATGCTGAAGGTGTTGCCGCCGCCGCTGTAGTCGGCCGCCGGCACCACCACCGAGCCGCGTTCCTCACCGTTGACCCGCACCGCCAGGCGCATGTTGGCGCTGCCCTGGGCGGTGAAGTCGGCCGCGGGAACACTGAAGGTGGTCTGCAGCAGGCCGGGCGACTCGCCCATGCCGATGGTGTGGCTGTCTTCGGGGGTGGCGTCGGCCACGCCGTTGTAGGCCTCGCCACCATTGAGCGCACCGCCGGCGGGGGTGTAGGTCACCGGCATCGGGTCGCTCTCGCCGAGGAACAACGAGAAGCCGTCGCCGTCGCCGACGCCGGAGGCGACCAGATTGCCGTTCTCGACGCGTACGGTGCCGAAGCGTTCGTTGCCGTGGACCAGCACGTCGTTCAACCCGCTGACCAGTTCGGTGACCGAGCCGTCGTTGTTGGCGCTGGTCGGGGTCGCCCAGGGGTGCAGCGTGAATTCGCCGCCGTAGGTCTCGCCGTTCTGCTTGGTACCGAAGACATACATGGTGACTTCGGTGTCCGGCGTGCCGGTGGTCCCGTTGAAGATGGTCAGATCGCGCAGGCGGGTGTCCTCGGTCGCGGCGTTGCCGCTCAAGGCGTTGCGCAGCTGGTAGAGCGAGCTCAGCGAACTCCCACGTAGCGCCGGGGTGTCACTGGAGAGGTTGCCCTGATAGGTGATGCGCTCGGTGCGCGAGGGCGGGAAGGACTCGCCGACCGGGATCTCCAGCGGCACGCCGATCTGATCGATGGTCTGGCTGCCGTCGGGGTTGGGATCGAGGTTGTAGGTGTTGCCGATCAGGCGATAGCCGGTGCCGAGGTGGACCAGGTTGGCCTTGCTGTCGAGCCCGAAGGAACCGACCCGGCTGAAATACGAGCGGGTGCCGTCGGTGAGTTCGAAGAAGCCCTCGCCCTGGATCGCGAGGTCGAGGTCGCGTCCGGTCGCCTGCAGCGCGCCCTGGCTCATGTCGATGTCGATCGAGGCGGTGGACACACCCAGGCCGACCTGTTGCGGGTTCTGGCCGCCGATCTGGGCGCCGGGGGCCGAGCCTGAGAACTGGGTCTGTACCAGCGAGCTCTCGAAGCTGACCCGGCTGCCTTTGAAGCCCGGGGTGTTGACGTTGGCGAGATTGTTGGCGGTCACATCGAGGGCCAACTGGTTGTTCAGCAGTCCGGTGACTCCGCTGGTCAGGGCGCGTACGGTCATGGTTCCGGCTCCTCGCTCGGGGCGATGGGTGGTGTTTAGTTCACGCTTGCGGCGTGCCAGAGGAAGGTGGGATCAGGCGTGGGCATCCACGCTCGCGGCGTCGACCCGTGCTCGCAGGCCAGCGCGCGATGGGATCGGCACCGGGCTCTCGTCGACCTCGGGCTCGAGGCTGAAACGAGCGCCGTCGTCGCCGCGGCGGCCGTGGCTCTGGTGCTGGGCGCCCGCTTGGGTGCCATCGCCGCGATCCTGTTCGTGGTGGAAGAATTCCAGGTGGTCGTCGGCCAGCTGCAGGTCGGCCACTGGCGCGTTGGCGGCACGCAGATCCTGACGGATCGCATGGATGCCGCGTTCGAGCGCAGCGCGTACGCCTTCGTCTTCGGCGCTGATGCGTACGTGCAGCGAGCCGGCCTGTTCGACGACCTCGACCCGCACGGTACCGAGTTCGGGCGGGGTCAGGCGCAGCGAGAGGGTCCGCTCGCCATTCAGGCCCTGCTGCAGCAGCCCGCGGCTGATCTGGCTTGTCAGCGCACGCTCGGCCGGGGCGAGTTCGGCATCCGCCGGACCCTGGCTGCGCGCCGTTGTGGGGGCGGGATCACTGGACCCGGTCCGTTCGATCTGGGGCTCTGCGGTCACGGATGGGAGCGGGTCCGGCGCCTGTTCGCCACCCGGCGCAGTCGTTGCGCGGGGCAGTGCGATCTGTGCCTCGGCGTCGGTCGACTGCGAGCGATTCGAGAGTTCCAGCTCACCGTCGTGGAGCGCGCCGCCGCTCGGTTGATTGGTCGCTGCGAGCGCGCTCATGCCGGGATCCGGCGCCTGGCTCGTGCTCGTGCCGAGCGGGTCCGGTTGTTCCAGGACGCTGGATGGCGGCAGCTGGTCGGGCTGGGTCGTGGAGCGCTGTACCTCCCGCCCGCGCGGCGCGTTCGCGGCAGGCTCGGCGTTCAGGGCTCCGCCCGCACTCTGGGCCACGGCTGCGACCGCGACCGGGGCCTGGGGCAGGCTCGCCGTCGGTGCGCTTTCACCTGCAACCGGGACCGGTAGCAGCGGTAGCGCGGCGAGGTCGCCCTGCTGCGCGCGTTCGGCGTCCAGCCGGGCCACGATCGGATCGACCAGCGCGAAGCCGGCCTGGGCCAGCGGCGTGGGTGGCTGCGCTGCGCTGACCGGAGCGACGCCGCTGGCGACGAGGTCGGTCGCCATGGTCGCAGGATCCCGTTCCGGGGAATGCTCGCGCTGGTCCTGGGCGTGGGCCACCCGGCGGGCGAAGCGTTCCGCATCGCCCGCCGCCGGGTCGCGGGCATGTGTGCCGGCTTCCCGTCGGCGTACCGGGTCGTGTTCGCGCGCGGTCTGCTTGTTCATCCTGGATTCGCTTTCGCTCGCAGACCGGGTGGCCCGGGCGGGAGCGAAGAGGTCGATCGCCGTTGTCTCCATCAGTGGCTCCTGGCTTGCGGCCGGCGACGTGCCGGCAGCAGGCCAACGCACATGGCGGGCCAAACGCGAGGGTGGTGGAATCGACTCAGGAATGCGGGAAGACGGGATGGAAAGCGACCCACTGGGCGGGGATCGCGCGCAGGAAACGTCCGTAGATGTCGGCCAGGGACTGGATCAGGGCGCGGACGTTCTCGTCGGCCGGCAGATCGGGGTCGGCGCGCAGTGGACGGCCGGCGATGAGCACGAACTCGGTATGGCTCCTGCGAGCGAGTACAGCCGGGTGGATCGTGCAGCCGGTCTGCACCGCGAGGGCCGCCGGGCCGATCGGCAACCGATAGGGTCGGCCGAGAAAGCGGCAGGGCGCGCCGTTGGCGGTGTAGTCACGGTCGCCGACGATGCCCAGCAGTGCGCCCTCGCGCAATGCGCGCAGGCTGTGGAGGGGGCCGCTGGCGAGCAGGATGCTGCGCACGCCGTAGCGGGCCCGGGCGCGGTGGAACAGGGCGTCGATCGCCGGGTCGTCGTGGGTGAGCGAGATCGCCCGTACCTCGTCGAGCAGGCCGCGCATGCGAGTGCAGGCGAGAGCGGTTTCGAAGTTGGCGTGGACGGTGGTGACGATCGCCGGGCCCTGTAGCGGCGGGTCGGCGAAGACGCCCCATGGATCGACGATCTGCGCGCGTTCGAACATCGTCCGCAGGCGCGGTGCGGCGAGCAGATCGACGATCGACAAGCCGAAATAAGCGTAACACCGGCGAGCGGCGCGCTCCCGCGCCCGGGGATGGCCGGGCGGGATCAATGCCGCGAGGTTGGCGTCGACCGTGCGCCGACCGTGACCGTCACAGAACCAACCGAGCCAGCCGCCGAGGAAGGCGAGCAGCTGCAACGGGCGCAGGGGGCAGCGTTCCGCGGCGATGAACAGGGCGCGGTAGACCAGCAGGCGCAGGCGCGGCGTGCGCGCCAACAGATCCCGGCTCACCGGCTCTTCCCATCGACGAAGACCAGGCGCATGCGGGTCTCGCCGCGCCAGTGGTCCAGTTCGGGGCGCACCAGCATATCGAAGCGCTGGCGCGGCAGGCAGAAGTGTTCGAAGTGGCGTTGGCCGCGCCAGGCGAGGAAGGAACGCATGCCACCGTGATGATCGCTGAGCGCGCCGCGCAGATGATTGCCCTGGCGCCCGAACAGTTCGGGGCGCGAGACGAAGTGGACCCCGTCGAGGCGCAGCACGGGCGCCGGATTGCCGATGCCGTAGGGTTCGAGGCTGGCGAGCGCGGCGATGAAGCCGCCGTCGAGCTCCTCGATGCGGGCGCTGCCGTCGTGTTCGATGCCCGGACCCGCATCGGCGCTGGGGTCGCGCTCATGGACGTAGCGTTCGAAGGCCCGGCTGAAGGCATCGACCTGGTCGGGACGGATGGAGATCCCCGCGGCCTTGGCGTGGCCGCCGCCGGCGATCAGGTGGTCGCGGCAGGCGTCGATCGCGTGCCCCAGATGGACGTTGGCCGCGGTGCGCAGGCTGCCTTTGCCGGTATCGCCGTCGATGGCGATGATCGCGCTGGGTTTGGCGAAGCGTTCGGCCAGCCGGTTGGCGACGATGCCGACCACACCCGGGTGCCAGCCGTCGCCAGCGAAGACCAGCGCACGGCGGGAGTCGTAGGCCGGGTTGGTGGTGATCTCCTCGATCAGGTCGGCGGTCAGGATTTCGGTCAGCCGGCGGCGTTCCTCGTTCTGCCGCACCAGCCCGGCGACCAGCGTGCGCGCGCTGTCGAGGTCCTCGCAGGTGAGCAGGGCGACGTTGTCGAGCGCCGAGCCGAGTCGTCCGGAGGCGTTGAGCAGGGGGCCGAGGCGCCAGCCGATATCGTTGGCGCAGATCTGGTCCTTGACCTTGGCCCCGTCGCACAGCGCGCGCAGGCCGGGGTTGGCGCTGCGTTCGAGCGCGCGCAGGCCGTGGTGGACCAGCACGCGGTTCTCGCGGTCGAGCGGGGCGCAGTCGGCGACGGTGCCGACGGCGACCAGCGCCAGGCTTTCGAGCAGGAAATCGCGCAGGCGGTCGGACAGGCGTTCGCTGCCGCAGAGGACCTTGCCCGTGGCCCAGGCCAGCTTCCAGGCCAGCGCCACGCCGGCCAAGCCCTTGTCGGGATAGGTACAGTCGGGGCGGTTGGGGTTGACCACCGCCCGGCAGTGCGGCAATGGTCCGGCTGGCAGGTGGTGGTCGGTGATGATGACCTCGCAGCCGGTCTCGGCTTCGATGCGTGCAGCCCAGCCGTTGTCGATGATGCCGCAGTCGACGGTGACCATCAGATCGGCCCGTTGATCGACCACCGCCTTGAGGCTGCCCGGGCCCAGGCCGTAGCCGTCGTCCTGGCGGTGCGGGATCCAGGGGATGGCGTCGTGGCCGCAGGCGCGGCAGAACAGCACCAGCAGCGCGGTGGCGGTGCTGCCGTCGACATCGAAATCGCCATGGATCAGGATCCGTTCGCGCCCGGTGATCGCACGGGCGAGGCGGTGACTGGCCGCGTCCATGCCGGCGAGCAGCTCGGGCGGATGGAGATCGCGCAGCCGTTTGTCGATGAATGCCTGCGCCCGGTCGGGGTCGCAGAGTCCGCGGATCACCAGCAGCCGGGCCAGGAGGGGCGAGAGGGCGAGCTCGTGTTCGAGTTCGGCGACCGCATCGCTGGTGGCACTGCGTTCCCGCCAGCGGTGTTCCGCGTGCAGCATGGGCCAGAGCATATGCCGGGCCCGATGGCTGCAATCATCGCCTGTGCAGGGTCGGACCGCGCGCGGCGCTCAGCGCGTCTGCAGCGCCTGTTCGGCGCGCGCGCGCACCAGCGGGTCGGCGCTGGTCGCCGCCTCGCGGATCGCGTCCTCACGCGCGTCGCCCGGTGCGGCCGAGGTCGCGGCCGGGTCATTGGAGCGTGCCGGGAGCGGACCGAAGCGGCCCTGGAACGGACCGAGGCCGAGTGCCACCGCCAGCAACAGGGCGAGCACGGCGACGAAGAGCAGGAACAGCAGGAACACGACCATCGCCGTCAGGCGGCGACCCGAGCGCTGGGCCAGCTTGAGCAGCTCGGCGCGATCCTTGTCGTACTGGCGCTGCTCTTGCATCTGCCGCGTCATGTCCTCCATCTGGCGGATCATCGCCGCCTGGCCCTCGTCGCGGCGGCGCAGCTGATCGCCCATCGCTTCGAGCGCTTCGCGCCCGGCACGGGCCGCGGCGGCCGCCTCGTCGGCGGTGCGGTCCTGGCGGTCGAACAGCTCGGGCAGGCGTTGCTGCGACTGATGCATGTCGCGCAGGACCTGGAAGCTCGACTGCAGGTGGCCCTCGAGCCGGTCGAGCACCTTGCCGACCATCGAGAAGTCGTCGCGCAGGTTGCGGATCAGCTCGAGACGCTCTTCCTCGGTCGCCGGGCTGGGCAGGTGGAGGTCTTCGGAAGCGGTTTGCCGCTGATCCTGGCCGGCGCTCTCGGAGGCGGTCGTTCTGTGCATGGAATCCTCCTTGCGGGTGTCCTTGCGGCCGAAGAGCGTCGAGAGCTTGTCCTTGAAGGCCATGGGCCCCAGTCTCGGCCTGGAGTCCGCCGCCGCAAGGGATTCGCTTCCATTCGCCGGCTCCCGCGCCGTCTGGCGCGCAAGCCAGAGCGGGGTTCACAGGCCCGACGTGCAAGGTAGCGTGCGGTGATCGCGTAAAGCCGGTGACGCCCTGCGTCTCCATCACAGCGCGGGTGGTGCGGCCGGGAGCGGTGCAGGACGTGCCCGAACCGCGGGGGCGCCGGTACGTTTGGTTCACAGAGCGGAAGGCGGAGGATCGATGAGCAAGCTGTTCGGCGGTGGCAACAAGGTGCAGTTCCGGCTGCGACGCGACGACGGTGCGCGTCGGTCGGGACAATCGCAACCGACCATCCGTCGGCGCGAACGCACGCGCATGCTGACTCTCGGAGCGCTCGCGGTGCTGATGGTCGCGGTCGGGGTGCTCTACCTGCCAGACCTGCTCGACTCGGGTGGGGGCGACGGCGGTCCCGGTGGCGTGCCGCTGAAGCTCGAGGAACGCAAGCCGCCGCCGATGATCGTGCCCGATCACGCGGCGGCGGTCGCGGCGATGCCGCTGCCCAGCTACGCCGAGATCCAGGAGAAATCGACCCGGGTCGAGCGCTTCCTCGACGACTACGAGGATCTGGGCCTCAACGTGACCTCCCTGTCCAAAGGCTGCCTCGCCTGGGCCCATGCCCAGTTGGCCAATGACGCTGCCGACCCCCCGCTCTACGAGGGTTACGACCCCGCTGCCCTGGTCCGGGAGGACGTTCCGCTGGGCAAGCCGATCGCGGTACGCGGACTGCTGATGGATATGAGCACCGAAATCATCGCAGGCAGCGGCGGCGGCGAACGCAGCGACGAGCAGTGGTATCGGATGACGGTGCGGCTGGACGAGAGCGACTGGTATCTCCACGCACTCGCGCCCGCCACCGGGGTGCGGACCGAGGGCGACAAGGCAGTGGTGCCGGGCGAGGAGGCCCATCTGGTCGGCCGCTTCACCGGGGTGGCGAAGCTGCCGCACGTCAAGCAGGGGATCCAACCGATGCCGACGATGGCGGCGAGCGTGGTGCGCCCGACGATGTCGGTCGACAGAGCCAGCGGCATGCTCGAGGCGGGATCGTCCGCCTTCCAGACCGGTCGCTGGCGTGAGGACCCGAGCATTTTCCAGGGTATCGACGACAACCGGCCGGTGCTCGAGAAGCGGCCGTACTACTACCTGCTCGGGCAGGTGTTCAACGAGGCCAACTGGCAGGAGGATCCCTATCCCGACGCGCGCGCCATCGATCCGTTGGTCGAGAAGGTGCGTACCGACCCGGACGCCTATCGCGGCGAGGCCTTCACCGTCGACGGCCGGGTCTGGGACGTGTTCGAGGACTACCGCGTCGCGCGCGACCATCCCTACAACGTCCAGCGCGTCTACCGCATCCGGATGTGGAAATTCATCCATGGGGTGGAGACCGAGATCCGCGAAGGCGACCGGGTCTACACCACTCGCCGCAGCGAGCACCACGCCTTCGAGCTGGCGGTGATCGCCAACAACGAGATCGGTCTCGACGAGTTGCCCCGGCCGGGCGATACCGTCCGCGCGACCGGGCGTTTCCTCAAGGTCCATGGCTATCCGGTCCACGCCGACCCGGTGCTCGATCAGTACAACGACGTCCACCGGCAGTCGGACGAGGTCTACTTCCAGATGTACGTGGTACCGGATTTCGAGATCATCCCGGCCAGACAGCCGCCGGACTGGACCCCGATCTGGATCGCGTTCGTCCTGCTGGCGGCGAGCTTCTTCGTATCGGTGGCGATCCTCATCCGCAACGAGGACCGCACCGCCGATGACTACAAGAAGTCGATGCGTCGCCTGCGCACCACCCGGCGCAAGCTGTCGAAGTCGGGCAAGCTCGCCCCGGCCGATCGCAACCGTTTCGCCGAGCGCACGCGTGGGCGGCGCTCCGATGCTGATCGTGCAGCCGCGGCAACGGACGATGGCGACGCGGATGCCCCCGCAGATGCCGATTCGGATTCGGATCCGGCCGGGACCGACGCCGACCACGATGGCGATGAGCTCGCGGAGGACCCGGAGCGCGATGATGCCCAGACCGACGAGCGCCCCGGTTCCGGCTGATCCCGGCCGGCTTCAGAGCGACATCATCGGTGTCGGCGCATGACGGCTGCCGAGCGTGATGGTGGCAGCCTCGCCGAGCACCTGCCGGTGGGTCTGCAACGCCAGCTCCGGCAGGTTGTTGTTTTGCGACAGGTGGGCGAGGCAGGCCCAGCGACAGGCGGGAGCCCGGTGAGCGGCGAGCAGCTCGGCCGCTTCGACATTGGCCAGATGGCCCATGGGTCCGGCGATCCGCTGCTGAAGGAACCGGGGGTAGGGGCCGTTGGAGAGCATGTCCGGATCGTAGTTGCTCTCGAGGTAGAGCGCATCGCAGCTGGCGATGCAGGCGCCGAGTCCGGCGAAGGTGTGACCGAGATCGGTGAACACGCCCAGCCGCGCCCGGCCGTCGTCGATCACCAGCGCGCAGCCATCGGCCGCGTCGTGCGGCGTGGCCAGCGTTTCGATTCGCAGATCGCCGATACGGAAGGCGGTGCCGACGGTGAAATGCTCGCAGCGGTCGATCTGCCCCAGGCCGCGACCACGATCGGCCGCGACGTAGGTCGCTTCGCTTATCCATGGGGTCACGCCGTACTTGCGGTGGAACACGCCGAGGCTGCGAGTGTGGTCGTTGTGGTCGTGGGTGACCACGCAGCTGGCGCAGCAGCGGATGTCGATGCCGTGGGCGGCGAGCGCACGTTCGGCGCAGACGCCGGAGACCCCGGCGTCGACCAGGATGGCCGTGTGGCTGGATTCGACGTAGAAGCAGTTGCCGTTGCTGCCGGTCTGGATCGCCATGGTACGCATGCGCAATGGATACTGGATCACGGGCCTGGCAAGCAAGCAGCATACGGGACGTGTTTCACTTACCCATACGGTGCACAGCCAGAGGGCGGGCTTTCGGTGGCATTCGTTGCCTGCGCGTCACAGTGTAACAGGACATGTCGGTGCTCGTGCAGCCCTTCCTGTTTGTGATGTCGTCACTCGTGGGGCCGATGGCGATGGCCGCGGGCGGCAGCCCTGGTGGCCCCGTGTCGTGGATGCTGATTCCGCTACTGGCTGCCGCTTGCGTCCTGTTCGTGCTGCTGTGGGCCCGCGAGCGTCGTCGCCGCTGCGAGTTGATGCGGACCACGGGCGCGCGCAGTGCGGTCGAGAATCAGGCTCAGCGGCGTAGCGCGCAGGATCTGCGCCTGACCCTCGATGCGATCGCCGAAGCGGTGATCGCGGTCGATGTCGACGGACGGATCGAGCAGCTCAACCCGGTCGCGGCGCAGTTGCTCGGGAGCGACGAGCAGCATGCCCGGGGGCGACCGCTCAGCGAGCTGGTGCGGTTGCGCACCGCCGAGGGGACAGCCTGCCTGATCGACCCCCTGACCCACGGGCGCGAGAGCGGCCGTGGCCTGCCGGCCAGCGGCATGCTGGTACTGCCCGACGAGACCCTGTGCCCGGTGGAGTGGCGCGCGGCCGCGCGGCGCAATGAACATGGTGCTCCCGTGGGCGCGGTGCTGGTGCTCGCCGATGTGACCGAGAAACAGCGGCTCGAGGACGAGTTGCGCCATGCGCAGAAGATGGAGGCCATCGGCCAGCTCGCCGGCGGTATCGCCCACGATTTCAACAACATGCTCGGCGGGATCCTCGGTTCGGCCGAGCTGCTGGCCGAGCATGTCGGGCCGGACGCACGGTCGCAGCGGATGGTCGAGATGATCGTCAAGACCGTCGACCGCGCGGTCGAGCTGACCAACAAGCTGTTGGCGTTCTCGCATCGTGGGCGCGTGGACAGCACCGCGGTCGACCTCCATGCCTTGCTGGAGAACACCCGGGCGATGCTGCAGCGGGTGGTCGACCGGCGGATCAGGATCGGGCTCGCGCTCGAGGCGGACAGCCATGCGATCCTCGGCGACCCGGCCCAGCTGCAGGCCGCGCTGCTGCACATCTGCCTCAACGCGCGCGACGCCATGCCCGAGGGTGGCGAGCTGCGGATCGAGACCGCCGACATCGCGTTCGATCAGACCTACTGCGAGGCCAGCGCCTTCGATCTGCGCCCCGGCACCTACATCCAGGTGGTGATCCGCGACACCGGCACCGGCATGTCGCGCGAAACCCAGCGCCGCGCCTTCGAGCCCTTCTTCACCACCAAGGCCACCGGGACCGGCTCCGGGCTCGGCTTGGCTGCGGTCTACTCGACCGTCGCCGATCACCACGGGGCGGTCGCGCTCTACAGCGAGCTGGAAGCGGGTACTGCGGTGCACGTCTATCTGCCGGTCGAGGACCGGGCCGACCTCGAGTCATCCTACGTGCATGCGACCATCGTTCCCGGCACCGGCACCGTGCTGGTGGTCGACGACGAAGAGGTCATCCGCTGTACCGCCGAGGAGATGCTTGCCACGCTCGGCTATGAGGTCCTGCTCGCCGAAGACGGGCAGGAAGCGGTTGAGCTCTTCCGCGAACACGGCACGCGCATCGACGTGGTCCTGCTCGACATGGTCATGCCACGGCTGGGCGGCGCCGAGACCTTCCAGGCGATCCGGGCGATGGATCCCGCGGCGCGGATCGTGGTCAGCTCGGGCTTCACCCGCGGGGCGGCGGTCGAGGCGCTGCGCGAGGAGGGGCTCGCGGGCTACGTCAAGAAGCCCTTCACCATCGCCGAACTCAGCCACCGCATCGCCAAGGCCAAGAACCGCTCGGCTTGAGGGCGCCGCGTGCGCCCGGCGCGACAGCCCGGCTGCAGGGCGACTCACAGCTCGCCCCGGGAGCGACGATCTCCAGGTCGGCATGCCTTGCGTCGCCTCCACCTGGGTCAAACCGCCCGGCTCGCTTCGATGCTTGGGTCATAGTGATGCAGGTGAAGGCGAGGCATGGCCCTCATTTGCGAGCTTTGAGTCGCCCTGAGCCCGGCTGGGTGCTGCGTTGACCGCCGCACGCGGCTGCGCACTGTAGACACAGCGTCGTCTCCGCGCGCAGCGAAAGGATCGCCATGGCCGCCCTGGTCACCCGCGAGGCTCCCGCCTTCACCGCCGAAGCGGTGATGGCCGACGGGAGCTTCGAGCGCATCAGCCTGTCCGACTACCGTGGTCGGCATGTCCTGCTGTTCTTCTATCCGCTCGATTTCACCTTCGTCTGTCCCAGCGAGATCCTCGCCTTCGATCGCGCCGTCGAGCGCTTCGCCGAGCGCGACACCCGGATCCTGGGCGTGTCGGTGGACTCGCATTTCACCCATTGGGCCTGGCGCAACACCCCGATCGATCAGGGTGGCATCGGTCAGATCCGCTATCCGCTGATCAGCGATCTGGACAAGAACATCGCGCGCGACTATGGCGTCCTCTGCGAGGAGTCGATCGCTCTGCGCGGTCAATTCCTCATCGATCGTGATGGCATCGTGCGGCACGAGCTGATCAACGACCTGCCGTTGGGGCGCAACGTCGACGAAGCGCTGCGGATCCTCGACGCGCTCCAGTTCACCGAGCAGCACGGTGATGTCTGCCCGGCCAACTGGCGGCGCGGCGAGGACGCGATGCAGCCCACCCGCGATGGGGTGGCACGCTATCTCGGCCGTTTCGCCACCGTCGGGCGCTGAGTCGCCGCGGGGGCGCTTGCTCCGCGTCCCGGGCCTGATGGTATGGGGCGGATGCGTACCCGCAGCCGTCTGCTGGCCAGCTATCTCGGGCTGTTCCTGGTCTTCGCCCTGGTGGCGGGCACGACGGCCTGGTTCTTTCTCGACGGCCTGCTCGAACGCCGGGCCCGTGATTCGGCTGAGCGCGTGGCCGCGGTTCTGGTCGAGGGCGGCTTCAGTCTCAACGAGCGCAACCTGCGTCTGATGAAGCAGCTCACCGGGTTCGAGTTCCGCCTCGTCGATGCCGGGCTCGCGCACCCCGCCGGGCAGGTGGTTGCGCCGATCGCGCGCGGTGCCCACGCCGGGCGCGAGATCGTGATCGACTACCGCAATCAGGCCCACGCGCAGGTTGCGCGCAGCGTCCTGCTCGCGGCGCTGGTGTTCACCGGCGCCGGGATCGCGGCCTTCGCCGCCGCCTCGTGGTGGATCGCGCGCCGTCTGGCCCGCCCGCTCGAGCGGCTCGGGCACGATGCGCAACGCATCGGCGAGGGGGAGCTCGAGCGCGCGGTCACACCGGTCGGCGGCGGTGAGATCCGTGACCTCGCGCTGAATCTCGAGAGCATGCGCGCGCGCCTGAGCGAGCTCGATCGGGCCAATCGGATGGCCGAACGCCTGGCCACCCTGGGCACCTTCACCGCCACCATCGCCCACGAGGTGCGCAATCCGCTTTCGGCGGTGCGGCTGACGGTGCAGATGCTCGCGCGGCAGCTGCCCGACGAACAGCGGCTGCCGATGATCCTCGACGAGCTCCAGCGCCTGGACCTGATCGTCGACGAGCTGCTGGCCTATTCGCGCGGCATGAATGTGGAGCCGGTCGCCTGCGATCTGGCGGCGATCGCGGCGGACGTCTGCCGGCTGCTGCGGCGTCAGGCCGAACATGCGGGCGTGGTGCTCGAGATCGATGGGGCGGCGCGGGCGCAGGCCGATCCCGCCCGTATGCGGCAGCTGCTGATCAACCTGATTCTCAACGCGATCCAGGTCCAGCACGGCGGTGGCCGGGTGGCGATCGCGGTGCGCGCAGACGGCTTCGCCGTGCGTGACGAGGGGCCCGGGATCGCGCCCGAGCGCCAGGGGCAGCTGTTCGACGCCTTCGCTGGTGAGCGCCGCGGCGGCAGCGGCCTGGGCCTGCATCTGTCCAAGGCGATCGCCGATGCGCACGGGGCCCAGCTGCGCTACGAGGATGCCCGACCGGGGGCGCGCTTCGTGCTCGCGGGCCTGGCCCCGGCGGAGTGAACCGGGGTCTCAGTCGAGCGGGTGGACCGCGCCATCGCGCAGTTCCATCCGGCGGTCGGCGTGGGCGGCGATGGCACGATCGTGGGTGACCATGAGCAGGCTCGAGCCGTGCTCGCGGGTCAGGGCCACCAGCTGGTCGACCACCACCTGGGCGGTGGCGGGGTCGAGGTTGCCGGTCGGCTCGTCGGCCAGGAGCAGACGCGGGCGCAGCAGCAGCGCGCGGCACAGCGCCACCCGCTGGCGCTCGCCGCCGGAGAGGGTCTGCACCGCGGCGCCTTCGCGCGGCGGGAGTCCGACCGCCTGCATCAGTTCGCGTGCCCGGATCCGCGCGGGACCCAGCGGGTGGCGCGCGCAGCGTGCGGGCATGAGGATGTTTTCGAGCACGGAGAACTCGGGCAGGAGGTGGAAGCCCTGGAACACGAAGCCGAGGTGGCGCGCCCGCAGGGCGGTGCGCGCGGCCGGCGCGAGGTCGGTGAGGTCCTGATCGAGGAAGGTCATCCGGCCGGCATCGGGACGGTCGAGCAGGCCGACGATGTTCAGCAGTGTACTCTTGCCGGTGCCGCTCGCGCCGTGGATCGCCAGGGTCTGGCCGGCCTCGCAGCGCAGATCGAGGCCGTCGAGCACCCGCAGGTCGGGCGGGTAGGTCTTGACGATGCCGTCGAGTGCGAGCACGGCCATCAGCCGTTCTCCCGGATGGTGGCGATGGGGTCGATCCCGCCGGCGCGCCAGGCCGGGGCGAAGGCGGCGACCAGGCCGACCACGGTGATGATCGTGACGTAGGTCAGGGGGATCAGCGGGTTGAAGCTGGTCGGCGCCTCCGGCGTGTACATGAATTCCTGCGGAAACAGCGGTACGCCGAGCGCCTCGCTGACCGGGTTGAGCACCGCGAGCGTCCCCCAGCCGAGCACCCAGCCGGCGGCCCCGCCGATCAGGCAGATCGCGAGCGCGGCGAACAGGAAGGCCGCGACCACGCTGCGCCGGCGCGCACCCAGGCCGATGAGCACCCCGATGTCGTGCCGTTTCTCCGCGACCAGGGTGCTGAACAGGGCATAGATGATGAAGATGCAGATCAGCTGGACGCAGATCATCACGAAGCCGAGGACGTTGCGGTTCTGGCGTACGTTGCGCAGCAGATGGCCGCGGATGTCGGTCCAGTGGCGCACCCGGGTGCCGGGCGCCGCGGCGTCGAGCGCCCGGCCCACCGTGAGCATGTCGGCATCGGACTGCTTGGCGACGTGGTAGCCGGTGATTTCGCGCACTCCCTGACTGGCGGGGTGGGTGCCGTCCATCTTGGTCAGTCGCTGACATTGCGGCAGTGGCGCGAACACGGTGTAGCGGTCGATCTCGTAGACCCCGGTGCCGATGGTGTCCGAGACCTCGGCGATGAACTGCCCCACCCGGCCGCCGGCGGCGTCGGGCAGGTTGACCTGGATGATCGAGCCCGGGCCCATCGGGCCGTGCAGGCCGTGGTTGGTGTACATCAGTTCGCGACCGACGATCAGCCCCGGCCGGGGGCTCGGCTGTGGCGGCATCGGCGAGCCGGTGAGCGTGTCGGCGAGCGCGAGCGAACGCAAGGCGAGCCAGGAACGCCAGCGCGGTGTGAGGAAGGCGGTGCCGCGTTGGTCCGGCGGGATCGGCGGCAGCGAGAGATCGAGGGTCGGGGTGGCGTGGAGTTTGTCCGGCGCCATCCGCTTCAGCGCCTCGTCGCGCTGCCAGATCAGGCCCTCGCATTTGGCGAAGACGTTGGCGCGCGAGTCGTAGCGCTCGTCATCGCTGCGCGGGTTGCGTCCGTGCAGCGCCAACACCGCCTCGGTGCTGATGAACGGCGCCACCGCCTGCACCCCCGGTACGGCCTGCAGCGCCTGCTCACGGTAGCCTTCGGGCAATCCGTAGACATGCAGCGGTGCGCTGACGGTGAAGTCGGACTCGGCTGCGCGGATCTGGCGCTGCCAGACCTCGAGCCAGCCCTGCATCACCCCCATCACCGCGATCGGCACCCACACCGTCAGCGTCACCGCGGCCAGCGCCAGCCAGGCGGCGCGGCGCGTACGCAGATAGCGCAGGGCGAGATGGCGGGCGAAGGCGTCGCTGCCGCTGAACAGGTAGCCCAGCGCCAGCGGCAGCACGAACACGATCCGCATAGCGGTGATGCCGATGCGGGCCAGAACGCGCATTCTGGCAGTGTGGATCGGGATGGCACTGCGCAAGGCCATACCGGGGTGGACAGGATGGGGCCGGAGCTATCCTGGCCCCCCGGCCCGGCAGCCGGAGGGGGAGGCGGGATGACCGCGGAGCGGATCGACGGAACGGCGGTCGCCGCACAACGGCAACAGGAGATCGCGCGACAGGTGGAAGCGGTCGTCGCCGGGGGGCGGCGGCCACCATGCCTGGCCGCGGTCTCGGTGGGCGACGAGCCGCCGTGGCGGGTCTATCAACGTCGCCAGCAGCGCATCGCCGAGCAGGTGGGGATCGTCTATCGCGACGTCACCCTCGGCGCCGCTTGCAGCCAGGAGGAGCTGGACCACGTCCTGCAGAGCCTCAACCAGGACGCGGCGGTCGACGGGATCATCCTCCAGACCCCGCTGCCGGCGGAGCTCGATCTCTACCACGCCCAGAGCCTGCTCGACATCCACAAAGACGTGGAGGGGGTCAACCCGGCCAACCTCGGTCTGGTGCTCACCGGTCGCGGCGGCATCGCACCGTGCACCGCCCGATCGGCCGTCACCCTGGCCGAGACCGCCTGCCGCGACCTGCGCGGGGTCGAGGCGGTGGTGGTCGGCTCTTCGGTGATCGTCGGCAAGCCGGCGGCCGAGCTGTTGCTCAACGCGATGGCCACGGTCACCGTCTGCCATATCGCCACCCGCGATGTCGCCGCGCATACCCGCCGCGCCGAGCTGGTGATCGTGGCGGTGGGCAAGCCCGGTCTGCTGACGCCCGAGATGCTCCAGCCGGGGGTCACGGTGATCGACGTCGGCATCAATCGCGTGCCTGGCCCCGATGGCAAATCGCGGATCGTCGGCGACGTGGCGCCGGCGGTCTGGCAGATCGCTCGCGCGGTCAGCCCGGTTCCGGGCGGGGTCGGTTCGCTGACCACCACCATCCTGTTCGAACAGACGCTCGCGGCCTTCCAGCGCGCGGATTGAAACGGCGTCGATTGTGTGCCCATTCGAGTCTTGCCCGGCCATTCGTGTTCGATAATGTGCGACCCAACATGATCCAACGCGGCCAGCGTGCCGTGGGAAAGTCGCCAGCATCCTCACCATGCTCCCCCATGAACGCCAGCAGAGCCTGACCGCGATGCTCGAATCCGAGGGCCGGGTGGTGGTCTCGCATGTCGCGCGGACCTGGGGCGTGAGCGAGATGACCGTGCGCCGTGACCTGCGCAGTCTCGAACAGCGCGGGGTGGTGGCGCGGATCCATGGCGGTGCGGTCGCCGGCGGCGGCCTGCGCTGGAACTCGCGCGCCCAGCGCAATCGTCGCGAGAAGACGGCCGCGGCGGCCAAGCTGGTCGCCTTCCTCCCGCCGCGCGGCTGCATCTACCTCGACGGCTCGACCACCGTCGTCCACCTTGTCGACGAGCTCGCGCGACGTGGCGGCTATACCGTCGCGACCAACAACATCGACACCTTCCAACGGCTTACCGCCCACGCCGGGCTCGAAAGCGTGCTCGTCGGCGGCGCGCTGAGCCGCGGTACCGACAACTTCGTCGGCCCGCTGGCGCGGCGCTGCCTCGACGGCATCGCCTTCACCGCCGGCTTCTTCAGCGCCTACGCGTTGCACGACCGCTTCGGTTGCAGCGAACCGGCGATCGAGGACGCCGAGGTCAAGCAGCTGGTCGGCGAGCGCTGCGAACGCATCCATCTCGCGGTCAATCACCACAAGCTCGGCCAGCAGGCGGCCGGAACCTGGGACTTCGCCGCCGAGCGCGCGGTTCTGGCCACCGATCTCGATCCCGGCGCCGACGCGCTCGGCCCCTATCGCCCTCTGTTCACCACCATTGTCTGATCCAGGAATCCACCATGGCCACACCCGTGATCCTGCCCAAGCAGGGCAACAGCGTCGAAACCTGCCTGATCCAGGAATGGAAGAAGACCCCCGGCGACACCGTCGAGCAGGACGAGGTCCTGCTCGAGGTGGAGACCGACAAGGCGGTGGTCGAAGTGGTGGCGCCGTGCAGCGGCACCCTGCTCGAGACCTTCGTCGAGGTCGACGAGGACGTACCGGTGATGAGCACCATCGCTGCGATCGGCGAGCCGGGTGAGGACATCGCCGACATCCGCCCCGCGGGCGAGGTGCCGCCGGCGAGCGCAGAGGAATCCGCCGGCGTCGACCCGGTCGCGGCGATGGCCGAAGCCGACGGACACGCCCCACCGAGCCCTGCGGCCTCAGCCCCGGCCGCGACCGCGAGCGCCCCTGCAGGTGCGCCGAGCGCGGCCACCGGCACCGGCGCCGGTTCGAGCCCGCGGGCGCGCGCGTTGGCTGCCGCCCATGGCATCAACGTGGCGGAACTGGACGGCACCGGTCCCCAGGGCCTGGTGATCGAGCGCGATGTCGCCGCCCTGAGCGTCGGACGCGCGCGCTTGAGCCCGGCGGCGGCCGAGGCCTTGCAGCGCGGCGGCCTGGTCGCGCCGGAACGTGGAACCGGCCCCGACGGCATGGTCCTGATTGAGGACCTGCGCCAGGCGGCTGCGACGGAGCCGATCAGCTTCGCCGCCGCGGCCCCGGAGCAGGGCGGCTACGAGGACATCAAGCTGCCGAACATCCGCCGGATCATCGCCGAGCGCATGCGCGCCTCGCTCAGCGGCTCGGCCCAGTACACCCTCAACGCCAGCGCCCGCGCCGACGCGCTCCAGGCGCTGCGCCAGCGCTTCAAGGCCGGGGCCGAGGCTCTGGGCCTGCCCAACATCACCATCGGCGACATGATCGTCTTCGCCGTGTCCCGGGTGCTCCAGCGCTTCCCCGAACTCAACGCCCACTTCCTCGGCGAACACATACGTCGGTTCACCGACGTCAATCTCGGCGTGGCGGTCGACACCCCGCGCGGGCTGATGGTGCCGGTGTTGCCACAGGTCGATCGCATGACCCTGGCCCAGATCAGTGCCGCCTTCCGCCCGCTGGCCACCGAGTGTCAGAACGGCAGCATCGACCCGGACCGGCTGCAGGGCGGCTCTTTCACCGTCAGCAACCTCGGCGCCCTGGGCATCGAGAGCTTCACCCCGGTGCTCAACGTACCCGAGGTGGCGATCCTCGGCGTCGGCGGGATCCAGCTGCGGCCCTATCCGGACGCGGAGGATCCCGACGCGGTCACCTTCGCGCCGACCCTGGCGTTGAGCCTGACCTGTGACCATCAGGCGGTCGACGGTGCCCCGGCGGCGCGCTTCCTCCAGGCGCTGTGTCGGGCGCTGGAGAACATGGATGCCCTGCTCGCCCTCTAGCCCGGATCCCTCATGAGAAATCTGCTGCAAAGCCGTATCGCACCGCCAGTACAGGACTTCGCTCGGTCGGCGGATCCTCGCGCAGCGCTGCTACGCTCCGGTTCGCCTCGGTCGCGCTGCCCTGTACTGACCGCACGCTACGACTTTTCGCGACGATCCTCATGAGGGATCCGGGCTGAGCGATGTCGGATCAACAGGAGATACAGGAGTGAGAGCATGTATGATCTGATCGTGATCGGCAGCGGCCCGGCGGGCTATGTCGCCGCGGAACGCGCCGGCGAAGCCGGGAAGTCGGTCCTGCTGGTGGAGCGCGAGGAGGTCCTCGGCGGCGTCTGCCTCAACTGGGGCTGCGTCCCGACCAAGACCCTGCTCAACTGCGGCAAGATCT
Source organism: uncultured candidatus Brocadiaceae bacterium (assembly GCA_964612995.1). GTDB lineage: Bacteria > Planctomycetota > UBA11346 > UBA11346 > UBA11346 > SLQH01. The sequence goes on along the minus strand of CAZTGE010000039.1, from coordinate 10,316 downwards.
ATCACGCCGCGGCCCACGGGGAAGGTTTCGGCGTCAGCGGCGACCTGCGTTTCGACTTCGGTGCCGCGATGGCGCGCAAGCGCAAGGTGGTCGGTCAGCTCGGCAAGGGCGTGGCCATGCTGATGAAGAAGGCGAAGGTCGAGGTGGTGCGCGGCGCGGCGCGCATCGTCGCGCCCGGTAAGGTGGCGGTCGCGCAGGAAGTGCTTGAAGCCCGCGACATCCTGCTCTGCACCGGTTCGCGCAGCGCCCGGCCGCCGATCCCCGGCGCGGACCAGGCGCATGTGCTCGATTCGCGTGCGATCCTCGATTGCGAATCACTGCCGCAGCGTCTGGCGGTGGTCGGCGGCGGGGTGATCGGCGTCGAGTTCGCCAGCTTCTTCGCCAGCGTGGGCGTGGAGGTCAGCGTGATCGAGATGTTGCCGGAGATCGTGCCCGGCACCGACGCGGAGATCGCCAGGCTGTTGCGGACCGAACTGGCCGAGAAGGGCATCGCCTTCCATTGCGGCGCGCGGGTCGAGGCGATCGAGTCCGACGCGGTCCGCTTCACCGACGCCCAGGGCCAGGGCCAGAGCTGCCCGGCCGACAGCGTGCTCATGGCCACCGGTCGTCGGCCGAACGTCGAGGATCTCGGCCTCGAGGACGTCGGGGTGGCGGTCGACGGCGGACGCATCGCGATCGACGCCGCCTGCCGCACCAACGTTCCGGGCATCTGGGCCGCGGGCGACTGCACCGGCAAGATCCTGCTGGCCCACCTCGCCTCGCGTCAGGCCGAATGCGTGGTCAACAACATCTGCGGCCGTGCCGACCGGATGCGGTACCACGCCGTGCCCGGGGTGATCTACACCGCGCCGGAGGTGGCCGCGGTCGGGCTGACCGAAGCCGAGGCGGCCGATCGCGGGCGCGAGGTGGTCGCGGCCAAGCTGCCGATGAGTGTCAGCGGTCGCTTTCTCGCCGAACACGATGGCCGCGGCCTGGTCAAGGTGGTGGCCGACAGGCACAGCCGGGTGCTGCTCGGCGTCCACCTGATCGGCGGGCACTGCTCGGAGATGATCTACGGCGCCTGCGCGATGATCGAGTCCGAGACCCGGATCGACGAGATCAAGGAATACATCTTTCCCCATCCCACCGTATGCGAGGTGATCCGCGAGGCGGTCCACGCCCTGCGGTTCTGAGCGCCACCGCGCCACCTCCCCGCATCCGCCGCCGCGCGTGCGGCAACCCTCAGACAAGGAAACCACGATGCCCAAGCACATGTATGTCGATCCGCTGGAGGTGTTCCGGCCCGAGACCCTGTCGTGCCCCGAGATCCCGTCCTGTCAGTACAAGACGACGTTGGCCAAGGAGCGCAAGGCGCTCGGCGACGACGGTCTGGTCGACGTGCTCGCCGACATGGTGATGATCCGCGAATTCGAGACCATGCTCGAGAAGATCAAGCTGGAGGGGGCCTACCAGGGCATCGCCTACAACAACCCGGGTCCGGCTCACCTGTCCATCGGGCAGGAGGCCTCGGCCGTGGGGCAGGCACTGCACCTGGGGGTCGACGACCATATCTACGGCTCGCACCGTTCGCATGGCGAGATCATCGCCAAGGGCCTGTCGGCGATCCACAAGCTGCCCGACGACGAGTTGATGCGGATCATGGAGAACTTCGAGGGCGGCCGCGCGCTCAAGGTGGTCGAACGCCACTTCGACGGCGGCGTCAAGGAAGTGGCCACCGCCTTCCTGATCTACGGTGCACTGGCCGAGATCTTCGCTCGCGAGACCGGGTTCAACAAGGGGCTGGGCGGTAGCATGCACGCCTTCTTCACCCCGTTCGGCATCTATCCCAACAACGCGATCGTCGGCGGCTCGGGCGACATCGCCGCCGGTGCGGCGCTGTACAAGCGCGTCAACAACGCCCCCGGCATCGTTATCGCCAACATCGGCGACGGCTCGCTCGGTTGCGGCCCTGTGTGGGAGGGGATGAACTTCGCCGCGATGGCCCAGTACGAGCAGCTGTGGGACGACGCCCACAAGGGCGGGCTGCCGATCATCTTCAACATCATGAACAACCACTACGGCATGGGCGGCCAGACCCGTGGCGAGACCATGGGCTACGATTGCGTCGCCCGTATCGGTGCCGGCGTGGACCCGCGGGCGATGAACGCCGAGCGGGTCAACGGCTACGATCCGCTGGCGGTCGCCGACGCAGTGGCGCGCAAGCGGGAACTGATCACCCAGCGCATCGGCCCGGTGCTGCTGGAGACGGTCACCTACCGTCTGGCCGGCCACTCGCCTTCCGACGCAAGCTCCTACCGCACCAAGGAGGAGGTCGCGGCATGGCAGGAGGCCGACGCGATCAAGGCCTACGCCGCGAAGCTGACCAAGGGCAAGGTGATCGACGCCAAGCGCGATGCGTCGATCCGGTCCGAGACCACCGAGCTGATGAAGAAGGTGCTGACGCTGGCCATCGATCCGGAGGTCTCGCCCTACATCCAGAGCGAACGCATCGGTTCGCTGATGTATTCCAACCGCAAGGTGGAGCGCTATGGCGAGGGCGAGCCGGACCTCTGCTGCGTTGATGAGACCAACCCCCGGATCAAGCAGATCGCGCGCAAGGCCCGTTTCGCGCTCGACGAGCAGGGCAAGCCTCTGCCCAAGAACAAGGTCTACCAGCTGCGCGACGGCATCTTCGAGGCGATGCTGCATCGCTATCGCATCGATCCGACCCTGGCCGCCTGGGGCGAGGAGAACCGGGACTGGGGCGGGGCCTTCGCCTGCTACCGCGGGCTGACCGAGGCGGTGCCGTATCATCGCCTGTTCAACTCGCCGATCAGCGAGGGCGCGATCGTCGGCGCCGGTGTGGGCTACGCGCTCGAGGGCGGGCGTGCGGTGGTCGAGTTGATGTACTGCGATTTCCTCGGCCGGGCCGGTGACGAGATCTTCAATCAGATGGCCAAGTGGCAGAGCATGTCCGCCGGCGTGTTGACCATGCCGCTGGTCCTGCGCATCAGCGTGGGCATGAAATACGGCGCGCAGCACTCGCAGGACTGGAGCGCGATGTGCGCGCACATGCCGGGCCTCAAGGTCGCTTTCCCGGTCACGCCCTACGATGCCAAGGGCATCCTCAACGCGGCGCTCGCCGGCAGCGATCCGGTGGTGCTGTTCGAGTCGCAGCGGCTCTACGATATCGGCGAGCAGTTCGTGGTCGACGGCGTGCCCGAGGACTACTACGAGGTGCCAGAAGGTCAGCCGGCCAAGCGGCGTGACGGCAGCGATGTGACCATCGTCACCGTCGGCGCGACCCTCTACCGCGCGCTGGAGGCGGCCCGGCAGCTCGACGCGCTCGGGGTCTCGGCCGAGGTCTGGGACGTGCGCTGGCTCAACCCGCTCGACTACCAGCCGCTGATCGACTCGGTCAAGCGCACCGGCCGTCTGCTGGTCGCCGGCGATGCCTGCGAGCGCGGCTCGTTCATGCAGGCGCTGGCCCAGACCATCGGTCAGGGCGCCTTCGGTCAGCTCGATGCCCCGCCGGTGGTAGTCGGCTCGCGTAACTGGATCTGCCCCGCGCCCGAGCTGGAGGCGAGCTACTTCCCGCAGAGCGAGTGGATTGTCGACGCGGTACACGAGAACCTGCTGCCGATCGCGGGCTATCGTCCGACGACCAACCAGTCCTTCGCCGAGCGCCTGCGGCGCAACGCGGCGGGCGTCTGAGGGCGATCGCGGGGCCGCACCGCCGATGCGGTCCCGCGCTCTCTGTGCGATGCGCCTGATGGCGTCGATGACGATTGATGCTTGAGGGGACCGGCGGGTGCGCCGAGCATGCGCACGCATGTCGTGCTGGCGGTCAGCGACCGCCGCCAACCCGCAGCGCAGGAGTCTGGTGCATGAGATGGGGTCTGATCACGGTGCTGCTCGGCAGCGGCTGCGCCTGTCTGCCGGCGGTGGACCTCAGCGACTACAACCGCGGCAACCCCGCCGGCCTGCGGATCGATGTGTCGATGCCGGTGCTCGATACCGACCTGACCGACGAGAGCGAGGTCGACAGCGAATACACCGCCGAGCTGGTCTACGAGTTCCGCCAGCACATCTCCGACAAGACCCGCTTCCGACTGGTCTGGGGCGGCGGTCTGGCCTACACCATCGCCGAGGGCACGGCCGACGCCGATGCGATGGAGGTCGACTACTGGGGGATCGCCGCGCGCTATCATCTCGGCCTGAGCTACGAATTCAGCCCGCAGTTCCGCGTCCAGCTGGTGCCCTACGCCGGGGCCGGCGTTGGCTACCTCGAGGTCGACGATCCGACCCTGCAGGACAACACCGACGACAACTACCTGCTCGAGTACGGCGCGCTGCTCCATGCATTGTATGCGGTCGGGCGGGTCGAATTCGGCGCCGGCGCCGGTTTCACCGGTCGCCGCGGGCCACACTACCTGCGGGTCGATTACAGCGGCTACCAGAAATGGTACGTGCGCCAGGACTACTTCAGCGTGCATGCCACCGTCGGCATGACCTTCTGACGTCGCGCCGCGCGGGCGCTCCGGTCCGGCTCCGGTCGTGCGATTGCGCGTTGTTCCGTCTGCCTGGGTCAGGCCGCAGCGCCCGGTGGTGGCTCAGGCGTAATCGACCGCCACCGGCTGCCCGTCCGGCTCCAACCCGGAGACGACATCCTCGATCACCTGCGATTTGCGCCCCTCCTCGCCCGGGCAGGCCAGCGGAGCTGTGCCGCGCAGATGGCAGGCGAAATTGTCGATCAGCCCGGTGTGGGTATAGGGGAGCCCGCCGAGGTGCTCTTCGGTCCGGCCGTCGCGATCCTCGCGCAGCAGGCGACCGGCCTTGAGGTCGGCCACGGTGATCCGCCCCGTTTCACCGGTGATCACCAGGGTCTCGATCATCGTCGACTCGTGCCATCCCACGCTCATCACGCAACGGGCGCCGGCGTGGCTGCGGGCGTAGAGCACCGGACCGCGCGCTGCGTGGGAGCCGGGTGGGAGCGTTTCGTCGCGTAGCGCGACCTCGCTGAGTCCGCCACAGAGGAAGTGGGCCAGATCGAGGCGATGAGCGAGTGGAAACTCGTCGTTGATCCGCAGTTCACGGATCGTGCCGATGGCGCCACTCGTGAGCAACTCCTGCGAGCGCAGGATGCTGGGGTAGCAACGGCGGTAGAAGGCCACGCCGAGGACCACGCCGGCCCTGGCGCAGGCATCGATCATCGCCGTGCATTCGCCGGCGTCGCTGGCCATCTCCTTCTCGACCAGCACGTGCTTGCCGACTGCAGCGGCCTGGAGGGTGTACTCCGCGTGGGTGTCGGGATGGGTGGCGATGTAGACGGCTTCGACCTCCGGTGCGGCGAGCAGTTCCGCGGCCGAGGAGAAGTAACGACAGTCGTGTCGACGGGCGAAGTCCTTGCCCTTGGTCGCGTCGCGGCGGGTGACGCCGGCGAGCTCGCAACCGGGCACCTGATACAACGGCGGGCCACTCTTGCGTTCGCAGACGTCTCCGCAGCCGATGGCGCCCCAGACGATGGTTCGCATGGTCTCTCCGTATTCCGCGTCAGGCGCCGTGGGCGGTCTCGTTGTCGCTCTGGATCAGCTTCTCGACATGGGTGGCGAGTGAGATCGCATCGCTGATCGACTGGCGCATGTACTGCTTGCGCGCGTGCTCGTCGCCGACCTGCCCACTGGCGACATAGGCGGCGAAGATCTCCGAGGCGGCGCGGAACACCGCCATCTCGCTCGGCTGGAGGCTCATGTAGTAGCGTTCGTTCTCGCGGCGCGGGGGCTGGTCCATGCTGCGTCCTTCCTGTCTGACCGTCTGCGATGGTTCGCCTGCGACGTTCGGGCGTCAACCGAAAAGGCCGTCACAGGCCGGGCCCCAGAGCCAGCTACGGCTGGTGGGCTCCGTTCGCCTCGGTATGATGCAAATGGAGGGCCGTGGCCATGGGATTGATCGCCGTCGATGGTGCTCTGGTCTCGGCCATCGTCACCACCACCACCGAGAGCATGTCGATGGCCAGCATCGTGCCGGTGCCGGTGGGCATCGGTATCCGCCTGTCCACAGCGCGTGCGGTGACGGCGATCATCGGCTTCGCCGGCAGCAACTGCGGCTCGATCCTGCTCAATGTGAGCGAGGAGGGTGCATGCAATCTGGCCGGCAAGATGCTCGGCCAGACCTATGACGCCATGAGCGGCGAGGTGGCGGACGGCGTGTGCGAGATGGCCAACATCATCGCCGGTCAACTGCGTTCGGCGCTGGACAAGACCCCACAGCAGATCGAACGCATCAGCGTGCCCGCGGTGGTGCTCGGCTCGAGCTATCGGGTCGCGCCGTTCAAGGGCATGCTCACCGCCAGCGTCGAGTTCGCGGTCGAAGGGGCCTGCCCGATCTCGAAGCAGGACCTCGGGTTCGCCGTGGGGCTGTGTTCGCTGAAGGTCTAGCCCGGATCCCGGATGAGAAATCTGCTGCAAAGCCGTATCGCACCGCCATTACAGGACTTCGCTCGGTCGGCGGATCCTCACGTAGCGCTGCTCCGTTCCGGTTCGCCTCGGTCGCGAAACCCTGTACTGACAGCACCCTACGACTTTTCGCGACGTTGCTCATGCGGGATCCGGGCCAAGCCGGACTTCGCGGCGGGGCAGTCCGGGCAGCGGCTCGCGCGCCGGGGGATACGGTGCCTCGACGCTTCACGCAGGCATGGGCGTGCCGGCTTGAGCCGCAGCCGCGCCCGGGTACAAGCTGGTCATGCAGGACCCCCATATCATCCTTGGTATCCACATCACCGGCCGTGCGCGCCATGCCAGCGAGGTACAGAGCCTTCTGACCGGGTTCGGAGGCAGCATCAAGACCCGTCTCGGCTTGCACGACATCGAATCGGGTGATTCGCCCAATGGGCTGATCCTGCTCGAGATGCACGGTCCGGTGGATCGGGCCGACGCCCTGCTCTCAGGGCTGAACGCCATCGAGGGCGTCGATTGTCAGAAGCTGCGCTTCGAACATTGAGCCGTGTCGGGTGCTGCCGCGGTGTCGGCGACCATGAAAAACGCCCTCCGCGCCATGGGCGACGGAGGGCGTCGATGGTGGCACACCCGAAAGGATTCGAACCTTTGACCTCTGCCTCCGGAGGGCAGCGCTCTATCCAGCTGAGCTACGGGTGCTGCTGAGGCGCCGGTTCTAGGCGCGCCGTGCGGGCATGCAAGCCCTGCTCGGTCATGAACCGGCGGTCCGGTTCAGGTGTGGCTCTCGCTGTCGCCCAGGGGTACGATGTCGGAGACATTGTCCTTGTCTTCCCAGGGGAAGAGCCGGTTGAGGTAGCGCGAGAGCTTCTCGTTGGTCGGGCCGTACTTGTCGTCGTACATGTAGTGCTCCAGGTCCTGGAGCATCTCCTTGGCCGTGGCGTAGCGGTTGCGCGGGTCGACCTCGAGCGCGCGCATCATGATGTCCTCGAGCTGCTTGGGGATGTGTGGATTGAGCCGGGTCGGGAGCTTGATGGAGTAGTTGTCCATCTTGTCGACCAGGTCGTCGATGTCGTTGACGTTGTAGACCACGGTGTTGGTCAGCAATTCGTACATCACCAGCCCGAGGCTGAAGACATCCGACTGCGGCGTGGTGCCCTGGAACTTGGCTTGCTCGGGGCTCATGTAGGGCAGCTTGCCCATGATCACCTCGGCCTCGTCGGGCGTGTTCATGCTCACGGCCTTGGCGATGCCGAAATCGGTGAGTTTGACCACCCCCTGATAGGTCAGGATGACGTTGGCCGGGGTGACGTCGCGATGGACGATGTTCAGCGGGCTGCCGTAGATGTCCTTCTTCTGGTGCGCGTAGTGCAGCGCACGGCAGACCCGCGAGATGATGAAGGCGCCGATCTCGACGTTGGTCACCTTCTGCCGGTTCTTGTGCTCGCGCACGAAGTCGGAGAGGTTCTTGCCGTGGGCGTACTCCATCACGATGTAGTAGATGCCCTTGGTCTGCCCGAGCTGGTAGACCTGGAGCACGTTCTCGTGGATCAGATTGGAGACGAGTTTGGCCTCGCCGACGAACAGGTCTATGTTCTCCTGGTTCTTGAGGTACTCGCGCTTGATGGTCTTGATGGCGACGATCTTGTGGAAGCCGTCGGCGCCCAGCTGCTCGGCGAGATAGACCGCCCCCATTCCGCCCGAGGCGAGCTTTTTGAGAACGCGGTACGAGGTGAGGTACTGGATTTCCTTCATCCGCAGCGAGCCCCTGGTGCAGCGATGAGCGCAGGCCCCCACTTTACGCCGGAAACCGCGGAAGAAAAGCCAGTTCCAGCGGGATTTCTCAGGGCGACCCAAAGCTCGCAAATGAGGGCCATGCCTCGCCTCCACCTGCGTCACTATGGCCCAAACACCAAAGAAAGCCGGGCGGTTGGACGCAGGTGGAGCCGACGCAAGGCATGCCGACCTGGTGATCGGCGCTCCAGGGCGAGCTTTGAGCGGCCCTGCGGGATTTCTCAGGCTCGGGAAGATGGGGTCACACCGGGGGCGCTTCGGCCGATGGGCCCCGGGAGCTCGTTTTTCAGGCCCGGAGGCGCGGCGCACCTCGAGCGGCCCTGCGGTGCACCTTGCCGGATGGGCGGAGCCAGTCCCGCCGATCCGGCAACCGGTTTCATGGGCGCAGGACGCGACGCAGGCGGGTGAAGCCGGCGTGGTAGTCGTGCTCGCTCCAGCCGAAGATGGTCTTGGGGGCGAAACAGTTCAACGAGCCGGCCATGGCGCCGCCGGTGAGCATGGCGCGCTTGAGCGAGCGCTGGTCGAGCCGGCCGTTGGCGCCAAGGATGGCGGCGACGATGCCGGCGAAGACAGGTCCACGCAGACAGCGCGGCGGCAGGGGGGCGGGCATCGCGCCCCAGGTGGCGCGTTTCTGTTTGTAGGCCATCAGTCCGCCGGCACTGCCGGCGGTGAGCAGAACCGCGGCCGCGCCGGCTGCGCGCAGGCGTTCGATGGCGACGACCGGTTCGTCGCCATCTGTGCAGGCGGCAGCCGGAATCATCACCAGATCGCAGGTGTCGGCCAGCCGGTGCTGGTGTGCGCTGTCGTTCGCTTCGGTCCAGCCGCAGACCAGGCAGCCGCTCTGGGCGCGCAGCCGTGCGGCCACGGCGAGCGCGCGGTCGGTCTCCTCCACGGGGATGCCGGCGAGCAGCACTGCACCGAGTTCGCGTGGGGCGGTCGGCTCGATCGCGGGCAGACAGCTGTCGCCTGGCGCCAGGGTCGTCGGGGTCGCTCCGTTGCAGACGACTCCGGCGGTGTCGATGCCCCGGCGCTCGAGCACGGCGAGGGGGTGCCCGGCGAAGCCGGTGCCCAGGCGGCCCCAGAGCTGGGTGGTGGTGATCGCGGCGGCGGCTGCCGCCGCGATCACGCCGCAGCCGGCGATCAGGTCGCGTCCGGTGGCGTCCGGGATCAGCGCCCCGGGGCCGGCGACCAACAGGACCTTGTTCGTTGCCATGCGCCGCAGCCTCGTGTGCGCGGCGGTCGCTGCAAGCACGCTCAGAAGGGTGGTTCCGCCTCCAGCTCACCCGCGGCCGGCGTGAGGCGGGGGGGCTTCGGCGGCCGTTGCGCGGTGGAGGCGCCAACGTGTTCGCCCTGCGTGCCGCGGGTGGGCGCGCCGAGGAACTGGACATGGCGCGCGACGATCTTGATCCGGCGTTGGGTCCGGCCGTCGCTGTCCTCCCAGGCGTCTTGTTTGAGGCGGCCTTCGATATGGGCCGGCGCGCCCTTGCGCAGGTACTGGGCGACATTCTCGGCCTGCCGGCCCCAGGCCTCGCAGTCGAGGAAACAGGTCTCCTCGTGTTGCGCGCCGGCGGCGTCGCGCCAACGGCGGTTGATGGCGAGGCCGAAGTTGGCCACCTGATTGCCGTTGGCGAGCGAACGCAATTCCGGGTCGCGGGTGAGGTTGCCGGCGAGGGCCACGTGATTGATCTGCAGCGGCATGGTTTGCTCCTTATTGAGTCTGGTTCATACAGACCTATAACGCGATCCTAGGCCCATGCAAGCATGGATTGCGCGCGCGTGCTGCGGTCGGTCTTTCGCTGGGCGAGGCACAGGCAGGCGCCGCGCGCGCCCGGCCCGCCGCACGGGCATCCGGGCCGGGCTTGGCTTGCCAACAACCCGAAGCGGAGTATGCATGGTGGCGCAGTCATGACGTGTCCCTCACAGCTCGCAGCAAAGCGTTCGCGCGGAACGGATCGTCGACAGCAGGTCGGCCGACCGAGGGGTGGCTTTCGCCGAAAATGGGCTGTAGGCCCGGCGAAAACCCGGCCGCAGGCCGGGAACCCCGACCGAGGCCGTGGGGGGCGGAGCCGGCATCGCGCAGCGATAGCAGGC